>NZ_JBEOTD010000058.1:0-34580 GCF_040426375.1 Streptomyces sp. NPDC096012
CCTTGACGAGCCAGTCGCGGTAGTCGGACTGCCGCCAGGTACCGCCCTGCTTGCTCTTGAGCAGCATTTCCGCGGCGAAGATCAGCGGGAAAGCCCGGGTGCCCGGGTGCGCGAGGCGGTACGGCACCGCCGCGGCGGGCCGCGCATGCGGCGTGGAGTCCGGTCGGGGCGCGTGCCGTTGCGCGGTTTGAAGCCGGGGTGAAATCTGGAGAGGGGCACCGGCGTGGAAACCACCGGAGGGCCGATCGGTTTCCCCCGGGCCGCCCGCGCCGGGTCCGACGGCCCGCGGCCCGTTCCGGCGGTACGCGGCCGTCCTCATCACCTGGAGGTACTCGTGGACAGCCCCGACGGTTGGGGGGACGACGTCTACCAGCCCGATCCCTCGGAGGTCGCGGAGGACTCGGGAGTGCTCGACGTCGAGGACACACTGGACTTCGACGGCGTCAGCGACCCGCTCGACCGCGGCTGGTCCCCTCCGGAACGGCCGTGGGCGGTGGATCACGTCGGTGTGACGGCGGCCGAGCGATACGAGGGCGTGTCCCTCGACCGGCGGCTCGCCGAGGAGATGCCCGACCCGGCCCCACCCGGCGGCGACGGCATCGGTGACTGCGACGGCACCGACGGCGAACCCCTCGACAACGAGGTCGGCCATCAGCGCTCCGGCCGCCTCGTGGCACCCGACGAAGGGGCACACGAGGACGAGGAGGCCGCGCTGGTCGCCACCGACGTCGGCATCGACGGTGCCGCCGCCGCCGCGGAGGAGGCCGCGATGCACATCGTCGACGGGGACTCCCTCTCCGGCTGACCCGCTCGTTCCCTGCCCGACCGCCGTGCACGAGGAGGCGCCATGCAGCAGGACAAGCACCCCGACTACCACCCCGTGGTCTTCCGCGACCGCTCCGCGGGCTACGCCTTCCTCACCCGGTCCACCGCGCAGAGCGAGCAGACCATCGAGTGGGACGACGGCCGGAGCTATCCGGTGATCGACGTGGAGATCTCCTCCGAGAGCCACCCGTTCTACACGGGCAAGGCCCGCACGGTGGACACCGAGGGGCGCGTCGCCCGCTTCGAGCGCCGGTACGGCGGTACGGAGTCGGGCGAGGCCACCTGAGGAGAAGCCCCGGCCCGGGCGCCGCACGCCGAAGCGGGACGGGCACCGCCGGGCGACGGAGCAGGACGGGCGGCGCCGCGCGCCGGAGCGGAGTGGACACCACCGTGCGCCTGAGCGGGGTGGGGGCCGGCGTGCGCCGGAACCGGGTGGGCGCCGCTCAGGACGTGCCCTGAGCGGGCGACGCGCCCCCGGTGCCGGGCGGCCCGGCCGGATCGCCCCCAGTGCCGGGCGGGCGGCCCGGATCAGATCACGTTGAGCGCCGCCGCGCAGCCCCAGCCCCCGAGCAGCATGAACACCGGCATCAGCACCTTCAGCTCCACCCAGCTGCCGGCCCGGAAGCGCATCGGCTTCGGCGGCCCCAGCGGGTACCAGCGCTTGCGGCCGAGCGGGATCGGCCACAGGATCGGGCAGCCGGAGACGGTCAGCGCGTCCCCGATGTCGTGCACCAGCGCGCCGAGCACGACCGGCAGCCCCAGCCACAGGTACTGCTGTCCGGGCGCCGTGAACAGCCAGTCCGAGCCGTTGCCGGGCTTGTCCAGCATCCCCGCGAGGATCCACGCGCTCGTCGCCGCCAGCAGCCAGACCAGCACATCGCTGCTGGAGCCGCGCGCCGCCCGCCACAGCAGGCCCTCGATCGCGAGCACCATGTGCACGAACAAGATCGCCAGCACCGCCCAGCGACCACCCGAGATCGCCGCGCCCGAGCAGCCGGCGCCGATCACGACCGCCCAGAGCCAGGTGTGCGTCAGGGTCCGGTGGCCTCCCGACCGGCGCGGGTCCCCCTGCTTCCTGGTCGCCTTGTAGACGGCGTACGACAGCTTGTCGACGATCTCGCAGATCCAGCGGGAGAGCGGCCCGAAGGCGCGGGAGATGGTGGCCGCCTTGTGGTCCAGGTCCGGGGCGAGCGCGGCGCCGGCACAGATCAGGGAGCCGGCCAGGAGGACCGGCCAGGGCATCGGATGCCCTGCCGCGGCGGCGGCTGCCCCCACGCCCAGCCAGGCCGCGGCCCCGGACAGTGAGTGTGCTGGTCCCATCATGGCCGCTTCCCGCCCCATTCCTCGTGTACCGCTGTCCAGTTGACCTGGTGCGCCGACGTTGCGCCGGCGACACAGCGTATCGGTCATGATCTTCGTACTCGCAGCCGATTCCCCTCCGGGGGAGAAGGGCAGGCAAGATGGGGGCGTGACCCTCATCGATCAGCTCCCACCGACCGCCGACCCCGACGCCCTGTACGAAGCCTTCGAGTCGTGGGCGCAGGAGCGCGGCCTCACCCTCTACCCCCACCAGGAGGAGGCGCTGATCGAGGTGGTCTCCGGGGCGAACGTGATCGTCTCGACGCCCACCGGGTCCGGCAAGAGCATGATCGCCGCCGGTGCGCACTTCGCCGCGCTGGCGCGGGACGAGGTCACCTTCTACACGGCCCCGATCAAGGCGCTGGTGTCAGAGAAGTTCTTCGAGCTGTGCAAGATCTTCGGCACCGAGAACGTCGGCATGCTGACCGGCGACGCCTCCGTTAACGCCGACGCGCCGGTGATCTGCTGCACCGCCGAGGTGCTGGCCTCGATCGCGCTGCGCGACGGCAAGCACGCCGACGTCGGCCAGGTCGTGATGGACGAGTTCCACTTCTACGCCGAGGGCGACCGCGGCTGGGCCTGGCAGATCCCGCTGCTGGAACTGCCCCAGGCGCAGTTCATCCTGATGTCGGCCACCTTGGGCGATGTCTCCTTCTTCGAGAAGGACCTCGAACGCCGGACCGGCCGCCCCACCTCGGTGGTCCGCTCCGCGACCCGCCCGGTCCCCCTCTCCTACGAGTACAGGCTGACTCCGCTCACCGAGACGCTGACCGAACTGCTGGCGACGAAGCAGGCGCCCGTCTACATCGTGCACTTCACACAGGCCCAGGCCGTGGAGCGGGCGCAGGCGCTGATGAGCATCAACATGTGTTCGCGCGAGGAGAAGGACCAGATCGCCGAGCTGATCGGCAACTTCCGCTTCACCACCAAGTTCGGCCGCAACCTCTCCCGTTACGTCCGGCACGGGATCGGCGTCCACCACGCCGGCATGCTGCCCAAATACCGGCGTCTGGTGGAGAAGCTCGCCCAGGCCGGCCTGCTGAAGGTCATCTGCGGCACGGACACCCTCGGTGTGGGTGTCAACGTGCCCATCAGGACGGTGCTGTTCACGGCCCTGACCAAGTACGACGGCACTCGCGTGCGGACCCTGCGGGCCCGTGAGTTCCACCAGATCGCGGGCCGCGCCGGCCGGGCGGGCTTCGACACCGCCGGACTCGTCGTGGCGCAGGCGCCGGAGCACGTCATCGAGAACGAGAAGGCCCTGGCCAAGGCGGGCGACGACCCGAAGAAGCGCCGCAAGGTGGTGCGCAAGAAGGCGCCGGAGGGCTTCGTCGGCTGGACGGACAACACCTTCGAGAAGCTGATCGCGTCGGACCCGGAGCCGCTCACCTCGCGATTCCGGGTCACGCACACGATGCTGCTGTCGGTGATCGCCCGTCCGGGCAACGCCTTCGAGGCGATGCGCCACCTCCTGGAGGACAACCACGAGCCGCGCAGGCAGCAGCTGCGGCACATCCGGCGGGCCATCGCGATCTACCGCTCGCTGCTCGACGGCGGGATCGTGGAGAAGCTCGACGAGCCGGACGCCGAGGGCCGTATCGTCCGGCTCACGGTCGACCTCCAGCAGGACTTCGCGCTCAACCAGCCGCTGTCCACGTTCGCGCTCGCCTCGTTCGAACTCCTCGACCCCGAATCGCCGTCCTACGCCCTCGACATGGTCTCCGTGGTCGAGTCCACCCTGGACGACCCGCGGCAGATCCTCGCCGCCCAGCAGAACAAGGTGCGCGGCGAGGCCGTCGCGGCGATGAAGGCGGACGGCGTCGAGTACGAGGAGCGCATGGAGCGCCTCCAGGACATCACCTACCCGAAGCCGCTGGAGGAGCTGCTCTTCCACGCGTACAACACCTACCGCAAGAGTCACCCGTGGGTCGGCGACCATCCGCTGTCGCCGAAGTCGGTCGTCCGGGACATGTACGAACGGGCCATGTCCTTCACGGAGCTGGTGTCCTACTACGAGCTGGCGCGCACCGAGGGCATCGTGCTGCGCTACCTCGCCAGTGCGTTCAAGACCCTGGACCACACCATCCCGGACGACCTGAAGTCCGAGGACCTGCAGGACCTCATCGAGTGGCTCGGCGAGATGGTCCGGCAGGTCGACTCCAGCCTGCTGGACGAGTGGGAGCAGCTCGCCAACCCCGAGGAGATGACGGCCGAGGAGGCCCGGGAGAAGGCCGACGAGGTCAAGCCGGTCACCACCAACGCGCGTGCCTTCCGGGTCCTCGTCCGCAACGCGATGTTCCGCCGCGTGGAGCTGGCCGCGCTGGACCAGGTCGAGGAACTGGGCGAGATGGACGCCGAGTCCGGCTGGGACGCCGACGCGTGGGGTGAGGCGATGGACAAGTACTGGGACGAGTACGACGACCTCGGCACCGGTCCCGACGCCCGCGGCCCCAAGCTGCTGGTCATCAAGGAGGAGCCGGAGAACGGCCTCTGGCGCGTCCGCCAGATCTTCGACGACCCGGGCGGCGACCACGACTGGGGCATCAGCGCGGAGATCGACCTCGCCGCCTCGGACGCCGAGGGCCGTGCGGTCGTCCGCGTCACCGCCGTCGGCCAGCTGTGAACACAGGAGAATCCCACCGATGACGAACCCGGCCGAGAAACTGGTCGACCTGCTCGACCTGGAGCAGATCGAGGTCAACATCTTTCGTGGCCGAAGCCCCGAGGAGTCCTTGCAGCGGGTCTTCGGCGGCCAGGTCGCGGGCCAGGCGCTGGTCGCCGCCGGACGCACCACGGAGGGCGACCGCCCGGTGCACTCGCTGCACGCGTACTTCCTGCGCCCCGGGCGTCCCGGCGTGCCGATCGTGTACCAGGTCGAGCGGGTCCGTGACGGCCGGTCGTTCACGACCCGCCGGGTCACGGCCGTGCAGCAGGGCCGCACGATCTTCAATCTGACCGCCTCCTTTCACAAGCCTGAGGAAGGACCTTTCGAGCACCAGCTGCCGCCGGCCCGTGAGGTGCCGGACCCGGAGTCGCTGCCGACGGTGACCGAGGAGATCCGCAAGCATCTGGGCACGCTGCCGGAGCAGTTGGAGCGGATGGCGCGCCGCCAGCCCTTCGACATCCGGTACGCGGACCGGCTGCGCTGGACCCCCGAGGAGATAGCGGACGCCGAGCCGCGCAGCGCCGTGTGGATGCGGGCGGTCGGACCGCTCGGCGACGATCCGCTGGTCCACACCTGCGCGCTGACCTACGCCAGCGACATGACGCTCCTGGACGCTGTGCGCCTCCCGATCGAACCCCTCTGGGGTGCGCGGAACTTCGACATGGCATCGCTGGACCACGCCATGTGGTTCCACCGGCCGTTCCGCGCGGACGAGTGGTTCCTGTACGACCAGGAGTCGCCGATCGCCACCGGCGGGCGCGGTCTGGCCCGCGGGCGCATCTACGACCTGCAGGGGCGTCTGCTCGTCTCGGTCGTCCAGGAAGGGCTCTTCAGAACCCTGTAGGGGATGCCGGGGGCGCAGGTTCGCACGGACTCAGACCCGCGCCCGGCCGTGGGCTTCTGCGGCGCAGCCACGCCCGCATCCCGCGTGCCGGCCGCGACGGGTCCTGTCCGGGGCCGGCGTTGTGTGCCGTGGAGGGCGGTGCCGGGCGCCGGCCCGGCTCCGTCGCACGTGTGAGGGTGCGTGCCAGTGGCGCGATCGGCCGTGCCGCCCTGCGCACCGCCGGTCCGGCGCGGCGGACAGCCGGTCGCGGGGCGGCGGTGAGCGTACGGGCCTCCTCGATGGCGTGGTCCAGCTCGCCGCGCAGCCACTCGATCTCGTCCCCGTCGTGCGCGGTCATGATCCGCTCGGCAAGGTGAGCGGATGCCGACCCGGGCGCCCCGTGACCGGGTGGTGGGGGCCGGAACCGGCTCAGGTGGGCGCGCTCGTACGGATCCCTGACGATGTCGGCGATCTCGACGGGCTCGAGGAAGGCGGCCAGGGCTCCGGCTCGGGCCCAGGGCCCCTCGGCCTGCCGCAGCAGGAATCCGAGGTGCCGTCCGCGCCAGTTGCGGGCGCGTAGGTCCACTCCCGCCTCCAGCTGGCCCCGCAGAGTCCCCGGCGTACGCCCTTTGAGCAGATGGGCGTTGCCGGCGGCCGCGGTGAAGTCGTGCAGCTCTTCCGCCAGATAGAGCCAGACCACGGCTCGGTACCGGTTCAGATACCACTTCACGGGCACGATCAGGCCCAGACGCGCGAGCCGGGTGAAGCGGCCGGCCGGGATGTCCATGAGTGCGGCGCCCTCCACGGTCCCGACGACCCGCACCCGGTCCCGGAGGGACTCGGGGAAGCCGTCCTGGGCGCGGAGCCGGTCGATCTCCGCGCGCTCCACCCGCCGGCCTCCTCTCCCGCCCTCGTCGGGCACGGTCCGGATGCGGCCGAGCTGCACGGCGAGGTCGAACTCTGCTCGCCTCAGCTCCAGTTCACGAGCGGCTCGCCCCGGGGCGCAGGTGAGGGGGCGGGGTGGTCCGAAGGTGCTTGCCGACATGGTCGTAACTCCCCCGTGGAGTCGGTAGCTGACGCCCTGTGCGTCCGCCGTGCACCCACCGTAGCCAAAGTCGCGCAGCTCGTGGTCGGCCTGTGGACAACTCCACCGTACGCCCGAAGATCGCGGGAGAATCGCAGGTCAGAGGTCTGCCGAGGGGGACCGTTCGGGTTGTCTGGCATCGACGCCGAGGTGTTCGCCGACACGATTGACCAGCAGGGTCATCTCGTAGGCGATCTGCCCGATGTCGGCTTCCGCCCCGCTGAACACGCACAGACAGCTACCGGCGCCCGCCGCGGTCACGAACAGCACGGCGTCGTCGTACTCGATCATGGTCTGGCGGACTCTGCCCGCCCCGAAGTGGCGCCCCGACCCCTTGGCCAGGCTGTGCAGTCCGGACGCCACGGCTGCCAGATGCTCGGCGTCCTCCCGACGCAGGCCCGTGCTCGCACCCGTGACCAAGCCGTCGTTGGACAGCACCAGCGCGTGCCGCACGTGGTCCACCCGCTCGGTCAGGTCGTCCAGGAGCCACCCGAGTCCCTGGTTCTGCGCCATGTCCGTCTCCCCGTGTGACGTCTCCCCCTGACGGGAGTAACTCTCCGCCAGCCTTCCCCACCACCGGCGTCCGGGCAAGCAGGATGGGTGCATGGCAGACAAAATGACCGATGAGGAATGGCGGGCGTTCGTCTCGGAGGGCACCCGCACCGGCAAGTTGTCCACCGTTCGCGCTGATGGGAGCCCTCATGTGGCGCCGATCTGGTTTCTGCTGGAGGGGGACGAACTGGTCTTCAACACCGGCAGGGACACGGTGAAAGGGCGCAATCTGGCCCGTGACGGGCGGGTCGCGTTGTGCGTGGACGACGACCGGCCGCCGTTCCACTTCGTGGTCCTGAACGGTCGCGCGCGGCTGTCGGAGGACCTGGACGAGGTGCGCCGGTGGGCCACCCGGATCGCCGCACGGTACATGGGCGAGGACCGTGCCGAGGAGTTCGGCGCCCGCAACGGCGTTCCGGGTGAGCTGCTGGTGCGCGTGACCATCGACAAGGTGGTGGCGGTGAAGGATCTGGCGGCCTGAGCGGCCCGGTCAGCCGACCGAGTCGAGGAGCCGGGCGGTGTGCATCCGCCCGGCGTACTCGATGAGCCGGATCAGCACCTCCTTGCCGGAGTCACGGTCGCGCGCGTCGCACAGGACCACCGGTGTACCGCGGTCCAGGTCGAGTGCCTTCGAGACGTCGTGGGCGCCGTAGCCGCGGGCGCCCGCGAAGCAGTTGACGGCCACCACGAACGGGATGTGCCGGTGCTCGAAGTAGTCGACGGCGGGAAAGCAGTCCTGCAGGCGCCGGGTGTCGGCGAGGACGACCGCACCGAGCGCGCCCTGGGACAACTCGTCCCACAGGAACCAGAAGCGGTCCTGTCCCGGCGTACCGAACAGGTACAGGGACAGGCCCGATCGGATGGTGATGCGCCCGAAGTCCATGGCGACGGTCGTGGTGACCTTCCGGTCCACGCCGTCGGTGTCGTCCACCAGTTGGCCGGCCTCGCTGAGCACTTCCTCGGTGCGCAGGGGCCGGATCTCGCTCACCGCCCCGACCAGGGTCGTCTTGCCGACCCCGAATCCGCCGGCGACCAGTATCTTCAGCGCCAGGGCGGAGGTGTCGCCGACGGCGTCGGAGTGCTCGGAGACCATGATCACTTCTCTCGGGAGGGCCGGCTGCGGACGACGTGGGCGTGCTGCGGAGACGAAGCCAGCATCATGGCAACCGGACCACGGCTTCGGGCGGTCGGACCGGAATGCACCTGATGTGACCGACTCGCGCCCGGTCGGTTGCGCAACCCGTACGGTTCGGGATGCCGTGGGAGGCGCGGCGGATTGCGAACGTTCATCTACAGCGCTCGCAGTCCCGCGATGACCTCGCGCAGGATCCGTTCGTCGGGCAGGCGCGCCGGGGGGACGGGAAGGCTGATGCTGACGCAGCCCAGTTCGAGGAGGTCCCCGAGGAGCACCCTGACCACGCCCACGGGCAGGTCGGCGTCCGCGGCGAGTTCCGCGACGGACTGCGTTTCCGTGCGGCACAGCTCGAGCAGGGTCCGGTGTTCGGGGCCGAGCGCGGTGTCGCCGGCCTTCGGACCGCCGGGGTCGAGAGTGACGAGCGCGATGAGGTCCAGGCGCACGCCGGTGGGGCCGGCCTGGGTGCGACCGCCCGTCATGGCGTACGGGCGGACCAGAGGGCCGGCCTCGCCGTCGTACCACTGGCTGCCCGGCTCCCACGGTCCGCCGGTCGGGGTCTCGCTCATCGCTGCCGCCTTCGCCGGCTCATCCGGCGGCCGGTGGCCGGGTCGAGAGGCGCGGCGCCGTGTAGAGGTGCTCGCCCACCCGCTTGACCAGGCGCGCCATCTCGTAGGCCACCAGGCCGACATCGGCGGTGACCGCGGTCAGGACGGCGAGGCAGGAACCGTCGCCGGCGGCGGCCACGAAGAGGAACGCGTCGTCCATCTCGACCATGGTCTGGCGCACACCGCCCCCCCCGAAGTGCCGCCCCGCGCCCTTGGCCAGGCTGTTGAAGCCGGAGGCGACGGCCGCGAGGTGTTCGGCGTCCGCCCGGGACAGATCGGTGGAGGCGCCGACGGCCAGGCCGTCGTTGGACAGTACGACGGCGTGCCGCACCTCGTGCACGCGCGTGACCAAGTCGTCCAGCAGCCAGTCCAGTTCGCCGGATCGCCGACCGGCACTCGGGTTCGGGTCCTGCATCATGCCGGGTCTCCTTCGCTGCTGTGAGTGCCCATGTCGCCGTCCGGCCGGCCGCCGCGGCCCGGTGCCCGGCCACCGCCGCGCGTCCATCCGTCGCGGTAGGCCGTCATGCGTGCGCGTACGAGTTCGGGGGTGCGCCGGTCGTCGGCACGCCGTTGCGGAGCGGGCTCCGGCTCTTCGGTGCGCTGTCGGCGTAGTTGCGGGGCGAGGCTGGCCTGGCGCACCCGGCGCGGCAGGTCGTCGGAGGGTTCGGAGCCGCTGGGGGGACGGTGCGGCCTCAATGTGGTGACTCCGGGGGGCGGGGCGTCGATCGACGTGCCGTGCGGGACGGGCTCGGGTGCGGTGTGTTGAGGGCCCGGGGTGGTGGCCGGGAAGGAGGGCCGGTCCGAGAGGGCGGGCCGGTCCGGCGGGGACTGCCGGGTGGACAGGGAGGGCCGGTTCGGCTGTGGGGCGACGGCTTCCCGAGGCACGGCGACGGGCGCCGGCGGCCCGGGGACGGATTCCGGCGGTGTGGCGACGGACCGCGGCGGTGCGGCCTCGCCGGGCACGCGCGCGTAGACGCCTTCCTGTTCGCAGGGGGCCTGTTCGTCCCGTCGGGAAGGACGTTGCGCCGGGCCGCTGTGCAGCAGAGCGGTCGGCACCAGGATGACGGCGGTGGTGCCTCCGTAGGGAGAGGTCCGCAGATGCACCTTGATGTCGTGCCGGGAGGCGAGCCTGCTGACCACGAAGAGGCCGAGCCGGTCGCTGTCGAGGAGGTCGAGGGTCTCGGACTGCTCGATGCGCCGGTTGGCCTCGGCGAGGGTTCCGGCACCCATGCCGAGTCCCCGGTCCTCGATCTCCAGGACGTAGCCGTTGCCGACGGGCTCACCGGTGACGCCCACGCGCGTGTGGGGTGGCGAGAACTGGGCCGCGTTCTCGACCAGTTCGGCGAGCAGGTGGGTGAGGTCGGCGACCGCCGCCCCGATGACGTGCGCCTCGGGGAGCTGCCGCACCTCCACGCGTGCGTAGTCCTCGATCTCCGACACGGCGGCGCGCACGACGTTCGTCAGGGACACCGGCAGGCGCCAGGCCCGGCCGGGGGCCGAGCCGGAGAGGATGATGAGGCTCTCGGCGTGGCGGCGCATCCGGGTGGTGAGGTGGTCCAGCCGGAAAAGGTCGCTCAGTTCGTCGGGGTCGTCGGAGCGCCGTTCCATGCTGTCCAGCAGGCTGAGCTGGCGGTGGACCAGCACCTGGCTGCGGCGGGCCAGATTGACGAAAACCCCGGAGATGCCGCTTGCCAGTTCCGCGCGCTCCACGGCGGCACTCAGGGCGGCGCGGTGCACGGTGGTCAGGGCTTCCGCGACCTGGCCGGCCTCGTCCTCGGCGGGCGGGCCCGCAGGTGCCTCGGCCCGGATGTCGATCTCCTCGCCCGCGCGCAGCCTCCGCATCGCTTCGGGGAGTTTGCGCCGGGCGATCTCCAGGGCGTCGTTGCGCAGGCTGACGAGTTCGACCACGAGTGCACGGCCGATGCGTACGGAGATGACGAGCGAGGCGGCGACCGCGGCGAGTCCGAGGAGCACGGCGGCACCCTCGCTGCTGAACAGACCACGCTTCACCGGGTCGGCACGGCCGGCGACGGCACGGCCGGTGGCCGCCTCGATGGTTCGCATTCCGTCCTGTACGCGCGCGTGTGCGGTGCCCCAGGCGGCCGGCGGCGCGGCCTCGGTGGGCTTGGCGGCGAGCATCTCGTCCTCTGCCGCGCCGAGCGTGCCGTAGGGGCGGCCTGCGGCCAGCGCGTGCCAGGCGGCACGCTGTGCGGCGGGCAGATCGGCGACGGCCGTCTCGGTCAGGGCGCGGCGGGTGGCGACGGCGGAGGCGAACAGCCGAAGCCGCTCGCCCCGCAGGCCGGCGGTCCGCGCACCGCCGACCACGGCGTCCTCCTGGGCGAGCGCCTCGCCGGCCCGCGCGAATTCGAGCAGCACGCGTGCGTCGGAGGCCATATCGGCCTGCTGGACGCCACTGAGGGCGCCGTCCACGGCGAAGGCACCCCTGATCGCCCGCGTGTACTGCGTGTACGCCATGTCCCAGCCTGCTTTGCGGCCGAGTACGGCCGTCCGCAGCGAGCGCAGGCGTTCGGCGCCGGTGACGAAGGCGTCGAGGCGCGCCGAGACACCGGTGGGCAGTTCCTGGCTGTCGGCGACCGTACTGTCGTCGCCGAGCCGCAGTGCGGCCACCGCCCGGTCGGTACGGTCCGCCAGGCGTTCGAGGTCGCCGCGGTCCACGGTGCCCGGAGCGCCGGCGTAGCGCACGGCCGCACCGCGTTCGGCCTGCAGCGCGGCCACGGCCGTGGCCACCGGAGTGCGCAGTTCCGCTTCGATCCGCTGGGACTGGCGCAGCCGGGCGATGTCCTGCGCGGTGCTGACGGTGGCGTAGGCCCACAGGGCGAGCAGTGAGACGACGGGCACCATCAGCAGGCTGACGACCTTGGCGCGCACCGTACGGGGGCGCAGCCGCCGACGTCTGCCCGGCGTTCGTGCCGTGGTCTGCGGTATGCCGTGGGGGCCGTCCGTGCCTTCCTGCGCCGGGGGTCCCGCGTGGGCGCGGCGGCCGCGCGGATGCCGGGCCGGGGAGCCGGTCTTCTCGGGTGTGCGGGGTGGGCGCATGGCCTCCTCGTTCGGGACGTGGGCGGGACGCTCGGGCCTGCTGCCGCCTGGTCGGCTGCGGCTAGCGGGCGAGGCTGTCGACGGGGCGCTGGGCGGAGACGGACGCCTCGCGCTCGTCGGCCGTGGGTGAGAGGGCGACGAAGGCCGCGGTGATGAACAGGTAGGAGCCGAGGCTCACGGCGAGGGGGAAGATGAACTGCATCGCCGTGGCTCCGGAGAGGGCTTCGCCGGACGGGTCCACACGCACGCTCACCGCGAACATCCCGGTGTAGTGCATGCTGCTGACGGCCGCGCCCATGCCCAGGGAGGCGACGGTGACGGCGAGGGGGGACTTGATGTTGAGTCCCGCCCACAGGGCGGCCGTCGCGGCCACCACCGCGATCGCCACCGACACTCCGACGAGGACGGGGTCGTAGCGGACCTGGCCGTGCAGCCGGACGGCCGCCATGCCCAGGTAGTGCATGCTGGCGACGCCGAGCCCGGTGGTGAGTCCGCCGAACAGCAGGGCCCGGTTGCGGTCGCGGCCGTAGCCGACGGCGAAGACGCCGGCGCAGACGACGACCATGGCGACGAGGAGGCTGAGGATGGTCAGCGGCACGTCGTAGCGGATGTCGGTGCCGCTGACGCGGAAGCCGAGCATGGCCACGAAGTGCATCGTCCAGATGCCCGTCCCGATCGCGGAGGCGGCGGTGACGAGCCAGTTGCGGCGCGAGCGGCCGGTGGTGGCCAGCGCGCGGACGGTGCAGCGCAGTCCCAGGGCGGCGCCCACACACGCCATCAGGTACGACAGCACGGGTGTCAGCCAGCCGAAGGCGGCGTGGTCCAGGTGTCCCATGGGCCCGGGACGTTAGCCGGGGCAGGGGCGCACAAAGGGGGCGCATTTCGAAAACTGATGGAATATGACATGGAGATGCGACGGAACGATCGCATCACGCTCGAACATGCGCGCAGAGACGTCCCCCGTGGCGGTGAGGAATCATGCGGGACATGAGCGACGACCACACACATGTCCAGGAGTTCTTCACCGCCCGGGCGGGCGACTGGGACAGCAGGTTCCCCGACGACGGTCCCGCGTACGCGGCCGCCGTGGCCGATCTCGGTCTGCGCGCGGGCGACCGGGTGCTGGACGCGGGCTGTGGAACGGGGCGCGCCCTGCCGCCCCTGCGTGCCGCCGTGGGTCCCTCGGGGGTGGTGCTGGGCGCCGACCTGACACCGGCGATGCTGAAGGCCGCCACGCGGGCGGGCCGGAACCGGGACGGGCGGCTGCTGCTCGCGGACGTGTCCGCGCTGCCGCTGCGGTCGTCGTCCCTGGACGCCGTCTTCGCGGCCGGTCTGATCGCACACCTGCCGCGTCCGGCGGACAATCTGCGCGAACTGGCCCGCGCGGTGCGGCCGGACGGCACACTCGCGCTGTTCCATCCCATCGGGCGGGCGGCGCTGGCAGCTCGTCAGGGCCGCCGGATCACGCCGGAGGACCTGCGGGCCGAGGCCAACCTGGGTCCGCTGCTGGCCCGCGCGGGCTGGCGCATGACGTCGTACACGGACACGGACACCCGCTTCCTCGCGCTCGCGGTACGGGAGAACTGACGGCCGGCGCGGGCCACGCCGTGTGAGCGACGGCTGCCGCCAAGACGTCGCAGTGCCGGACACGACGTCGTGCCCGGCGCCGGGACCCTCACGACCCGTAGGCCCGCGGCCTCCGGCCCCGAGCCGGGCCGAACTCGCCCGGCCGCGGGACACGTCCGCGTCGCTCGACGGGACAGGCCGCTGAGGCGTCCCGATGCGGGCCGGGCTGCCCGGCGGTCCACGCATCGGTCCCGGGAGCGCGAGGCGTCGCCTGTGGCTGTGGCCCGCGATCTTCTCGGGCGGACCTCGGCCCGACGGGAAATCGCTCGCCCGGCGTGGCCGATTCGCCCCCGTCCAGGCGGAAACCTGCAGCTCCGCGCGGTGTGCGGAGTCGTGACAAGGGCCTCCACCTCGCACTAGGGTGCGCGCCGATGGAAGAACCACTGGGGAGGCTGTGATGGCCGGGACAGACGACGAGGCCGTCGCCGCCGCGGACGATGCGCTGTATGTGCTGACGGCGGTACTGCTGACGCCTGCGCAGTTTCCGAGCGTGCTGGGCGACGACTACCCGGAGGCGTGTGCCGCGCTGGGATTGCCGCCGCGCGCCGACGGGTACGGCCTGGTACTGGGCCAGGACGGCGACGGTGCCCGCTGGACCGTCGTCATCGACGACGTCTCGCTGGTGGCGGTGGCGATCGCGTCCTGGGACTGCGGCATGGAGTACGAGCTGTCGCCGGACGAACGCGCGGTCGTGACCGCTCTGCCGGGCTGGCCCCTGGCCGTCGCGGTGGCGGCACCCGGCGTCCCCGCACCGCACGACCCCCCGCCCGAGATCGCGGACCGGCCCCCGCTCAGCCCACCGGACACCGGCTTCTGGGGGCCCGCCCAGCGGCGTCTCGGCGCCGACGAGATAGCACTGCAGTGGGCCGCGTGGCGGGAGCAGATCAACGACGCGGACTTCTCCGGGGCGGACGAGCAGACGCGGTCCGCGGACTCACAGGAGGCGTCGGGGCAGGGACCAGCGGGGTCCGGGTCCGCTGGGCCGGGATCGGTGGGATCGGCCGGGCCGGGATCGGCCGGGTCGGCGGAGCCGGAACCGGCAGGGCCGGCGGGATCCGTGGTGGCGGCCACGGACGAGGATCACTCACCTGAGGGCGCGCAGAAGGCATCGGTGAGCGGTCATCAGGGCGTTCGCCGGGTGCTCGCGGAGGCACGGGCCTACGTGACCTCACCGCCGCCGCTCGGGCGGGTGCGCTCGTCGTTCGCCCCGGGAGACGCCCGTACGCTGCGCGCCGACGGCCCGGGGTGGTCGATCGTGGCCCGCACCGACGACATCGCGTTCGTCCTGCTCGACGAGAAGCCCGGTGAGGTCCTGCCGATAGGCCGGGGCCCCGAGCTGCCGGGACTGCTGGAGGCGCTCGACAAACTGGCCGTGCGACCTATGTGAGCCGAGGCCGACTGGACCGGAAGCTCACGTGAGCCGAGGCCGACTGGCCCGGAAGCTCTCGTGAGCGGAGAGCCCTGGACCGCAGGCTCACGTGGGCCGAAGTCGGTGGGCCGCAAGCTCCCGTGGGCCGCGGTCGCGCATGCCACCTGGGGCCGGGCCCCCCTCAGCGCCCGAGTTCCTTGCGGCCGATTCGGCGCAGCCTGCGTCGCTGTGAGGGGTCCAGCGCCAGGTAGGCCGCCACCGGAACCCCCACCACGATCAGGAACGCCACCCACCAGGGCAGCCATATCAGCAGGATGAGCCCGATCGCCACGCCGCCCACGGCGACCTTCGCGTTGTTGGACATGAGCGTCCCTCCTTCACGGCCACTGCCGCTCTCTGCTCTGAAAACGGCCTCCCGCTTCCCTCGGTTCCAGGAGCCGACCCTGAGACAACCCTGAAGCGCCCCCCTAATGGTGTCACCGTCGCAGCCGCCGGCAGCCCGGCGCAGCGGAAACAGGCCGTGGGGACCAACCTGAACCTGACCCGCGCCGAGCACGTCGTGCACGACGACCGCTGGTGGAACCCGGCGGTCGAGGCGCAGGCCACCGACCGCGCGTACCACATCGGGCAGACCCGCCGGTGCAGGTCCACCGGCTGATCGCCGAGGGGACCCTGGAGGACCGCATCGCTCATGCTGGGCCGCAAACGCGAGATGGCCCACGCCGTGCTCGGCACCGGCGCCCCCCCGGCCGTGCGGGGCTGGTGGCGGCTGCCCGTGCTTGGCGGTTGGGAGCGGGCCGGCCCTCGCCGTACTCGACCAGGAATACCAGCCGTACTCGACGAGGAAAGGCAGGTGGCGGACGCGGCCCTGGTACGCGCGCGTGCGGCACTGGAAGGGGCCCGAGGCCGGCGAGAGGCCGCCGCCGCGCAGGAGCGGAAAACCGGTGGACCGTCCCCGGCCGAGGGGTTCAGCTGCGACTCGGCAGGGACGGCCGCTGGTGGCCGTACCGCGACGAGGACGGGTACTGGATCCCCACGGCCGGACCGGACGGCGACTCCGCGACCGCTCTGGACTCGACCGGGTTCGGCACGGACGCCGCTGTTCCGGAAGGGGCCTGAGGCAACCGCACCGTGATACGGAGGGTCGCACCGTACGAGGTGCGCACCGGCAGCCCGCGCGCGCGTGGAGGTCAGCCCCGCGCCGCCAGGAGGTGGTCCATCGCCAGCTGGTCGAGTCGCTCGAAGGCCATGCCCCGGGCGGCGGCCGCCTCCACGTCGAAGTCCTCGAAGGCCGAGCGGTCGGCGAGGAGGGCCCGAAGACCGTCGGCGGCGGTCGCCTGGGCCAGCTGGTCCAGCCGTGCGGCGCGCAGGGCCTCCTGGACCTCCGGGTCGGCGCGGAAGGCGGCCGCACGCTCCTTCAGGACGAGGTAGTTGCGCATGCAGCCGGCCGCCGACGCCCACACGCCGTCGAGATCCTCGGTGCGCGGCGGCTTGAAGTCGAAGTGGCGGGGCCCTTCGTACCCGGCGCTCTCCAGCAGGTCGACGAGCCAGAAGGCGGCCCTCAGATCACCGGCGCCGAACCGCAGGTCCTGGTCGTACTTGATGCCGGACTGGCCGTTGAGGTCGATGTGGAAGAGCTTGCCCGCCCACAGTGCCTGCGCGATGCCGTGCGGGAAGTTGAGCCCGGCCATCTGCTCGTGGCCGACCTCCGGGTTGACTCCGAACAGCTCGGGGCGCTCCAGACGCTCGATGAAGGCCAGCGCGTGGCCGACGGTGGGCAGCAGGATGTCGCCGCGAGGCTCGTTCGGCTTGGGCTCGATGGCGAAGCGGATGTCGTAGCCCTGCGTGGTGACGTACTCGCCGAGCAGGTCGAAGGCCTCCTTCATGCGGTCCAGGGCCGCGCGCACGTCCTTGGCGGCACCGGACTCGGCGCCCTCGCGACCGCCCCAGGCGACGTACGTCGTGGCTCCCAGCTCGGCCGCGAGGTCGATGTTGCGGATCGTCTTGCGCAGCGCGTAGCGGCGCACGTCGCGGTCGTTCGCGGTGAAGGCGCCGTCCTTGAAGACGGGGTGCGTGAAGAGGTTCGTGGTGGCCATCGGCACCTTCATGCCGGTGGCGTCCAGGGCCTGGCGGAACCGCTTGACGTGCGACTCACGCTCGGTGTCCGAGGAGCCGAAGGGGATCAGGTCGTCGTCGTGGAAGGTGACCCCGTGGGCACCCAGCTCCGCCAGGCGCCGCACCGTCTCGACCGGGTCGAGGGGGCGGCGGGTGGCGTCACCGAACGGGTCCCTTCCCTGCCAGCCGACGGTCCACAGGCCGAAGGTGAACTTGTCCGCGGGGGTGGGCTGGTGGTTCATACCGCTGCTCCTCTGGGCTGCGTCCGGCTATTTCGTCATCGCCGTTTACAAATTAGTATGCGGGCACACCTCTGGGAAGAGACACGGTGTCTTTTGTCCCGCAGAGCCGCGGAAAGGGAGAGCCCGATGTCAGCAGCCGAGGGTCCGCTCGTCGTCGGTGTGGACACGTCCACCCAGTCCACGAAGGCACTGGTCGTCGACGCTGCCACCGGGCAGGTCGTGGCGAGTGGCCAGGCGCCGCACACGGTGTCCGCGGGGGCGGGCCGGGAGAGCGATCCGCGCCAGTGGTGGGACGCCCTGTGCGCGGCGTTGCGCCAGTGCGGTGACGCGGCGTACGAGGCGGCGGCGGTGTCGGTCGGCGGCCAGCAGCACGGCCTGGTCACCCTGGACGAGCGCGGCGAGCCGGTGCGCCCGGCGCTGCTGTGGAACGACGTCCGGTCGGCCCCGCAGGCCCGCCGCCTGGTGGCGGAGCTGGGCGGTGCCAAGGCCTGGGCGGAGCGCACCGGCAGCGTGCCCGGGGCGTCGTTCACGGTCACGAAGTGGGCCTGGCTGGCCGAACACGAGCCGGAGGCGGTCCGTGCGACCAGGGCGGTGCGTCTCCCCCACGACTACCTCACGGAGCGCCTGACCGGGCAGGGCACCACCGACCGCGGCGACGCCTCCGGCACCGGCTGGTGGGCTGCGGGGACGGAGACGTACGACGAGGAGATCCTCGCGCACGTCGGGCTGGACCCGGCGGTGCTCCCCCGGGTGGTGCGTCCGGGAGAGCTGGCCGGCACCGTGCGTGACAGCCACGACCTGCCGTTCTCCAAGGGCACGCTGGTGGCGCCCGGCACCGGCGACAACGCGGCGGCGGCGCTGGGGCTCGGGCTGCGGCCCGGCACCCCGGTGCTCAGTCTCGGTACGTCCGGCACGGTGTACGCCGTCTCCGAGCGCCGTCCGACCGATCCCACCGGCACGGTGGCGGGCTTCGCCGACGCGCGTGGGGACTGGCTGCCCCTGGCCTGCACGCTGAACTGCACGCTCGCCGTGGACCGCGTAGCGGCTCTGCTGGGCCTCGACCGGGAGGCGGTGCAACCGGGCGGCTCGGTGACCCTGCTGCCGTACCTGGACGGTGAGCGCACCCCGAACCTGCCGAACGCCTCCGGTCTGCTGCACGGGCTGCGGCACGACACGACGGCGGGCCAGTTGCTCCAGGCCGCCTACGACGGCGCGGTGCACGCGCTGCTCGGGGCCCTGGAGCTGGTGCTCGACGAGGACGCCGACCGCGACACCCCGCTGCTGCTGATCGGCGGCGGCGCGCGGGGCACGGCCTGGCAGCAGACCGTACGCCGCCTGTCGGGGCGCCCGGTACAGGTGCCGCAAGCCGGCGAACTGGTCGCCCTGGGCGCGGCGGCACAGGCGGCCGGTCTGCTGACCGGCGAGGATCCGGCGGCGGTGGCCAGGCGCTGGCACACGGCAGCGGGCCCGGTACTGGAGGCCGTGGAGCGGGACGAGGAGACGCTGGAGAGGATCACCGGGGTACTCTCCGACGCGGCCCCGCTGCTGGAGCGCGGGGCCAAAACCCAGCCGCACGTGAAGAGCCCGGCGGCGGACGACGAGGATTGACGCAGGCATGACCGCACCGCCGCACGAGGGCCGCCCGCCGGGCGACGGCCGCGCCCTGCCCGACACCCAGCGGGGCATGCGGCGGCGCAATCTGGCACGGGTGATGCACGCCGTCAGCGCCGGGGGTCCGCTGTCCCGGGCCGCGGTCGCCTCGCGGATCGGCCTGACGCGCGCGGCCGTGTCGACGCTCGTGGACGAGCTGATCCGCTGGGAGCTGCTGGAGGAACTGGGCCCGGAGCGGCCGGGCCGGGTGGGCAGGCCGGGGTCGGCTCTCGCGGTGAGCGGCCGCGGGCCTGCGGGCATCGGTGCGGAGATCGGCGTCGACCACCTCGCGGTGTACGTGGTCGACCTGCGCGGAGCGCTGCGCGCGCGTGCCGTGCGGCGCGGCCCCAACCGGGGCCGGGCGCCCGAGCCTGTGATCGAGGAGCTGACGGCGCTGATACGCCGGGTTCTGGCGCAGGCCGAGCGGGAGTACCTCTGGCCCGCCGGGCTCGCGGTCGCCGTTCCCGGACTGGTGGCCCGGGACGGCAGAACCGTCGTCCGTGCCCCGAACCTCGACTGGCACGACACGGACCTCGGCGCCCTGCTGCCCGGCACATGGCCGCTGACCGTGGACAACGAGGCCAACTTCGGGGCTCTGGCGGAGCTGTGGCTCGGGGACGGCACCCCACGCCACTTCGTGCATGTGTCGGCCGAGATCGGCATCGGTGGCGCGGTCGTCGTGGACGGGGGCCTGCTGCGCGGCACCCGGGGGTTCGCGGGCGAGCTGGGCCACGTACCGGTGTGGCCGGACGGCCCCGCCTGCCCCTGCGGCGGCCGCGGCTGCCTCGAGCAGTACGCGGGCGAGGAGGCGGTTTCGCGCGCGGCGGGACTGGAACCTCGCGAGGACCTGGTGGGTCTGCTCGGGGAGCGTGCCGGGGAGGGGGACGAGAACGTGCGGGCGGCCCTGCGGGACGCCGGTACGGCGCTCGGCATCGCCCTCACCGGGGCGGTGAACCTGCTCGACCCCGAGGCGGTGGTCCTGGGCGGCGCGCTGGCCGGACTCGCGCCCTGGCTGCTGCCCTCGCTGGAGGCGGAGTTGAGCGGCCGCACGGCCGGCCCGGCCTGCCCGGTGGCGGTGTCCCGGCTGGGCCCGGAGGGTCCACTGCTCGGCGCGGCGCACTCGGTCGTCCGCTCCGTGCTGGACGACCCCGCGATGGTGGCCGAACGACCCTGACCGTCTCCCTCGGGATCGCGGCGCGGACACTGCGGCCGGGCGAGGGGCTCCGGCACGGACGGCGTAGCGGACGCTTCGGTTGAGTGCGCTCCGCATCGGCTCGAGGGCACCGCTGCGCGGGTCCGGCGGTTGGCAGGTCCGCCAGCGCACAGGGGCGCCGGTGCGCAGGTGCGCCGGTACACAGTCCGAAGGTGCGCAGTCCGAAGGTGCGCAGGTCCACCGGTGCCGCGAGCCCTCCCCGGTATGGGGCGGTACCGGCCCGCGGTACGAGGCGGGACCCGTCCGCGGTACGAGGCGGGACCCGTCCGCGGTACGAGGCGGGACCCGTCCGCGGTACGAGGCGGGAGCCGTCCGCGGTACGAGGCGGGACCTGCCGCGCCGTACCCGCCTCGCGTCTCACGCACAGCACCGCGTCCTTCGCACAGCCCCCGGACGGGGGCGGATTCAGCCGAACGGGTGGCCGAGTTGTCCACAGGAGGCGACTCGTCCACCGAACCGCGGTGTGCCCTTCTGCCCAACCGGGCCGCGCCTTACCGTGATTCACGTGAGGGCAGCCGACGGACCGTCAGGGACGGCCGGTTCCCCCGCGGATCGGATCGGCCGACGCTCCCGCGCATCGACCGGCCGGCGCCCTCGCGTAGCGAGGAGAACCACACGCCGGGAGTGACGAGCCGACATGGACGGGGGGCACATGCACGGGGAACCGACGAAGGGCCTCGCCCCCGCCACCACCGCCGGAGCGGGTGTGGGTGCGGCACCCGCATGTGCGCGGCTCGACCGGATGCAGAGGTTGGTGCGGCACCACGGGGCCGACGAGCCGCACGGCACCGGCAGCCGGTGCGAGCACCGCGCTGCCGGCCCCCGCGCCGTACCCGCCCGCGGCATCCCGGCGCCTGCCTGTCCAGCCCCGACGGTCCGGCGCCGTGCCGCCGGCCACGGCCCCCGACTCCTGAAAGGCCCCCACGATGGACATGGACCGCACGAAGCCGCGCCTCAGCAGACGCCGGCTCCTGAAGGGCGCGGCGCTGGCCGCCGTTCCCTGGGCGCTGCTCCCCGACCCGAAGGCCGGTGCGCAGACCGCGACCGTCGACTACCCGCCCG
This sequence comes from Streptomyces sp. NPDC096012, assembly GCF_040426375.1. NCBI lineage: Bacteria > Bacillati > Actinomycetota > Actinomycetes > Kitasatosporales > Streptomycetaceae > Streptomyces > Streptomyces sp. NPDC096012. Next base: position 21,383 of record NZ_JBEOTD010000058.1, read on the forward strand.
CCGAGTGGCAGCCGGCGAGCACCTCCAACTACACCTCGTCCGACCGCCCGTCCCAGTACACCGTCGATCGGGTGATCATCCACGTCACCCAGGAGACGTACGGCGACACGCTGGCGATCTTCCGGAACCCCGACAAGAGAGTGTCCGCGCACTACCTGGTCCGCTCGGCGGACGGACACATCGCGCAGTGCGTCCACGAGACGGACGTCGCCTGGCACGCGGGCAACTGGGACTTCAACACCCACAGCATCGGCATCGAGCACGAGGGGTGGGTGGACCGGCCCGCCTACTTCACCGACGCCCTCTACGAGCAGTCGGCGAAGCTCACGGCGGCCGTCTGCGCCAAGTACGGCATCCCGAAGGACAGAGAGCACATCCTGGGCCACTACCAGGTGCCGGGCACCGATCACAGCGACCCGGGGCCGGAGTGGGACTGGGTCCGCTACATCCGCCTGGTCAACTTCGCCTAGCGGGCCGCCGGGCCCGCACGGCATCGAAGAGGGCGCCGCCGGCCTGAGGGGAACCCCCGTCGGAACGGTTGTCCGCACGAACACTGCGAGTGACGATGGTCCCAGCCGCATCATCATCCATTCACCGTCCGGGGAGGCCGAGTTGACGGATCCGTGGGTGGCCCTGGAACCGGGGGCCGACCCCGCCGAGCGCGTTCGAGTGCTGCGCCGGGCACACGAGACGTTCACCACGGCGGGCAGCGTGCCGCGCCCGGTGCGGTCGGTGGTGGCGGACTCCTGGCGGCGCAGCGCGCGGGCCGGTGTCGGGCCGGACGGCGCCGCGAACGTGGAGCTGACCGACGGCGACCTCGGCGCCTACCGGGCCGAGCATCCACTGGCCCGGGTGATGCCGCTGTTCCGGGAACTGCTGGGCACGTTCGCCGCCGACGGCGAGCATCTGCTGGCGGTGTGCGACGCGCACGGCAGACTGCTGTGGGTGGAGGGGCATCCGGCGACCCGCCGACGGGCGGACGGGATGAACTTCGTGCCGGGCGCACGCTGGTCGGAGTCGGCCGTCGGCACCAACGCGCCGGGCACCGCGGTCACCGTGGACCGGCCGGTGCAGGTGTTCGCCGCGGAGCACTTCATACGCCGGGTGCAGCCGTGGACGTGCGCGGCCGCGCCCGTGCACGACCCGCGTACCGGCCGGGTGCTGGGCGCCGTGGACATCACCGGCGGGGACGGGCTGGCGCATCCGCACAGTCTCGGCTTCGTCAAGGCGGTGGCGCGGGCCGCCGAGGCACAGCTCGCCCTGTTGGTTCCACCGGGCCGCGCCGGGGACCGCCCGCTGCTGACCGCGCTGGGCCGTGACGAGGCCCAACTGGTCTGGCGCGGCGAGCGGATCAGACTCAGCCGACGGCACAGCGAGCTCCTGGTGCTGCTCTCCCGGCACCCGGAGGGACTGACCGGCGACGAGCTGCTGTGCGCGCTGTACGCGGACGAGTCGGTGACCCCGGTGACGCTGCGGGCCGAACTGGCGCGGATGCGCCGCCTGCTGGGGCCGGGTTCGCTCGCCTCGCGGCCGTACCGGCTCACGGCGGCGGTCGACTCGGACGTCACCGTGGTCGAGCGGCGGCTGCGGACGGGTGCGCTCACGGCGGCGGCGGAGGCGTACACCGGCCCGCTGCTGCCCGGTTCGCAGGCACCGGCGATCGTACGGCTGCGGGAGCGGATCGCCGGCGGACTGCGCACGGCGCTGATCGCGCACGGGGACCCGGACCTGCTGGCGGACTGGGTGCACACGGCGTGGGGCGAGGACGACGTCGAGGTGTGGCGGGCACTGGCCGGGCGGCGGCCCACCGCTCCGGTGCGGGCCAGGCTCGCGGCGCTGGAGGAGGAGTTGGCGGTACCGGTCCGCCGGAGCGGGGCGCGGGCCGGCGGCGCAACGTACTTGCAACGTCCGCCGCTCTAGCCTCGCGCCGAGAGCTGCCCGACGGCGGGCAGCGCTGCACCGGGAGGCAGACCAGCATGACTCGTTACGCGGCGCCGGGCACCGAGGGCGCGATCGTCTCCTATGAGGCGCGCTACGACCACTTCATCGGCGGCGAGTATGTGCCGCCGGTGCGCGGGCAGTACTTCGAGAACCCGTCTCCGGTCAACGGGCAGCCGTTCACCGAGGTCGCGCGCGGCACGGCCGAGGACGTGGAGCGGGCGCTGGACGCGGCGCACGCGGCCGCGCCGGCGTGGGGGCGTACGTCGGTGGCGGAGCGTTCCGACGTGCTGTTGAAGATCGCCGACCGCATGGAGTCACACCTGGAGTCGCTGGCGGTCGCCGAGAGCTGGGAGAACGGGAAGCCGGTGCGGGAGACGCTGGCGGCCGACATTCCGCTCGCGATCGACCACTTCCGGTACTTCGCGGGGGCGATCCGGTCGCAGGAGGGATCGCTGGGCGAGATCGACGACGACACGGTGGCGTACCACTTCCACGAGCCGCTCGGCGTCGTCGCGCAGATCATCCCGTGGAACTTCCCGATCCTGATGGCGACGTGGAAGCTGGCGCCGGCGCTCGCGGCGGGCAACGCGGTCATCCTCAAGCCCGCCGAGCAGACCCCGGTCTCCATCCACTACTGGGTGAGCCTGATCGCGGACCTGCTGCCGCCCGGGGTGCTGAACATCGTCAACGGGTTCGGGGTGGAGGCGGGCAAGCCGCTGGCGTCGAGTCCTCGGGTGGCGAAGGTGGCCTTCACGGGGGAGACCACGACCGGGCGGCTGATCATGCAGTACGCCTCGGAGAACATCAAGCCGGTCACCCTGGAGCTGGGCGGCAAGTCGCCGAACATCTTCTTCGACGACGTGTGGGCGCACGACGACGATTTCCGCGACAAGGCGCTCGAGGGCTTCACGATGTTCGCGCTCAACCAGGGCGAGGTGTGCACCTGTCCGTCCCGGGCGCTGATCCAGCGGGGCCACTACCGGGAGTTCCTCGAGGCGGCGGTCGCGCGTACCCGGCGGATCAAGCCGGGGCACCCCCTCGACACCGACACGATGATCGGCGCCCAGACGTCCAACGACCAGCTGGAGAAGATCCTCTCCTACCTGGACATCGGGCGCCAGGAAGGCGCGAAGGTCCTCACGGGCGGGGAACGTATCGAGCACGAGGGGGAGTTGAAGGGCGGCTACTACGTCCAGCCGACCATCTTCGAGGGCGACAACCGGATGCGGATCTTCCAGGAGGAGATCTTCGGCCCGGTCGTCTCGGTGGCGTCCTTCGACGACTTCGACGACGCCATCAAGATCGCCAACGACACGCTGTACGGCCTCGGGGCGGGCGTGTGGACCCGGGACGCCAACACCGCCTACCGCGCGGGCCGCGCGATCCAGGCGGGCCGGGTGTGGACCAACTGCTACCACGCCTACCCCGCGCACGCGGCGTTCGGCGGCTACAAGCAGTCCGGAATCGGTCGCGAGACGCACAAGATGATGCTGGAGCACTATCAGCAGACGAAGAACCTTCTGGTGTCATACTCACCGAAGAAGCTGGGCTTCTTCTAGAAGGACGAGAAAAGGCGCCTGAGCTGGGCCTTTGCCCGCCAGGTGCCTTCTCCTCGGCCGGCCCGGAGCAAGGACCGACTTACGTCACAACTCCCAGTTCCTCCCACCGCTGCCCCGCTCCTGACCAGTACTTCCGGACCAGTCACGGACCAGACCCCGGTTCAGCCCCCGGTACGTCACCTTGACTGACGCGCTGCCACTCGTTCATGGACTGCTCGATGAGACGGTTCGCCTGCTGTCGAAGGCCGTCAAGGAACTTGGCGTAGTGGCGAAAGAGAACCTCGATGCTCTGGCCGGCGCGGCGGGCGCACTCGGCCGGGTCCACTCCGGAGTAGAGCCAGAACGAGATCCCGGCGTGACGGAGATCGTAAGGCCGCTTGGCCGGGCGAGACGTGCGCTCAGTACGGGTCAGGGCGTATTCCCGGGCCCGCCCCCCATGTGATGCCGTAGGCGGCAGCGTCCACGTAGTTGCCAGCCTGGTTCCGGAAGCTCGGCATCGCTGAGTCTCGGGGCGATCCCGACCGCCGGCCGCCACTGCGCGAGATGCGGCGATGCCTTCAGCAGGTCGTCGGTTCTGACGTACAGTGCGCTCGCCAGGGAGTCCAACTCCGTCTCCACACGCTGACGTTGGACTCCCTTCTTGCGTTCGCGCAGCCGACCCCTTGGAATCGATCACCTAGAATGGGCAGTCGCTGATGGACAGGGGGCGGCATGGCCGTAGGCAGCGGTTTGCGTCTGGTCGTTGTGGGTGAGATCGATGTCGACCAGGAGGAACTCGACTCGCTGACGGCGCAGTTGAGAAGGCGGCTGCTCGAAATAGACGTGGACGACGTACGTACGGTCCCGTCTGGTGACGCGCTTCCCGATGGGGCCAAGGCGGGCGAGCTGATCGCGGTCGGCGCACTCGCCGTGAGCCTCGCGCCCGCCGTGCTCCGGCCCGCGCTGCGGCTGGTAGAGACGTGGATGAAGAACCGACCGGTGAAGTCGGTGAAGTTGGAGATGGACGGCCGTGTCATCGAGTTGGGGCATGTGTCGGCGGAACAGCAGCAGCAGTTGATCGAGGCGTTCCTGGCGCCAGGCCCCGTGCCCGACTCGGCGACCGACGGCACCGGACAGTCGGCCGGCGCCCAGGAATAGACCGGCATGACGGACTACTCCCTCGGCCCGGGCCGCAGGAACGCCCTCCTCATCGCCACCGGAACGTACGACGACACAACACTCAGCACCCTGCGCTCACCCAGCCAGGACTGCGAGGGTCTCGCTGGCGTACTCACCGACCCCGCCATCGGCGCCTTCTGCGCCGAGCAGCTCAAGGATGGCCAAGCGCATGAGGTGATGCGCGCGCTGGAGCGGTTCTTCATGAACCGCAGCCGCGACGACCTCCTCCTGCTGCATGTGTCGTGCCACGGCATCAAGGACGACGACGGCCACCTGTACTTCGCCGCGCGCGACACGGACCGCGACCTGCCCGCCTCCACGGCGATCCCGGCCGCCTTCCTGCGCGACCGCATGGAACGCTGCCGGGCCCGCACCATCGTCGTCCTGCTCGACTGCTGCTACAGCGGGGCGTTCCTGCCCGGCGCGAAGGGCGACGACCAGATCCACGTACGCGAGGAACTCGGCGGCCAGGGCCGCATCGTCCTCACCGCGACCAACCGCACCGAGTACGCCTGGGAGGGCGACCATGTCGAGTCCAACGTCCCCCAGCCGTCCCGCTTCACCGGCGCCCTGATCAAGGGCCTGGCCACGGGCGCGGCGGACCAGAACGGTGACGGCCGGATCACGGTCACCGAGCTGTATGAGTACGTGTGCGAGACCCTCTACGACGCCGGGGTCCGCCAGCGGCCGCGGATGTGGGTGGATCTGGAGTATCAGGTGACGATCGCGCGGGCGGTGAGGGCGGCAAGGACACCATCGTCCGCGTCCGAGGCTCCGCCGCCGGCCATGGAGCGCGAGCGGCAACGCCTGGCCGCCGAGGAGGCGCGCGAGCGGCGGCTCCAGCAGGCACTGGAGAGCGAGCGACGGCGGCAGGAGGAGTGGGATCGGCAGGAAGGCGAGCGGCATCGGCAGGAAGGCGAGCGGCAGCTCAGGGTGCGGCAGGAGCTGGAACGGTTGCGGCAGCGCGAGACGGACTGACGGGCTGCTGACTGAACGAGGAGACGTATCAGTGGGTGCGGCCGGTGGGCTGTGTACCACCACCAGACGAAGAATCTACTGGTGTCGTACTCGCCGAAGAAGCTGGGCTTCTTCTAGACGCCTGCGAAAAGGCGCCTGACCTGGGGGCGCCTTTTCGCGCAACCCGCTCTCGACCGAGCCCGGCTTGCGCGCTAACTCCCCATTCCTCCCACGAGCGCACCCCTCTTGACCAGCGCTTCCGGACCAGTCACGGACCAAACCCCCGGTTCGGCCCTTGGGTACGTCACCTTGGCTGACGCGCTACCACTCGTTCATGGACTGCTCGTGGAGACGGTTCGCCTGCTCTCGAAGGCCGTGCGGCGAGGGACGTTACGCGCCGCCTCGGGCCCGGCATCCCGCGCAGCGCGCGAAAGGCGGGAGCGACCGCCCGGCAGCGCGGGATCGAGGCCGCGGTGCGGTGGCAGCGGGAGACCGGCCAAAACACGCTGAACGTGCCGGCGGCCTACCGGACACCAGGGCCCGGGGAACGTGACGTCCTCAAGCCCTCCCCCACGTGGTGGCGGCCTACTGGTGGCAGGGCGGCCAGCACAGCACGACGACGGTGCCGCCGTCGCTGGCCGGTCAGGGGGACGGCGAGTGGGATGCCGGTGGCATCGATGATCAGGTGGTGTTTGCAGCCCGTCCTGCCCCGGTCAACGGGGCTTCGTCCGGTCTTGGAGCCCCCTTTGACGCTCGGATATGTGAGCCGTCGACCGCCGCCCGGGAGAAGTTCAGGGCGTTCGCGCCGCGGAGCTTGGCCAGGAGCACCACGTGCAGTCGGCGCCATACCCCGGCCTCGGTCCACTCGGCGAGGCGGCGCCAGCAGGTTGGGGCGGGGGGCAGGACCTGGCGGTGCGGACCCTGAGAGAGGGCGGCGCTACTTCACCGCGCCGGTGCGGAACGGGTGACCGCCGTCGTCGATCCGTAGCGTGCCCGAGCGGGGGCCCTGGGTCCATCTCAGTTCCAGGTACCAGCGCACCTCGCTCTTCGACGTGTGCGCGGTGACGTCCAGCAGCAGGGGGGTCCCGGCGGACGCCTCGTACGGGAAGCCGCGCCTCGGGCTCACGGCCCGGGGCTCGGGGGCGTCCAGGTCCACGGCGAAGGGGTTCGGCGCGTCTGTGCCTTGGCAGTCCGCGTAGGTGACTTCGGCGGGCGGGGCTTCGGCAGACAGTACCCGGACGTCCATGGCGGTCATGGTCACGGGGCCCTCTGCCGTGCTTCGCACCTTTAGTCGGAACGTCGTGGGACGGGTCCGAGTGCCGTCCGTCCGGGGGCAGCCGTCCTGGGGCGGGACGACGGACGCCGAGAGGGGAACGTTCCCTCCGGCCGCCCTGGCCGCACCGGCCTCCTTGGTCGACGGGTCGGGCACCATGATGGCCGGGACCGTCCGGTCCGGTACCGACTCGGCGCGGAACCGGTCGATGGCCAGCGCTCCGGAGCTGCTGAGGGCGACCACGGTGGCCCCCAGCAGGACGTAGCGCGAGACGAGTTGGCGGGCTCGAGGCGTCGAGCCCGCGACAGTCGGCGGACTCTGGACGACCGGTACCGGCGCGGGCACCGGCACCTCCGCATCCTCCGATGGGCTCGCCCCCCTCCGGCGCCGTGCCTCGTCCGCCACCGCCCATCGCCGGTGCAGCTCCAGCAACTCCTCGGGGTCCGCCCGGCAGATCCGGCCGAAGCGTTCGACCGGGGCGAACTCGGCCGGCACCGAGTCACCGGTGCAATAGCGGTGCAGCGTCGACGTACTCAGGTGCAGCCGGCCCGCGAGAGCGCCGTAGCTGAGGCCCGCGCGCTCCTTCAGCGAGCGCAGCATCTCGCCCAGCCCGGCCGCCGTATCGGCGTCCCTCATCGTTCCCACCCCACCCACACGTCCCACCCCGTGTCCCATGCAGCCGCATCCCGCCTGGTCAGGGGATGCGGAACGTCCCAGCGTCCCGAAACGGCCGTCCGGGCTGGCCCGGGACGGACGTCCCGGGCAGGCTGCGATCACCAACCGGCGAGCCCGACAAGGGGATCATCACACATCTCGCCGGACGATTCGCGCGCGCACGCGTGGCCCCCCAGTCGACCGACCGATCCTCCCCAGGATGGAAATGATCACCGTCATAGGCCAGACCCGCTCGTCCCCAAGATGCCTGATGCGCCGGCCGGCGACGGTGGCGAGGAGCACCGTGCTCGGTGCGCTCCTCGCCTTGCTGCTGTCCGTCTCCGGCGTCTTCCTCTCCGCCACCCCCGCCCGGGCGAACGACTACTACAGCAGCATCACCGAAGCCTCCGCGGCCAACGTCGACTGGATGTCACGCGTCCCGGACGGGACCAACCTCGCCTGGCTCTCGGTGCCCGGCACCCATGACAGCCTCGCGCTCTGCGGGGACACACCCGACCCGGACACGGACCAGTGCTCGGGCATCGCCACCAGCATCACCCAGACGCAGGAGAACCACGGCTTCAGCGCGAAGACCCTGACCACCCAGTTCGACGCCGGCCTCCGGGCGCTCGACATCCGGGTCCGGGTCGACAAGGGGGACGAGGGACTGAAGTTCACCGTCCACCACGGCGCCGCCTATCAGTACGCCAACTTCACCGACGTGCTGAAGGCCACCCAGGACTTCCTGAGTGACCACCCCGGCGAAACCGTCCTGATGAACCTGAAGGCGGAGTGCACCGGCTCCACCTTCTCCTGCAAGGACGCCGACGGGTTCGGGACCGACGAGTGGCGCAAGAAGGTCTTCGACTCCTACCTGGACGGCCGTTCGTACACCGGGGACGGTGACGAGAGCACCCCGTCGACCGCCTGGCGCGACCTGTTCTGGGGCCCCTCGGTCACCGGCACGAGCCAGTCGAGCCGCGTCCCGACGCTCGGCGAGGTACGCGGCAAGGTAGTGCTCCTCGGCTACCGGAACACCGGCGGCGGCATCCTCGACGGCTACGGGCTCGAGCAGCCCTATCCGGCCGGCGGCTCCAACGAGGAGTACGTGCAGGACGACTTCGAGCTGTCCACCATCAGCGACATCGACGACAAGTGGGAGAAGGTCCGCGCGCACCTGCGCCGGACCAACGGCACCTGGGACGGCACCCGGCCCGGTGAGAAGGAACACGAGTACAAGCAGGACGCGCTGTATGTGAACTACACCAGCGGCTCGGGAACCGGTGTCCACCCCTACACGGTGGCGGGCGGCACCCCGACGGCGACCGGTGTGAACAACTTCCTCATCCAGTGTCTGCGTGGCGAGAAGGACCGGTGCCCGGAGTTCTACCCCGGACGCGACGACCGGTTCGGCGGGCGGTCCGACCTGGACCGTGTGGGCGTCATGATGATGGACTTCCCCGGCGGGAAGCTCATCGACGAGATCATCGCCCGCAACTCCGTGACCCACACCGACATCCGTGACGTCATGGTGGTCGGTGACTCCATCAGCCACGGGTACGAGGGCGACCACACCTGGCGCTACCGGCTGTGGGACTGGGCCCGGAGCGAGAAGTGGCCGGTCACCTTCGTCGGACCGTACCAGGGCACCGTGCAGCAAGCCGACGCGCAGCCGCCGCGGCCGCCGGTGCTGGGCGAGAGCGGCGGCGGCGGAGAGGCCACGGAGCCTGATCCGGGCGACCCGCGCGTCCAGGGCGAGTACGCCGGGGACGTGAATGCCGGGTTCTCCGCCGGCGGCTCGGCTCACTACGCCCTGTGGGGCCGTTCACTGGCCCGGACCGTGCCGACCATCGAGCCGGTGATGCAGGAGCTGAAGGCCAAGGGCCGCACGCCCGACCTGCTCCTGGTCGAGCTGGGCTTCAACGACATCGGCTGGTACGGGGCGGGTGCCGATCTGGTCGGCACCATGAAGAAGTTCGTGGACAACGCGCGGGCGGCCAACCCGGACGTACGGATCGTCCTGGCCAACGTTCCCCAGCGGACCACGCTGGGCGACGCCAACCCCAACCTCCCCCAGCGCATCAGCGACTACAACGCGGCCCTCGCCAAGGCGGCCCCCGACTGGAGCACCAGCGCCTCGCCGGTGGAGCTGGCCGACCTGGACAAGGCCATGGGCTGCGACCCGACGGCGACGACCTGCGCCACCACCTACGACGGGCTGCACCCCAACGCACTCGGCGAGTACCGCATCGCCCAGGCGTTCGGCACCGTTCTGCACAGCGAGTTCGGCATCGGCGCCTCCGCGCCCGACGTACCGGACAGCGCACCCGGCCGGTCGCTCGCCACGCCGTCCGGCATGAAGTTCGACGGCACCCAGCAGGGCGTCACCGCCACCTGGGACAAAGTCTTCGGCGCGCACACCTACGACGTTCAGTGGCGTGACGTCACCACCGACTCGAACGCGGACTGGCAGGACGTAGTGCCCGGCGTGAGCGCCCCGCGCTACGACATGTCCTGGCAGTTCACCGACCAGCCCTACGACGGCCACACCTACGAGGTGCGGGCCCGCGCGGTCGCCGGTGACGGCGCGGCCAACCGTTCCTCGTGGTCCTCGGCGGTCCGGGGCAAGGCGGCGCCGACGACGGCGGGGCGGCCGCCGGGGCTCACCGCGACGGCCGGCGCCGGCTCGATCGACGTGGGCTGGTCGGCGCCGACCGACTCGCACAGCGGCTCGATCGTCCGGTACGCGGTGTGGGTGTACGACAAGAGCACCCCGTTGAACTACTCCCGGATCATCGGCTACCCGGCCTCCGCCCGCTCCGCCAGGATCACGGGGGTCACGGCGGGACACGAGTACGTGATCCTGGTCTGCGCCTGGAACGCATCGGGTGAGGGGAAACCGAGCATGAGCGACACGGTCGTCCCGGGCTAGCGACCGGGTGCGCCGCATGTGCCGGGCGCTCCGCTCAGGGACACGTTCCGAGTGGGGCGCTCGGCCGCTCGCCGTTCTTCGCGGAAGGCGCCACAGCCGGGTGCGCCCCGGGCGACGCAGGTCGCCGACCGCTGGCATTCGTGGCACAACCTCGGGGAGGCCGCTGAGCGGGCTGTTGCCCGCCACCGCCGGTGCCTTCGCGTCCTGGTCCCCGATCGCGAGGCGAGGGCTTGCCGAACAGGCGCCGCCCGAGGAGAAGGCGGACTCTCCATGGCGGAGCGAGCGGTTCGACAACCGCGTCCGAGCCAGGCACGCCACGGTCCACGCGCTGCTGGAAGCCGGCCACAGCCGCCGTTCCATCGGGCGCCAGGCCGGCCACAGCCGCCGTTCCATCGGGCGCCAGTCGAACATGACCCACCGCGCCGTCAAGAGCCTCGCGGACGCAACTGAACTTGAACCTCCCTGGTGAGCGTGATCGTGTGTGGTTCGTCCTTTGGTGAAGGGACTGCGACACCGGGAGCCTGAGCGCGGCGGCCGGCGTCTGCAGGCCCCCCACCGGAAGCCGTGTGCCGGAGCAGCGGGTCTCGTACCGGTGCGCGGAGCCCTGTGGCCGCGGGGCGCGCGCCTCCGCGAGCCGGGCGGTGAACCCGTTCGGGTGCGGCCATCCAGATCCGGCGGCCGGGCAGTCGGAATCGCTCCACTAATCACCCGATATGACTAACGGCGAAAATCGCGGCCCTTGTCTCCATTGGCCCCTCCCCCATTCGGAGTTGCAGCCGTACGAGGGACATGAGTCCTTGGAGTGGTGTCCCACCGGTCTCATTCAGGAGGAACCATGGGCAGCATCCACACCGGCCGACCGGCCGACAAGCTGAGCGTCGTGTTCGCGGTCCGCGTCGTCGAGGACGGCGAAGAGGGATTCCTGAACCTGTACGAGCACCTCCGCAAGTCGGTCTCCGGCACCCCCGGCCACATCATCGAACGGCTCGGGAAACCGGCCGACGACTCCCGTCAGTGGGTCATCACCAGCGAGTGGCGGTCGGCCGAGGACTTCTTCGCCTGGCAGCAGAGCGAGGAGCACCAGGAGCTGGTGGCGCCGCTGCGCGAGTTCGTCGACCAGAGGCAGTCGCTGCGGTTCCACGTGATCAAGGAGACCAAGGGGGTGTCCTCATGACGCGCGCCATCCACGGCCCCGTCGCCGTACTCGGTCTGGGCGCGATGGGCGCCGGCCTGGCCGGTCGCCTCCTCGACCAGGGGATGCAGGTCCGGGTCTGGAACCGTACCGCGGAGCGGACCGCGCCGCTGGCCGAGGCGGGGGCCTACGCCGCCGCCCATCCCGCCGACGCCGTCGCGGGCACGAGTGTCGCCATCTGCGTCGTAGCGGACGGCGAGGCCCTCGGCGCCGTGCTGCACGGACCTGATGGCGTGCTGGCCACGGGCCCCTACCCGGGGGTCCTCATCTGCGCGAGCACCGTCGGCCCGGAAGAGGTCGTCCAGGTCGCCGGGGACGTCCCCGCGGTCCTCGACGTCGGCATGCTCGGCAACCGGGACCACGCCCGCGACGGGGAGCTGCAGCTGTTCGTCGGCGGCGCGGAACGGGCGTTCCACACCGCGCGCCCGCTGCTGGAGACGCTGGCCAAGGACGTCGTCCACCTGGGCGTACTCGGGTCCGGCATGCGGATGAAACTGCTCCTCAACCTGCTGATGGGCATAGAGGTGCAGGCCATGGCCGAGGCCACCGAGCTGGCGGGCGCCTGCGGGCTCGACCGGCAGCTGGTTCTCAAGACCATCGCGGGCAGCGGTTTCGCCTCGCCGGTCATGGCGTTCAAGTCACGGCGTATGGCCTCCGGCCGCTTCGAGGAGCCGGACTTCCGGCTGCGGCTGATGGCGAAGGACCTGATGCTCGCCTCGAAGCAGGCAGCGGCAGTCGGGCTGAGTCTGCCGCTGGCGACCGCCGCGGTGGAGACCCTCGTCCGCGCCACCGAGCAGGGACTGGGCGACCAGGACTGCGCCGCGGTCATCCGCGCGCTGGCACCGGAATCGGGAACCGACAGGTGATCATCGACATCCACGGGCACCTGTCCCCACCGGAAGCGGCCGAACGCTTCCCCATGCCCCCGAGCCTGACGGACGTCGACGGCATGCTCGCCGCTCGCGCCGAGGCGGGGATCGACCTGACCGTCATCGGCAGCCCCGTCGGGGCCGGCGCGATGGCGCGAGTGCCGGGCGTCGACAACTACGCCCAGCCACGCGACCGGCTGCGCAGCTTCCACGCCTGGATGTCGGGCCTGATCCGCACGTTCCCGGACCAGTTGCGCGGTTACGTGTACGCCAACCCGTTCGGGGACGACGATCACCTCGAAGGGGTGCGCGAGACCCTCGCGGACCCCGCCTTCGTCGGCCTGATCACCACGTCCAGCGTCCACGGGGAGCTGCTCGGCTCGCCACGCGCCGACTCCTTCTTCGCGCTGGCCGCGGAGGCGGGGGTGCCGGTCCTGGTGCACGCCCCGGCCGAACCGGTCGGCACGGAACGGGTCGGCGAGGTCGGCTTCGTCGAGCAGATCGGCCGCTTCGGTGACGTCACCGCGGGCATGGCGATGATCGCCTTCGCGGGGTGGCTGGACAAGTACCCGGGTCTGCGACTGATCGGCGCGACCGGCGGCCGTCACCTTCTTGAAGTTGCCCTGGACCCACGCGCTGATCTGGGAGGACGTGCCCCTGCCG
>NZ_JBEOTD010000059.1:0-33765 GCF_040426375.1 Streptomyces sp. NPDC096012
GGGGCCCGGGCCTCTCCCGTGCCCCCACACCGCCTCGGGTGCCCCGGCCCGGCACGCGCCGGGGCACCCTGAGGCGGTGTGCGGGTTGTCTCCGGCGGCGAGTGGAGACCGGGCAGCACAGTCCACCCGGCGACGGCCTCACCCCGCCGGGCGGCGCAGTCGGCCCGGCGACGGCCTCACCCCGCCGGGCGGCGCAGTCGGCCCGGCGACGGCCCCACCCCGCCGGGCAGCACAGTCGACCCGACGGCGGCCTCACCCCGCCGGGCAGCACAGTCGACCCGACGGCGGCCTCACCCCGCCGGGCAGCACAGTCGACCCGACGGCGGCCTCATCCCGCCGGGCGGCGCAGTCGGCCCGGCGGCGGCCTCGGAGCGCTCGCGCCCGCCGCCCCCGCCGGGTCCTCCGTCATACGACCGGCTGCACGTCCGGATCCCGGCCCTCCGCGTACTCCTCGCTGATCTCCTTCGGCCCGAACGGCCAGACCTTCTCCATCCGGGCCCAGACCAGGAAGGCCACACAGCCGAGCGCGAGCCACGCGAGGGACCACTCGACGGGGTGGCGGCCGGGAGAGTTCCTGTCGGCGTACCCGTAGATCACGCACCAGCCGGCGAAGGCGACGACGCTCGGCAGGGGGTAGAGCCACATCCGGTACGGACGGGACAGCGTCGGCCGGCGTCTGCGCAGGACGGTGAGCGCCACGATCTGGGCGAGGGCCTGGACGATGACCATCACCGTGGTGAGCAGCTGGATCAGCGTCGCGAGGTCGGTGTGGCGGCCGATCAGGAAGCCGACGGCGGTGATCACCCCCATGGTCGCAAGCCCCAGCACGGGGAAGCGGTGCCTGGGGTGCAGCTTCTCGTACGGGCGGAAGAACACCCGGTCCCGGGCGGCGTCGTAGGGCACCCGGGAGCCGCCGAGCAGACCGGCGAACACGGAGGCGAAGGCGGTGATCAGGATCAGTACGGTCACCACGTCGGCCGCACCGCCGCCCCAGGTCTCCTCCAGCACCGCGGAGGCCACCGAGGTGGAGGCGATGTCGTGCGGGTCGGTCATCCGGTGCCAGTCGACGACGCCGAGCGTGCCGATCTGCAGCAGCAGGTAGATCGCCATGATGCCGAGGATGGAGAAGAGGATCGAGCGCGGCAGGGTGCGGCCCGGGTCCTTGATCTCGGCGCCCATGTACGCGGTGGTGTTGTAACCCAGGTAGTCGTAGATGCCGATGGTCAGGCCGGCGGCGAAGCCCAGCCAGAAGTGGTCGCTCGTCAGGTCCCACGCGTGCGCCGGATAGGTGAAGGCCAGGTGCGGGCTGAAGTCCGTGGCGGCGGCCACGATCACCAGGAGCACCGAGGCGATCATCACGGTCCACATCACGGCGGTGATCCGGGCGATGTGCTCGATGCCGCGCCACAGCAGGATCACGACCAGGGCGATGACGCCCAGACCGATCAGATCGCCGGACGTCCGGCCCAGGTCCGGGGCGAGATAGCCCAGGTACTGCACGAAGCCCACCACGCCCGTGGACATGATCAGCGGGATGAACAGCATCGCCGTCCACACGAACAGGAACGGCATGAGGCGTCCGGTGCGGTACTGGAAGGCCTGGCGCAGATAGACGTAGCTGCCGCCGGAGCCGGGCATCGAGGCGCCCAGTTCGGCCCAGACCAGCCCGTCGCACAGGGCGAGCACCGCGCCCGCGACGAACCCGATCACCGCCTGCGGACCGCCGAACGCGGCCACCATCAACGGGATCGTCACGAAGGGGCCGATCCCGCACATCTGGCTCATGTTGATGGCCGTCGCCTGGAACAGGCCGACACGGCGGACGAAGCCACCCGGGGGTGGCGGGCTACCGGACATGGGGACTCCTGACGCGACGGGCCCTGCGCGGCACCCGGCGGGGCCGACTGGCCGATAAAGTTAAGGAGCCTTACTAGAGGCGTCAAGTACGCGTCAGGAATGCACGAGAATGGTGCGATGCCCGCCGGTGACGTCATAGAGCAGCAGGAACAGCCCTGGAGCCGCCGCCGCCTGCGCAGTGCCAACGAGCGGCTGCTCCTGGACCGGCTGCGCGGTCTGGGCGCCGCGTCGCGCGCGCAACTGGCCCGGGAGACCGGCCTGTCGAAACCGACGGTGTCCAGCGCGCTGGCCTCCCTGGAGGCGGCCGGGCTGGTCCACGAGGTCGGCACGCACGCCCCGGAGCGGGGCCGCACCGCCGTGCTGTACGCCCCCGACCCCGCGGCCGGGTACGCCCTCGGTGTCGACATCGGCCGAGGCTGGCTGCGCGTCGCCGTGGCCGACCTGGACGGCACGGTCGTCGCCCGGACCGACGTGCGCAACCGGGCCCGCGCCTCCGCCGCGCTGGCCGACCTGGTCGTGGGCACCGCCCGGCAGGTGATCGCCGGTTCGGGCGTGGACCCGGCGGAGGTGGTGCACGGGGTCGTCGGCACGCCGGGCGTGTACGACGAGCGGCAGCGGCGGGTGCGGTACGCGATGCACCTGCCGGGCTGGGGACGCGCGGGCCTCGTCGACCGGATGCGCGAGGAGCTGGGCGTGCCCCTGGAGGTGCACAACGACGCCAACCTCGCGGCGCTCGGCGAGTACACGTACGGCGTCGGCGCGGGCAGCCGGCTCTTCGCGTACATCCTCATAGGCACCGGTCTGGGCATGGGGGTCGTCAGCGAGGGGCGGCTGTTCACGGGGGCGCACGGGCTGGCCGGGGAGATCGGCTTCCTGCCCTGGGCCGGACGGCCGAAGCCGGAACGGCTTGAGGACGCGGTGTCCGGGGTGGCCGTGGTGGAGACCGCCCGGCGGTTCGGGATGAGCGGGCAGCTGACGGCCAAGGCCGTGTTCGACGCGGCCCGGCAGGGCGATCGGGCCGCCCTGCGCGCGGTGGAGCTGGAGGGGGAGCGGATCGCGCACACCGTCGCGGCCGCCGCCGCCGTCCTCGACCCGGATCTGGTCGTGCTCGGCGGCGGACTCGGCCACAGCGTGGACCTGCTGCTGCGCCCGGTCAGGGAGGGGTTGCGCGCCCTCACCCCACTGCGTCCGCGGATCGCGCCGAGCCGGCTCGGCGAGGACGCGGTGCTGCTCGGCGCGGTGGCCACGGCCCTGGACACCGCCCGGCAGCAGGTGTTCGAGCGCCGGGCGGCCGGAACCTGACGGTGCGACACCGGTCCCGGCCGTGGTCGTTGACACGGATCCGTAGGGGCCCCTAGCTTGAACCGAATTAGTAAAGTTTCCTAACTTTACGAGGCTGGAGACCCCGTGTTCCCTCGCCCCGCACACGCCTCCCGGTACGCCACCACCGCCCTGGCCCTCGCGCTGCTCGGCACGCTGGTCTCCGGCGCCCGGGCCGCGGACCGGCAGCCGGCCTCCGGCGCCCGGGCCGGGGACCGGCAACCGGCCTCCGGCACCTGGACCGCGGACCGGCGACCGGCGTTCGGCAGCGCTCGGGCCGCGTTCCGGCCGGCCGCGCCGCACGCGCCCGCCGAGGTCACGCGCGTCCCAGGGGCCGCCGGGTCGAGCACCCCGCTCGCCGGGTTCGCCATCCGGTCCACGGCCGAGGTGAGCGACTCCCCCGCGGACGTGTCCTCCCCCGGCTACCGGACGGCCGGCTGGTATCCGGCGGGCCCGCGTTCGACGGTCCTCGCGGCGCTGCTCGCCGACGGCGTGTACGCCGACCCGTTCCACTCCACGAACCTGCAGAAGATCCCCCGGGCCGACTTCCAGGTCCCGTGGTGGTACCGCTCGGACTTCACCGTCGAGGACACCGGCCGGCGCACCGCCCTCGACTTCAGCGGCGTGGTCTCGGCGGCCGACGTCTATGTCAACGGCCGCCAGGTGGCGCCGGCGTCGGAGGTCACCGGCGCCTACACCCACCACGAACTCGACATCACCTCCCTGGTCCGGCCCGGCGAGAACACGGTCGCCTTCCGGGTCCGGCCCAACGACCCGGACAAGGACCTGACCATGGGCTGGCTCGACTGGCTCCAGCCGCCGCCCGACCGGAACATGGGCATCGTCCGCGACGTCCTGGTCCGCCGAAGCGGCCCCGTCGCACTGCGGGACGCCCACGTGGTCACCGAACTGGCCGTGCCCTCGCTCGCCACGGCAGAGCTGACGGTGAAGGCGCTGGTCCGCAACGACTCCGGCACGGCGGTCACGGCGGAGGTCTCCGGCGGCGTCGCCGGGACCCGCTTCACCCGCACGGTGCCGCTCGCCGCCCACGAGAAGAAGACGGTCGTCTTCTCCCCCGCCGACGTGCCCGGACTGCGGCTCGCCGCGCCACGGGTGTGGTGGCCCGCCGGCATGGGCGACCAGCCGCTGTACGACCTCGACCTCACCGCGACCGTCGCCGGCACCACGTCGGACAGCGCGCACGAGACCTTCGGCATCCGTGACGTCCGGGCACCGCTGGACCCCGACGGCGCCCGCCAGTACCGCGTCAACGGCCGCAGACTGCTGATCAAGGGCGGCGGCTGGTCGCCGGACGAGTTCCTGCGCTGGGACCGCTCCTACGCCGAGGACCGGCTGAAGTACGCCGTCGACCTGGGCCTGAACACCCTGCGCCTGGAAGGTCACCTGGAGCCCGACGAGTTCTTCGACCTGGCCGACCGCCACGGCGTGCTCACCCTGCCGGGCTGGGAGTGCTGCGACAAGTGGGAGGGCCAGGTCAACCCCGACGGTTCCGGGGAGAAGTGGAGCGAGAGCGACCATGCCGTCGCGAAGGCGTCCATGGCCGCCGAGGCCGCCCGGCTGCGCGGCCATCCGAGCGTGCTCTCCTTCCTGATCGGCAGCGACGCCGCCCCCGACGCGACCATCGAGAAGGGCTACCTGGACGCCCTCGAGGCGGCCGACTGGCCGGCCCCCGTGGTACCGGCCGCCTCCGAGAAGTCCTCGCCGCGGCTGGGCGGTTCGGGCATGAAGATGACGGGCCCCTACGACTGGGTACCGCCCGGCTACTGGTACGCCAAACGCGAGGGCGGGGCCACCGGCTTCAACTCCGAGACCAGCGCGGGCCCGAGCATCCCCACCCTCGACACCCTGCGCCGGATGATGACGCCCGCCGAACTCGACACCCTGTGGAAGAGCCCGGACGCCAGGCAGTACCACCGCTCGCCGTCGACCGTCTTCGGCACGCTCAAGATCTACGACAACGCCCTCGCCGGCCGCTACGGCGCACCGACGAGCCTCGCCGACTACGTGCGCAAGGCCCAGCTGACGCAGTACGAGAACGTGCGCGCCCAGTTCGAGGCGTACGAACGCAACGCGACGGACGCGGACCGGCCCGCCACGGGAGTCGTCCACTGGATGTTCAACAGCGGCTGGACGTCCCTGCACTGGCAGCTGACGGACCGTTATCTCGACCAGAACGGCGCCTACTTCGGAGCCAAGAAGGCGAACGAGCCGCTGCACATCCAGTACTCCTACGACGACCGCTCCGTCGTGGTGCTGAACAACCGGACCGCCCCGGCCGACGGCCTCACCGCCCGGGCCACGCTGTTCGACCCCGACGGCACCGAGCGGTACGACAGGACCGTCACCGGTGTGGCGGTGGACGGGGACGGGGCACACGCCACACCGCTCACCCTGCCGTCCTCGGTGAGCGGACTGTCCCGGACGTATCTGCTGCGGCTGGTGCTCACCGGCCCGGACGGCAAGGAGGTGAGCCGGAACGTGTACTGGCTCTCCACCCGGCCCGACACCCTCGACTGGAACGGCACCACCTGGTACTACACGCCGACGACGGCCTACGCCGGCCTCAAGGGGCTGGCCTCGATGGCGCAGGTGCCGACGACGGCGACGGCGTCCACCACGTCGTCCGGCGGCATGTCGACCACCACGGTGACCGTGCGCAACACGGGCGGTGGCACGACGCCGTCGCTGCTGACGGACGTCCACCTGGTCGACGCGCGGGGCGAGCCGGTGCTGCCGGTGCGCTGGTCGGACAACGAGGTGACCCTGTGGCCGGGCGAGTCGGCGACCTTGACCGCCACCTACCGAACGGCGGACCTGCGCGGCTCGGCACCGAACGTGCGGGTCTCCGGGTGGAACACACCGCAGCGGACGGTGCCGGCGGCCTGACGGGATCGCGGTCAACGCCGGTACACGTAGGGGGTGGTGGTGCTCAGCGCGTGGAAGCCGAGGCGCCGGAGGATCGGGCGGCTCATGGGTGAGGCGTCGACCTGCAGGTACCGGTAGCCGTGGGCGGCGGCCACCCGGGCGCGGTGGGCGACCAGGGCGCGGTAGACGCCCCGGCCCCGCCACGCCTCGACGGTGCCGCCGCCCCACAGCCCGGCGAACCGGCTGCCGGGCACCAGTTCCCACCGCGCCGCACCGACGGGTCCGGTGCCGGCGAGCGCGACCACCGCCACGACCGTGCCGGGGTCGGCGGCCAGGCGGGCGAGCAGCCGGTGGCGCAGCCCGGCGCCGTCGCTGCCGAAGGCCTTCTCGTGGACGTCCACGACCATGTCGACACCGGCCGCATCGACGGCCGGCACCAGCCGGACACCCTCCGGCGGTTCGGCGTCCGGGGCGAGCCGGGCCACCTCGCCGACCATCAGCGTCTCCTCGGGCTCGGCCCGGAACCCGGCGGCGGTGAGCCGGTCTGCGAGATCCACCGGCCGGTCATGGCCGTAGAGCTTCCACTCGAAATCACGGCCGAGGCCGGCGAAGTACTCGATCTGCGCGCTGATCGCCCGGTCCGCGCCGGCCGCGTCCAGGTCCGACCACAGCACGCCGTTCCAGCCGTGCGCGTCCGCGACCTGCCGCACCACCGCGCCGGCCCGCTCGACCCGGGCACCGGGGCCGTCGGGACGGGCGCCCTCGCGCATGTCCCGGTCGTAGAGGGCGAGCACCGCCGTGTGATCCATGCGCCCACTGCAGCATGCCCGCCCGGCGAGCGGCAACGGAGTTTACGCGTCACCGGGCGCGGCCGGCCCCGGCCGCACGGCGGCCACGCGGACCGCGAGCCGGCCGCAGCCGCGGTCACGGCGGCTGCAACCCCGACGGTTACTGCGGCTGCCGCCACGGTGGTTGCGGTGCAGCAGTGAATCGCGGGGACGGCGGTTGCGGCTGCGGCCACGGTGGTGGCGGGGACGCCAGTGAACGGCGGGACGGCAGTTGCAGTTGCGGCTGCGGCTGCGGCTGCGGCTGCCGCCACGGTGGTGGCGGGGACGGCGGTGAATGGCGGGACGGCAGTTGCAGTTGCGGCTGCGGCTGCGGTGGTGGCGGGGACGCCAGTGAATGGCGGGACGGCAGTTGCAGTTGCGGCTGCGGCTGCGGCTGCGGCTGCGGCTGCGGCTGCCGCCACGGTGGTGGCGGGGACGGCGGTGAACGGCGGGACGGCGGCTGGGGTCGCGCTCGCATGCCGGGACAGCCGGTGCGGGTCCGGACGCGCCCGATGCGCCGGACCCTTGGCTTCCGCCCGCGGGTTCAGCCGAGTTCGAGCGTGGCGGCGCCGAACACGCGCTCCTGGGCGTGGGCGCGCACCGGACCGGTGTACATGCGCGCGGTCTCGAAGGAGGGACGGAGCCCGGCCTCCTCGGCGAGCGCGACGCCGGCCGCGTTCGGCTCGGGGACGTCGATCGCGATCTCCTCGCCGGCGGCCTCGGCGACGAGGGTGTCGAACAGTGCGCGCGCGTCCTCCGCGGTGTCGGCGAAGAGGGGCCCGATGCGCGGGCTGTCGTGGCCGGGGCGGATCACTCCGTAGCCGGTGAGCCGTTCGCCGGCGTGGCGGACGAAGGCGCGGTGGCCGGGGCCGGAGAGCCACTCGGCGAGGAAGCGCGGGCGGTCGGCCGGGCAGCAGGCGCTGTCGTAGGCGGCGATCGCGGCCAGGTCGGCGAGGCCGGCGGGGCGCACGCCGGCGGCGACCGCACGCCCGGGCGCGACGCCGGTGAACCGGGTGGTGCGGTAGGCCATCTCGAAGCCGGACTGGCGGTAGTTGTCCTGCTGGGCGACGACTCCGTCGAGGCCGACGGTGCGGTTGCCGGCGTGGGCGAGGGCCGTCTTCCAGGTGGTGAGGCCGTGACCGCGACCGCGCAGGTCGGGGCGGACGAGGTAGCAGCCGAGGAAGGCGTAGTCGGGGCCGTAGTTGACGACCGAGATGGCCGACACCGGTTCCCCGTCGATCCGGCCGAGGAAGAACCCCCCGGGGTCCTGGGCGAAGAACGCGGGCCCGTCGGACAGTCCGGGGTTCCAGCCCTCCGCCGCGGCCCACCCGCTGATCACCGGCCAGTCGGCGAGGGTGGCCTGCGTGACGACGAGGTCATGGGGGGCCGCAGAGGTCATCGGTGCGCTCCGTGTGCGTCGGGGATCGGACTGCCGCGGAGCATCCTCGCGGATCTGTGGAGGGCCGCGCCATACGGAGATCGGACTTTGCGCCCCAGGCCGGCACGGCCGTCCACCTGCACCGGCCCGCCTGTGGGGTGCCGCCCGGTCCCCACCGGGCCGGCGTCCGGTGGGGACTCGGAAGGGGCGCCGGTCAGCGGGTGCGGGCCGGGCCGAAGCGGCGGTACAGGACCGCGCCGGTGAGGAGGAGCGCGGCGCTGCCGGCGACGGCGGGGGCCGTCAGGTCGGTTCCGGTGTGCGCCAGCGCGGCCGGCTCGGGCTCCGCGGCGGGGCGGTGCGTGGCCGGGTGGGACCGGACCGGGGCCGGCGGCCTCGCGGGGGTCGGGGTGCGAGGAGTGCTCGGCCGCTCCACGGGACCGTTCACCGACTGGTTGCCGTGGGCCGGGTTGCCCAGGCCGACCACGTTGACGCTGTTGCCGCTGATGTTCACCGGAAGGTCGACGGGCAGCTGCACACCGTTGCCGGACAGCAGGCCCGGCGAGTCCCCCGCCCCGCCCCGGGCCGACGCACCGCCGGACGAGGCCGACCGGCCCGCACCGGCGTCGTCGGCCTTCGCACCGCCCGTGTTGGCGCACGTGTTGCCGGCGGCCGGGTTGAGCAGCCCCACGACGTTCACGGTGTTGCCGCAGACGTTGACCGGAACGTGCACCGGGAGCTGGATGCCGTTGCCGGAGATCAGCCCGGGCGAGCGGACGGCGGAGCCGTCCGCCGCGGCACCGTCGGCCGCGAAGGCTGCGGACACCGGCAGCGCCACTGCCATCGCGCCGGACGCGGCGGCGACGGCGATCACACCGTTTCGGGTAGCCCGTCTCATAGGTTTCCTGCCTTCCAGACGTCGTCGCGGGTACTCACCCGCATCTGGGGAAACGGTGGTGAACGGATCCCAGTTATGGCTTATCGGCCTTTCACCCCATCGAGTGGCAGGCTTATCGAACCTCATGTAAAGCGACCCAATGATCACGAATGGCCCACAGGAGGCGCGGGGCGTCCCGGCGCCGAAGGCCGTCCCGCTCGTCCGGAGGCGGGCCCCGCGGGGCCCGCTTATGGTGATCCAAGGGCGCCGTCCCCCGGTCCGCGGCGGGCGCCCCGGGAGGCGAACGATGCTGGCCAAGCTGTCCCCACGGCCCGCCGTGCGGCGCTGCGCGGTGGCCGGAGCCCTCGCCCTGGCGTTGCTCGGCGCCGCGCTGCCCGCGACCGCGGTCACGGCCGGGCCGCCGCAGCCCGACCTGACGCGCTTCTACCGGCAGAAGGTGGCGTGGGCCGCCTGCGAGGGCCCGGACATGCCGAAGGACCTGCAGTGCGCCAAGGTCACCGTGCCGCTCGACTACGCCCGTCCGCAGGCCGGCACGCTGGAGGTGGCGCTGGCCCGCTACCGCGCCACGGGCCACTCGCGCGGCTCGGTGCTGCTCAACTTCGGCGGCCCTGGCGGTGCCGGCATCAGCGCGCTCGCCGAACAGGGCAGGCAGTTCATGGACCTGACCAACGGCTATGACGTGGTCACCTTCGATCCGCGCGGGGTCGGCCGCTCCTCCCCCGTCAGCTGCGGCGAGGGTGCCGACGCGGCCCCGGCCGTGACGAACGAGAACGCCGACCTCGCTCATCCGCAGGCGCTGCTGAAGCAGTTGCGGGTGGCCGCCGACCAGTGCGCCCGGGTCTCCGGCCCGGTACTGCCCCACATCGGCACCGTGAACGCCTCCCGTGACCTGGACGTCATGCGTCAGGCGCTCGGCGACGACAAGCTCAACTACCTCGGGTTCTCCTACGGAACGCGGCTCGGGGCGGTGTACGCGGCACAGTTCCCGGACAAGGTCGGGCGGCTGGCCCTCGACGGGGTGGACACCCTGACCGAGCCGCTGTCCGAGCAGGGCATCGCGGGCGCCGAGGGTCAGCAGACCGCGCTGGACGACTTCCTGGACTGGTGTACGACGGACGTCGTGTGTCCGTTCGGCAAGGACCGGCGCGCGGCCGGGGAGCAGGTCGTGCGGGTCGTGCGCTCCCTGGACGAGCACCCGGTGCCGACGGACTTCGGCACCTCGTTCTCCGGTCAGGACCTGGTCGGCGCCCTCGGGCAGGGCCTCTACAGCAGGGAGATGTGGCCCCTGCTGGAGCGCGCCCTGGCCTCACTGTTCGAGGACGGCGACGCCCGGGGCGTGCTGAACTTCTCCGCCGGCGGCGTGGGCCTGCCCCACAAGGGTCGGCGCGCCGGCCTGCCCCGCGGGGATCACCACAAGGACGGCCGCCTCGTGAGCGCCGACGAGATACCGGCGGACAACCTGCCGTCCGCGCTGATGGCGATCAACTGCGCGGACGATCCGGACCGGCCCACCGCGGCCCGGATCACCGAGGACCTGAAGGAGCTCCGGGCGACGTACGACAAGGCCTCGCCCGTCTTCGGCCGCTACCGGCTCACGCAGTTGCTGATGTGCTACGGCCGGCCGCGGGGCACGGACTTCATCCGGGACCGGGTCAAGGACGTCCCGTCGGCGAAGCTGCTGCTCGTGGGCACCCGTGGCGACCCGGCGACGCCGTACCGGTGGGCCGTGGAGACGGCCGGACGGCTCGGCCCGTCGGCCGTGGTCCTGGACAACAAGGGCGACGGCCACACCGGCTACTCCTCCTCCACGTGCGTGCACCGCAAGGTCGACGACTTCCTGCTGTACGGCTCCCTGCCCGCGAACGGCAGTTCCTGCCCGGCGGACGAACACGCCTGAAGCCCCGGCGGACGAACACGCCCGAAGCGGCGCGAGCACCGCCGGCCTGCCACGGCCCCGCGGGCCCGGGAGCGAACACCGCCGAACGGTGGCAGGACCGGCGCAGACGCGTGTCCGCCGCGGTGCGGGAGCAACCTTCCGCGGGCCCCGGCCGTCACACTGGGCAGGCCGCCATGACCCGTACGTGCCCGCGACAGGGGGAACCACCTTGCGTATCCGCGCCGCCCTCGCCGTACCCGCCGTCTCGGCCGCCGCCGCGGCCCTCCTGCTGACCGCGCCGCCGAGCCAGGCCGCCACGGGCCCGGCCCGGCCCGCGCGCTGCGCCGAGAAGGCGCTGACCGTACGGGCGCGGGCCGCGGCCACCGATCCGGCCGTGGTGCGCATGAGCGTCACCAACCGGGGAGGGCGCGCCTGCGTCGTCGACCGGGTGCCCACGGTGACCTTCGGGGACCTGGACGGGGCCGCGCTGCCGGTGCCGGAGGGCGGCACCGGCGGCTACCGGCTCACGGCGGGCGGCACCGCCTACGCCGACGTCCGGACCATCGGCGACCCGGCGGACCCCGAAGCCCGCCGGGTGGGGTCGCTCAGCGTGGCCGCGTCGGCGGCGCACCGGGGCCGTTCCTTCACCGCCGCACGGCTCGGCACCGGCGAGGAGGTCCTGGTCTGGGAGCCGGTGACGACGTGGTGGCAGCCCACGGCGGCGGCCGCCGACCGGGCCATCGGTCTCGGCTGAGGATCGGCTCGGGCGAGTGGAGGCCATCGGCCTCAGCCGAGGGTCAGCTCGGGCGAGTAGAGGTCGAGCCACCGGGCGAGGTCCAGGGTGCGTTCCAGACCGCGCCGGGCCACCTGGGTGCTGACCGGTGCGTCCCGTTCGGCGGCCGCCCGGACCCGGTCGCGGTCGACCAGGTCGAAGACGCGGTGGGCGGGCCGGGAGAGCAGGTCCTTGGCCTGGTCCTGCAGGGCGCGGGCGTACCGCGGGTCCTGGGTGGACGGGTAGGGGCTCTTGACCCGGTCGTACACCGAGCGGGGCAGGACGTCCGCGGTGGCCTCCCGCAGCAGGCTCTTCTCCCGGCCGTCGAAGGACTTCAGCGCCCAGGGGGCGTTGTAGACGTACTCGACCAGCCGGTGGTCGCAGAACGGCACGCGCACCTCGAGGCCGACGGCCATGCTCATGCGGTCCTTGCGGTCGAGCAGGGCGCGGACGAAGCGGGTCAGGTGCAGGTGGCTGATCTGCCGCATCCGGTACTCGAAGTCGCTCTCGCCGGCGGGCCGGTCGATGCCGGCGACCGCTGTGCGGTAACCGTCGGCCACGTACGCTTCCAGGTCCAGGGACTTGCCGACGTCGGTGCGCAGGACCTCGGCGTCGTCGCCGAAGTGGCGGCCGGAGCGCACCAGCCAGGGGAAGGTGTCGGCACGGCGCGCCTCCTCGTCGAAGAACTGCAGGTATCCGCCGAAGACCTCGTCGGCGGACTCGCCGGACAGGGCCACCGTGGACTCGGCCCGGATGGCGCGGAAGAGCAGCAGCAGCGAGGCGTCCATGTCGCCGAAGCCGGCCGGCAGGTCGCGGGCGCGGATCACCTGCTCGCGCACCGCGGGGTCGGCGAGCGCCTGCGCGTCGAGGACGATGTCCTGGTGGTCGGTGTCCGCCAGCCTGGCCACGTCGTGCACGAAGGGGGTGTCCTGGGTGCCGCGCAGTTCGTCGGCGACGAAGTTGTCGGCCTGGCCGGCGAAGTCGACGGCGAAGCTGCGCACCTTCTCCCCGTGCTCGCCCAGCTGCCGGGCGGCCAGCGCGGTCATGGCCGAGGAGTCGAGACCGCCGGAGAGCAGGGTGCAGCGCGGGACGTCGGCGACGAGCTGGCGGCGCACGATGTCGTCGAGGAGCGAGCGCACGGTGGCGATGGTGGTGTCCCGGTCGTCGGTGTGCTCGCGGGTCTCCAGCCGCCAGTAGGCGCGGGTGGTGAGGCCGGAGCGGTCCACGGTGACGACGGTGCCCGGTTCGACCTCCCGCATGCCGTCCCAGATCGCGTGTCCGGGCGTCTTGACCATGACGAACAGCTCGCGCAGGCCGTCCAGTGAGACGCGGGGGCGGGCCAGCGGGTTGGCGAGGATCGCCTTGGGCTCGGAGCCGAACAGGACACCGTCGGGGGTCGGGTGGTAGTAGAACGGCTTGATGCCCATGCGGTCGCGGATCATCACCAGCTTGTCGTGGCGGCCGTCCCACACCGCGAACGCGAACATGCCGTTGAGGCGCTGGGCGACCCCGTCACCCCATTCGAGGTATCCGTGCAGGACGACCTCGGTGTCGGAGTCGGTGGTGAACCGGTGGCCGCGGCCCTCGAGTTCCCGTCGCAGCTCGGTGAAGTTGTACGCCTCCCCGGAGTAGACCAGGGCGACGGCCCCCTCGGGGGTGCTGAGGGACATCGGCTGACGGCCGCCGGGGAGGTCGATGACGGCGAGCCGGCGGTGCCCCAGGGCGGCGGGGCCGTCGACCCAGGTGCCGCGGTCGTCCGGGCCCCGGCAGGCCATCGTCTCGGTCATCGCGTGCAATGTGGTCGCCTCGGTGGTCAGGTCACGGTCGAACGAGATCCATCCCGTGATGCCGCACATGCGCTGCCTCCTGCCTCTGCTCGCCACGGACCCCTCGCTCACCTGCGCTTTCGGGTGGCGGTTGACCCTGGAGGGCAAACCAGTTGTACCGAGCATCTACATGACGAGCCTCCGTCTGCGTCGGCGCGCGGTCAACGCGGCCGCACCACGGTCGCGAGCGCACCCCCATGGTTTCGGCCGGGTTTTGCTTGCGCGAAATCCACCCCGCCCCATGCCACCGGGCCGGCGCCGTCAGGAACCGGCCAGACGCAAAGACTTCCCCAAGCGCCGAGGGGTGCACGGATTCCCGGTCAGGAACGGTCCGCTCGGGGCGGTGGGCTGAACGGGCTTCCCGACCGGCTTCCCGACGAGGCCCCCCGACCGGCTTCCCGACGGGGCTTGCCGGCCGGCAGACGGAGCCGGGACGCGCTGCCGGGACCCGTGCGGGCATCCGGGGAGCGGTCCGCCGTGGGCGTGCCTGAAGACCGGCGCCGCCGTGCGTTTCGTGCCCGACGGCGTCCTGGGCGACGCGGCCGGCATCGCGGGCGTGCTGCCGTACTGAGCCCCGGGCCCTTCCGGAGCACGCCCGAACGGCCCTCTTCCACCGGCGTACGCTACGGCGTGATCGTCGGTGGAGGGAGCACGCACATGGGTGACCTGCTGGGCGTGGCGGTACTGGGTGCCGGCCACATGGGCGCCGATCACATACGACGCCTTGGCCACGTGGTGAGCGGCGCCAGGGTCGCCGCCGTCGCCGATCCCGACGTCGAGCGGGCGAAGGAAGCGGTGGCCGGCCTGTCCGGGGTGAGCGTGCACACCGATCCGTCGGCTGCCCTGGACGCCCCCGGCGTGGCGGCCGTCCTGGTCGCCTCCCCCGGTCCCGCTCACGAGGAGGCACTGCTCGCCTGCTTCGCCCGCGGGCTGCCGGTGCTGTGCGAGAAGCCGATGGTGCCGGACTCCGCCGGCGCGCTGCGGGTGGTGGAGGCCGAGGCGCGGCTCGGCCGCCGGCTGGCACAGATCGGCTTCATGCGGCGCTACGACGCCGGGTACCGCCGGCTGAAGGCGCTGCTGGACGGCGGAAGCCTCGGCCGGCCGCTGATACTGCACTGCACCCATCGCAATGTCTCCTCCCCCGGCCACTTCACCAGCGCCATGCTGATCAACAGCTCCGTCTCGCACGAGATCGACGCGGCCCGCTGGCTGCTCGGGCAGGAGCTGACGGCGGTGCGCGTACTGCGGCCCAGGTCGTCCTCGGGCGCCCCCGAGGGGCTGGTCGATCCGCAGTTCGTCCTGTTCGAGACCGAGCGGGGCGCCCTCGTCGACGTCGAGGTCTTCGTCAACTGCGGCTTCGGCTACCAGGTGCGCTGCGAGGCCGTGGGCGAGGCGGGCAGCGCCCGGATCGGCGACGAGCACACCATGGTGGTCACCACCGGGGGCAGGGCCGCGCAGGAGGTGGCGCAGGACTATCTGGTGCGGTTCGCCGACGCCTACGACCGCGAGGTGCAGGCCTGGGTCGACGCCACACGGCGCGGCCGGGTCACGGGGCCGGGCGTGTGGGACGGCTACGCGGCGTCCGTCGTGGCCGAGGCCGGGGTCCGGTCCCTGGAGACGGGCCACCGGGTCGCCGTCGACCTCGCCCCGCGCCCGGACGCCGGGTAGCGGTGCGGGGCCGGGCGTCCGGCCGGCAGCTCACACCCCGTCGAACAGGGTGCTCAGCCCTCGCTCGACCACCGCCGCCATGTCCTCGTGGCCCGCCGCCACGGTCTCGTAGGTGCGCAGCAGGAAGCGGCGCAGCGCCGAGGCCTGGAACTGCAACAGGGCGAGGCCGTGGGGCGAGTGGAACTCCAGCACCGTCCGCGCGTGGCCGGACGGCCATATCTGTACGTCGCCGTGGCCGGCCGGGGCCCGCAGCCCCTGGTCGAGCAGGGCGCGCGCGAAGGTCCAGGTGACCTCCTCCCCCTCCAGGGCCGCCTCGGCGGGGAAGTCCACGAAGACGGCGAGCGGGTCGTCCGTCGTGTACCGAAGTGTCGCCGACACCGGGATCTCCCGGTCCTCGGCGGTGATGAGCCGGGCAAGGGTGGGCTGTTCGATGAAGACGTCCATGCCTTTATGGAGTCCGTGGAGGCCCTGCGCATGGCGCCAAATCCGGTCAGAATCCGGCGGATACCGGCCGTACGGCGCGGGCATCGGACACCAGTGCGTCGAACACCCGCATGAGCCGCCGTCCCGAGGCGGCCGAACCGGTCCAAGGCACGTAGGGGTCCTACGACTTGACTCCCCAGGCGCGTACGTCACGCCTACGCGCGGATCACTCCGGGAAGACTCTGGCATATGCCGAAAGCACCACCGTATCGTGTGTTGCCGAATCCCTTACGGGGCGTCGCGGGCTGTGCGACAGTCGTAACGGCCGCCCCGTTCCCCCTTGGCCGTACCGTCCCCCATCGGAGTGCGTCATGCCGTCCCCAGTCTCCGCGGACCGCCCAGCCGCCCAGCCGCCCGGACGCGGCTCGGTCGAGGCGCTGATAACGCAGGCACGGCGGCTCAAGGGAGACGTGGACGCCGTACGGCGGGACACCCGGAGCGCCGGTTGCCACCCGGAGGACCGCTGGCAGCGCGCGCTGTACGACCTGGCACTGCACCAACTGGAGGATCTGGACGCCCACTTGGCGCAGCTGCGGGACGGCCCGGCGCCCGCCGCGGCCGAGCCCCCCGCCACCCCGGCCGCGCGGCCGGCACCGGTCGGCACCTCGCGCGGATCGCTGCTCGCCCGCGTCGGCAGCGCGGAGTGGAACCTGCTCACGGACGAGGCCACCTGGTCCGCGGAGCTGTGCCGGATCCTCGGCCGCGATCCGGCCGATCCCGCCCTCTCGCTGGACGAACTGCCCTCCCTGGTGCTGGAGGAGGACCGGCCGAAACTCACCGCGATGGTGACGGGCTGCCTGGTCGACGGCAGGCCGATCGACGGCGAGTTCCGCATCCTGCGGCCCGACGACGACGTGCGGACCCTGCACATGATGGGCGAGCCGGTACTCGGCGCCGACGGCGGCACCGCCTCGATGTGGGCGGTGCTGCGTGACGTCAGCGAACTGCGCCGCAGCCAGCGGACGGTGCGCGAGACCCGTGACTCGCTGCAGCACCACCGCCGGCAGGAGCAGACCGAGCACCGGATCGCGGCCGAGTTCCAGGAGGCCGTGCTCCCGCCGTGGCGCGGCTCCCTGCGGCTCCCGCACCGGAAACCACCGGCCCTCGACCTCGCCGCGCACCGCCTGCCGGCGACCGCGGGCACACCCATCGGCGGCGACTGGTACGACGCACTGGAACTGCCCGACGGACAGACCCTGCTGAGCGTCGGCGACCTCACCGGACAGGGGGTGGCCGTCGCCTCGGGCATGGCGATGCTGCTCGGCGCCGTCCGCGGCATGGCGATGGCGGGCACGGCGCCCGGCCGACTGCTCGCCATGCTCAACCAGTTACTGGACGCCACCGTGCAGCCCGCCCTGGGCAGCGCCGTGTGCTGCCGCTATCAGCCCGAGACGCGCAGCCTGCTCTGGGCGCAGGCCGGACACCCCGCCCCGCTGCTGTACCGCGACGGGACGGGGCGCAGGCTGACCGCGCCGGACGGCGTCCTGCTCGGCGCCACTTCGGGTGCCGCCTACGGGCAGGCCGAGGCGACCCTCGAACCGGGCGATCTCCTTCTGCTGCACACCGACGGGCTGGTCCCGGGACACGGCGGTTCCGCTGCCGTGGACCAACTGCTCGACCTCGCCCCGCGGTTCGGCGCGGCGCTCAGCGCACGGGACTGTGTACGCCTGATCGTCGAGGAGTTCGGAGCGTCCGGACGCGAGGACGACGCGTGCGTGCTCGTCGCCAAGGTCACCTCGTGAACCGGCCTTCTCCCCGGCCACACTGACGACCACCGGCGCGCAGGCCCCTCGGGCCCGAGCCTCTCCGTAGCGGTGCGGTGCCCTTACGCCTGCGCACTGTCGTCGCCCTTGCCCCGCGGATTGGGCAGGGCGAGCCGGATCTCCTCCCGCAGTTCGTGGATCTTCGGATAGCCGGCGTACTCCGCGGTCAGCCGGTACATCTGGCGCAGCCGGTCCCAGGTGCGGCGGGAGGAGTTCGATCCCATGGACATCAGGGCCAGTCGTGCGTAACGGTCGGCCTGTTCGGGGTCGTCGGCGATGAAGCAGGCCGACGCCATGGACAGATGATCGAAGATCTTCGACCGCTCGCGTCCGTCGACGCGCAGGGCGAGGGCCTTCTCCGCGTAGTACTGCGCGTGCGCGGCCGCGCCCGGGTCGAACTCCGCCAGCGTGCGGTAGGCGAGGGCTTGCATGCCGTACAGGTCCTCGTCCCTGAACGTCTGCATCCAGTCCGGCGTTGCCGCGTCCTGCCGGTCGGAGACGAAGAGGTCCTCCGCCCTGCCGAGGGTGCGGCGCATCGCCTGGCCCTTGCCCATCGAGGCCTGCGCCCAGGCCTCGATGGTGTGGAACATCGCCTTGGTGCGCGGCTGCAGGCGTTCGCCGGCCCCGGACTGGGCGAGCTTCATCAGGTCCAGCGCGTCGTCCGGCCGGCCGAGGTGCACCATCTGCCGGGCCGCCCGGGAGAGCGCCTCGCCGGCCCGGGGCCGGTCACCGCCCTCACGGGCGGCATGGGCGGCGATGACGAAGTACTTCTGAGCCGTGGGCTCCAGGCCGACGTCGTGCGACATCCAGCCCGCGAGGACGGCGAGGTTGGCGGCGACGCCCCACAGGCGCCGCTGGAGATGGGGTGGGTGGTGGTAGGCGAGCATGCCGCCCACCTCGTTGAGCTGGCCCACGACCGCCTTGCGTTGCAGCCCGCCGCCGCGGGCCGCGTCCCAGGCGCGGAACACCTCGACCGAGCGCTCCAGTTCCTCGATCTCCTGCGACCCGATGGGGGCGGCCTCGTAGCGGTCGAACCCAGCGGGGTCGGCGTGCAGGGGGTCGTGGAGGACGGGGGCGTCGGCCTTGAGGGCCGGATCGGTGTGCAACCAGTCGTACATGGCGCTGCTGAGTGTGGATCCCGCGGCGAGCGCGGCACCCGCGCCCACCAAGCCGCGTCGGTTGAGCATGAGGTCCATTCCCGTGAATTCGGTGAGGACCGCGGCGGTCCGCTCGGGCGGCCACGGCACACCGTCGGGATGTTCCTCGATCCCGGCGCCCTGCCGTTTCCCCGCACGCCCGTGCCGCACCAGACCAAGGTCCTCGATGGTCACGACACGGCCGAGACGCTCGGTGAACAGAGCCGCCAGCACCCGCGGCACGGGATCGCGCGGGATCTCGCCCGTGTCGATCCAGCGCCGCACCCGGGAGGTGTCGGTCGACAGCTGGGGGTGGCCCATGGCCGCCGCCTGCCGGTTGACCAGCCTCGCGAGTTCGCCCTTGGACCAGCCGGCCAGGCCGAACAGGTCCGCGAGGCGAGTGTTGGATTGTCCGCTCACGTCAAGCCCCCAGGTTCTCGGCTGAGTTGACAGTAGCCCGCCGGAGGTTGCCGGGCGACTATTCGCCAGGGTTCGCCAGGGTGCGCCAGATGGTGTGCCACTGGTCATCCGGTGTCAGGTAGGAATGCGCCACCCCGACCCGGTCGCCACCACCCATATGGCGGGCAGCTTCCGGCATATGACGGGCACATTCCCCAGGATGTGCCCGGGTGACCGGGCCGGGCTGCGCGCGAGATGCACAGGCAGGCACTGCAGGCACACGAAGGGATCTGTTTCTCCCATGTACGCAGCATCGTCCTCCGTGTCCGCCCCGCCCCGGCCGCTGCGTTCCCGCCCGGCGGGTGGCGGGCCGTATCTCGACCCGGCGGCGCGGCCCGGCGTCCCCGTGCTGGGCGCGGGCCGGCCCCGGCGGTTGCCGGGACAGCCCGGTACCCAACCGCTCAGCGGGAGACTGGACCTGTCCGGTCCCCAGGGTGCGCAGCTGCGCACCGCGATCGCCTCCGTGCACCGGATCTGCCCGGAGTTCGCCCCGGTGCAGGTGCTGCGGCGCAGCGGACGGTCCGTCCTGCTGGTCGGGACGACGGGGCGCAGTACGGCCGTCGCCAAGTGTCTCCTGGACCACTCGCCCGCCTGGGCGGAGCGGTCCCGCCACGAAATAACCGCATACCGCTCGTTCGTCCGGCACCGGCCACCGGTCCGCGTGCCCAGGCTGATCGCGGCGGATCCGGACAACTGCACCCTGGTCATCGAGCGGATGCCGGGCCGGGTGGCTGCGCTGCAGCGGCATCCGCTGGAGGCCCCGCCGCGCGCGGACGTCCGGGCCGCGCTGGGCGCGATCTGCCGGCTGAACGCCTGGCGCCCACCGGCGGGCATGTTCGACATGCCGCTGGACTACGCGGCCCGGATCTCCCGGTTCCACGAGCTGGGTCTGCTCACCGACCGGGACCTCGGGGACCTGCAGAAGCTGTTGCACGGCATCGCCCACGAGGTGGGCCGGCACGGCATGCTCCAGTTCTGCCACGGCGACGCTCTGCTCTCGAACATCCTGATCTCACCGGCCGGTCCAGTGCTGGTGGACTGGGAGCACGCGGGCTGGTATCTGCCGGGGTACGACCTGGCGACACTCTGGCTGGTCCTCGGGGACGCGCCGACGGCCCGGCGCCAGATCAGCCAGATCGCCCAGTCGGCGGGCCCGGCCGCCCGGGACGCCTTCCTGGTGAACCTGATGCTGCTGCTCACCCGGGAGATCCGGACGTACGAGACGGCCCTGCAGCGTTCGATGCACGACACGGCCCCGGCGGCACCGGGTACGGCCCACCCGGGTGCTGCGCCGTCCGGCGAGGAACAGCGGCTGCTGCTCAGGCGGCTGCACGACGACTGCCAGATGGCCCGCAAGGCCGTCCGCGCGGCGGTCGGCACTCGCTGACGGGGACGACGGTCCGTGGTGCGCCAGAGCGGCGGCGCACCGCGGGCCTTCGTACGTCCGCGCGGCCAGAGCCTTCACCCACGGGGGGTGCCGTGCCCACTGGTGTATGCCTGTGACGCTTCGCAGGCCCGCGCACCACCGCGGCGAAACTCGCCGATACCCTTCGTGACGTGGGAAGTCGCCGTGCCGAGGGCATCATTGACGGATCGTCGGCAAGCCGGTACCACTGACCCAGCTCGGCGCCGTACGTCCCGCCGAGCCCGCCCGTCACAGGAGGCCGCATTGCGAGGTTCCGCCACCGACCCCACGCCCACGCCCGGCCACAG
This sequence comes from Streptomyces sp. NPDC096012, assembly GCF_040426375.1. Lineage (NCBI taxonomy): Bacteria > Bacillati > Actinomycetota > Actinomycetes > Kitasatosporales > Streptomycetaceae > Streptomyces > Streptomyces sp. NPDC096012. Next base: position 20,860 of record NZ_JBEOTD010000059.1, read on the forward strand.
ACATCTGAGGCGGACCGCCGGCCCGCTCGCCTCCGCGGCCCTGCTGCTGCCGCTGCTCGGCGCGGCCCCCGCCCACGGCTCCGCCGACTCCTCGGCCACCCGGCTGCAGCAGGCGTTCGCCACCGCCGCGGCGGAACACCACGTGCCGCAGAGCGTCCTGCTGGCCGTGTCCTACCTGCAGTCCCGCTGGGACGGGCACGGCGGGGCGCCCAGCGTGACCGGTGGATACGGCCCGATGCACCTGACCGACGCCCGTACGGCGATGGCCGGCGCGGAGCACTTCGCCGAAGGTACGGAGGACGCCCGCGGCGACAGCGCCCGTGCCGCCCTCCACCCGGACGTCGCGCAGCCGGCCGGGGCGGCGGTCCCGGCCCGCCTGCGGACGCTGCCCGCGGCGGCGGAGCTGACCGGCATCCCGGCCGGGGAACTGCGCACCGATCCGGCGGCGAACGTGGCCGGTGGGGCCGCCCTGCTCGCCGCCGCGCAGAAGGAGCTGGGCGAACCGCTGAGCGCGGACCCGGCCGAGTGGTACGGCGCGGTGGCCCGCTTCTCCGGTGCGGACGACACCGCGACCGCGGCGGCCTACGCCGACGACGTGTACGACGTCCTGCGCACGGGCGAGGAACGCACCACCGACGACGGCCAGCTGGTCGTCCTGGCCGCCCAGCCGAAGCTGGCCGCGGACACGGCCCAGCTGGAGCGGACCGGCCTGCGCACTCGTCCCGCCGATGACACCGAGTGCCCGAAGTCGGTGTCCTGCGAGTCGGTCCCGGCGCCGTACGCGCAGTTCGGGACCGACGACTACGGCAACCACGACCTCGGGGACCGCCCGGCGTCCCAGCGCATCAAGTACATCGTCATCCATGACACGGAGGGCACCTGGGACGGGGTGCTCCACCTGGTCCAGGACCCGACCTATGTGTCCTGGAACTACACCATCCGCTCCACCGACGGTCTGATCGCCCAGCACGTCAAGGCCAAGGACGTGGCCTGGCACGCCGGCAACTGGGACGTCAACGCCAGGTCCGTCGGCATCGAGCACGAGGGCTTCCTCGCCAGCCCCGACGCCTGGTACACCGAGGCGATGTACCGGTCCTCGGCGCGGCTGGTGAGGTACCTGGCCAGGAAGTACGACATCCCCCTCGACCGGCAGCACGTGCTGGGCCACGACAACGTGCCCGGGCCCACCGCCGCCACCATCCCGGGGATGCACACGGACCCCGGCCCCTACTGGGACTGGCGGCACTACTTCGAGCTGCTCGGCCACCCCTTCAAGCGGGCGGGCGGCAAGAGGGCCGCCCTGGTGACCGTCCTTCCGGACTACGCCGGGAACCGGCCCGTCTACACGGGCTGCACCGCCAAGGGCGAGCCCTGCACGGCGCACGGCTCGAGCGAGGTGCGGCTGTACTCGGACCACGACGTGACCGCGCCGCTCATCAAGGACGTCGGGCTGCGCACGGATCCGACCGACGGGGTGAACGACCTGTCGTCGCGGGTGTCCACCGGGCAGCAGTACGCGGTCGCCGACCGCTGGGGCGACTGGACGGCGATCTGGTACCTGGGGCAGAAGGCGTGGTTCCAGAATCCGCGCGAGGCACCGACGGCGGTGCCCGCGAAGGGGCTCCTGGTGACCCCGCGGGACGGCCTGGAGAGCATCCCGGTCTACGGCCGCGCCTACCCGGAGAAGGAGGCCTACCCGGCGGAGGTCCCCGCCCAGTCCGTGGTGCCGCTGCCGTACACGATCCCGGCCGGGCAGCGGTACGTGGCCGGTGACGAGATGGCGGGCGAGTACTACTACGCGGTCACCTTCACCACCGACTCGCACCGGGTCGTGGTGGGCAAGGACCTGTACTACGAGATCCAGTACGGCCACCGGGTGGCATTCGTCCGCGCCGCGGACGTACGCCTCGAGGGCTCGGCCCGCTAGCGGCGCCTCCGGTGCCTCAGCCCTGCTGGAAAAGCTCCGCCGGGAGCGGCTTCAGCAGGGCGTACAGGTCATCGGTGATGGGCCTGTCCCAGGCGGCGATGGTCACGAGGACGCCGTCGCTGCGGTCGAACTGCACACAGGAGATCCGGCTCTCGGAGAGCTTCAGACGCCGCACGATGAGAAGGTTGTCGCCCTGGAGGACCGGCGTGTCCTCGGTCTCGACGACGGTGATCTCCTCGTCGTTCTCCAGGGCCAGCAGCAGCTGGCCCACCTCGAAGGGGACCTCTCCCTCGGCGACGTCCCGGGCCGGGGAGCCCTCCGGCAGATTGCCGATGATCATCGCGGGACCGCGGCCGCCGAAGAGGTCGTAGCGCAGGAAGACACCCTGGCAGGTGCCGTCGGGGGCGGGCAGCAGGCCCGCGCCGAGGTTGCCCGGCCAGTCGCCCGGGTCCATGGCCAGCACGTCGAAGTCGGGTCCGGCAGGAGTGGCGCTGCGGCGGCGGAGGAACGACATGCGGCCATGGTACGTGCCCGGGCTCCGGTGGGTGACCTGTGGGCGCCCGGTGGCACGGTGCCGGTCACGGCGCGCGGGCGGCTAGGTCAAGGGGCAGCCGCCGAGCAGGTCCGCCGGGGACGCGTCGGCCGGACGGGCGACCGTGTGATCGGCGGGCGGAGGCGCGCCGGCGGTGATCCACCGTTCCAGCGCGGTGAACGCCGAGCGGTGGCAGGGCACCATCGGGCGGAGCCGGCCGGGGAAGGCGTCCACCAGGGAGTCGGTGTGCGTTCCGTCCTCGATGCGGTAGTAGCGCAGCAGGCTGCCGCGCCCGGCGGTGTGGACCATGCGCGCGTAGACGTCGGAGTCCTCGCTGATCGGCAGCAGCACGTCGAGCGTGCCCTGGAGGGTGATCAGGGGTTTGCCGATGCGGCCGGTGAGGGCGATGCGGCCGACGGCGCGGTGTACGGCGGCGGGGCGGGACGCGTAGTCGTAGTCGGCGTCGCAGTCGGGGGTGCCGGAGGCGCAGAACGGGGTGCCGGCCTCGGTGGCGCCGTCGTAGCCGGGGTCGACTTCCTCGCGGTAGATGCGCTGGGTGAGGTCCCAGTAGACCTGGTGGTGGTAGGGCCACAGGAACTCGGAGCCGGCCGGGAACCCCGCCCGGTGCAGGGCCGCCCGGGCGGCGGCGGCCGCGGAGCCGCCGGCCGCGTAGTCGGGGTAGTGGCGCAGTGCCGCCGGCAGGGAGGTGAGCGGGTTGGGGCCGTCCGCGCGCCAGAGGGTGCCCTCCCAGTCGACTCCGCCGTCGTACAGCTCGGGGTGGTTCTCCAGTTGCCAGCGCACCAGGTAGCCGCCGTTGGACAGGCCGGTGGCGATCGTGCGGGCCGGGGGCCGGTGGTAGCGCTGTGCGACGACGGAGCGGGCGGCGCGGGTGAGCTGGGGGAGGCGGGTGTTCCATTCGGCGATGGCGTCGCCGGGGCGGAGGCCGTCGCGGTAGAAGGCCGTGCCGGTGTTGCCCTTGTCGGTGGCGGCGTAGGCGTAGCCGCGCGCGAGCACCCAGTCGGCTATGGCCCGGTCGTTGGCGTACTGCTCGCGGTTGCCCGGCGTTCCGGCGACGACGAGTTGGCCGTTGAAGTGGTCGGGCAGGCGGATGACGAACTGCGAGTCGTGGTTCCAGCCGTGGTCGGTGTTGGTGGTGGAGGTGTCGGGGAAGTAGCCGTCGATCTGGATGCCGGGCACGCCACTGGGGGTGGGCAGGTTCTGCGGGGTGAGGCCGGCGTAGTCGGCCGGGTCGGTGTGTCCGGAGGCCACGGTGCCCGCGGTGGTCAGCTCGTCCAGGCAGTCGGCCTGCTCGTGGGCGGCGCCCGGCACGTGCAGCCGGGCGCGTCCGGCGCAGTGGGCGGCCGTCGTCGTCGTTGCGGTGGGCTCGGCCGTGGCCGGGGTGATCAGCAGGGAGCAGGCGGCGCCGAGGGACAGGGCGCCGAGTGCGGCACGCCGTGCCGGCCGGCCGCGCGGTGTGGTGCGGTGGGGGTGCATGCGTCTCCTCCAGCGGGTCGGGGATGGGCTGGAGGTTAGGGCCGAGTGGTGGCGGCCGGACATATGTGGAGCCGCCATGGTGGCGGCTTGTGCAGCGTTGCCGGCCACCATGGTGAGGGCCTCCTCCTGCTGATCCGCCGTCAGGGGCAGCCGCCGTCGGCCAGGGCGTAGTAGCCGGCGGGTGACTCCTTCAGGGTGTGGGTGACGAACGTGTTGTACAGCCCCATGTTCTGGTGCGAGCCGTTCGCGTAGGTGTAGCCACCGCTGGTGGTGGCCCGGCCGGCCTGCACCTGCGCGTAGTTGCTCGCCGTCCAGCACGAGGGGGTGCCCGGGTCCCCCGGGCCGGAGCCGCCCGGATCGGAGGTGTCCAGGCCGAAGAACCGCGCGATCCAGCGGCTGGAGCAGATGGAGTCCAGGAAGTACGGGGCGCCGGTGGCGCCGCACTGTTCGGTGCCGGTGCCCGGGTCGACCGGGGTGCCGTGGCCGATGCCCGGCACGCGGTCGACCTCCACGGCGACGGTGCCGTCGGCGGCCAGGTACTGGTCCTGGCGGGTGGCGTCCGGCCCGATGGTGGTCGTGCGCGTGGGCGTCTGGGACAGGCCGTGCAGCGCCGTCCACTGGTCGCGCAGTTCGGTGGCGTTGCGCGGTGCGACGGTGGTGTCCTGGTCGCCGTACCAGACGGCCGTGCGCGGCCACGGCCCCGGGTACGAGGGAAGGGCGTCGCGCACCCGCCGGGCCCACTCGGCCGGGCCGAGGTCGACGCCGGGGTTCATGCAGAGGTAGGGGCTGTTGTCCTTGGTGCAGTCGTAGGGCAGGCCGGCGACGACCGCGCCGGCGGAGAAGACGTCGGGGTAGGTCGCGAGCATGACCGAGGTCATGGCGCCGCCCGCGGACAGCCCGGTGACGTAGACCCGGTGCGGGTCGGCGCCGTAGGCGGTGACGGCGTGGCTCACCATCTGCCGGATCGAGAGGGCTTCGCCCTGGTCACGCCGGTTGTCGCCGGTCTGGAACCAGTTGAAGCACCGGCTGGGGTTGTTGGCGGTGGTGGTCTCCGCCAGCACCAGCAGGAACCCGTCGGTCTCGGCGAGTTGCGGCAGGCCGGAGTTGTCGGCGTAGACCTGGGCGTTCTGGGTGCATCCGTGCAGGGCCACGACCACCGGCGGATGCGCCGGCAGGGACGCGGGCCGGTACACGTACATGGTGAGGGCGCCGGGGTCGCTCCCGAAGCCGGTGACCTCGGTGAGTGTGACGGAGGCCCGGGCGGTGGGCACGGGGCCGGCGAGCGCGGTGCCGAGGACGACGGCGATGACGGCCAGGAGGCGGGACAGCAGAATCCCGGGCCGGAGACGGGCGCGCGGGCGGGCGGGTGGTGGCGCTCCGGGTGCCTTCCTGAACAGCTGTGGCGACATGGCGGCTCCTTCGGTGGACACGTGTGTCCCGGCCGCTCCCGCGCGTGGGGCGGCGCCTGGAGCGCCGGGTGTGGCGGAACCGTAGGTGCGGGTGGGTCCGGGCACCATGGCGCCGGGCACCACAGGCGTCAGGGCGTCGGCCGACGGCGGACGGATTGCCGCGTGCTGTGCTGTCTGCTATGCCGAGTCGACCGTGCGGCAGGGGGTTTCACTCCTGCGGCGGTCCCGGCGGCACCACGGCCACGGGGCTCTCCGCGTGCAGCAGCACGGCCTGGGTGACCGAGCCCATCATGCGGGCCGGGGCGAGCAACCGCCTGCGGTGCCGTCCGACGACGACCAGCTCGGCGTCCCGGGAGGCGGCCACGAGACGGCCGGCCGCGTCGCCGGGCAGCGCCTCGGCGTCGGCGCGGACCCCGGGGTGCCGCTTGCGGTGCGGGGCGAGGAACCCGTCGGCCAGGACGCGGGTCTCGTGCTCGATGTCGTCGCGGTCGACCGGGGGCGGCACCGGCTGGCCGGGTGCCGACCACGTCTGCAGCGGCCACGGGTAGGCGGCGATCACCTGCACCCGGGCGTCGCGCAGGGCGGCCTCGGTGAACGCGAAGTCGAGGACGGCCTCGTCCGGGCTGTCGACGTGCAGGCCGACGACGATCCGGGGACCCGGGCCGGCCGGGGTGCCGCCGTACTCCTCGGCCGCCCGCACGGCGTCGGCGGCGCCCCCGTCGCGGCCGGGCGGAGGTACGACGATCACCGGGCACTCGGCGTCCCGCGCGGCGGCCAGGCCGTTGGAGCCGAGCAGCAGGCTGGCGAAGCCGCCCCGGCCGCGCGAGCCGAGCACCAGCATCCGTGCCTCGGCGCCCAGTTCGGGCAGGACGGCGCCCGGCACACCCTCCAGGGCGACCAGCTCCACGGCCGGCTCCTCGGCGCGGCCGGCGAGCCGGGTGCGCACCTCGTCCAGCACCGGGTCGCCCTCCGCGCCGGGCGGCCCGGCGACCAGCACGTCGGCCTGTCCCCAGGCGGCGTACTGCCGCACGTGCACGACCCGCAGCGGGGCCGCGTGCCGGCGGGCCGCCGCCAGGGCCCACTCGAATGCCAGCAGGCTGTGCTCGGAACCGTCGACCGCGGCGATGACCGGCTCAGCGCTCATCCTTGCTCACCTCCGGAACGTGACCTTCGCCTTGCTGGGGCCAGCCTCGCTCAGGCTCGGCCCCGGCAGGGCGCTGCCGGTCGCGTGTCCGGAAATCCGGTCGGAACACCCCCCGGTTCGGCTCCCGGTGCCCCGGGGGCGGCGGGAGGCGGGGTCAGGTCAGGTCGAACTCGCCCTCGCGCGCCCCGGAGACGAAGGCGCCCCATTCGGCGGGCGTGAAGATCAGGGAGGGACTCTCCGCCCGGCCGCTGTTGCGCATCGCGATGAAGCCCTCGACAAAGGCGATCTGGACATCGCCCAGACCTCGGCTGCTGGACTGCCACTCGGCCCTGCTGAGATCCAGCTCCGGCTTGTCCCAGCCCGCCAACGGCTGCTGCTGGATGGTGCTCTCGGCCACGTCCGTGCTCCTCCCGGTTCGTCGTCCGCGGGCCAGCCTAGCGACCGGTCACGAGTGCGGACAGGCCACGCGAGAAGGACGTTCGGGACTTCCGGCCGGATCCCGCGGGCAACCGTTCAGGAATCGGGGGGTTCCGACCCCACGAGCCACATGGAGAAGAACTGCGAGCCGCCGCCGTAGGCGTGGCCGAGCACCCTGCGGGCGCCGTCCACCTGGTGCTCCCCCGCCTGTCCGCGCACCTGCAGCGCCGCCTCGGCGAAGCGGATCATGCCGGAGGCGCCGATGGGGTTGGTGGAGAGCACACCGCCCGACATGTCGACGGGAAGGTCCCCGTCGAGTTCCGTGACACCGGACTCGGTGAGTTTCCAGCCCTCACCCTCCTCGGCGAAGCCGAGGTTCTCCAGCCACATGGGCTCGTACCAGGAGAACGGCACGTACATCTCCACGGCGTCGATGTCCCGGCGCGGGTCGGCGATGCCCGCCTGCCGGTAGACGTCGGCGGCGCAGTCCTTGCCGGCCTGCGGGGAGACGAAGTCCTTGCCCGCGAAGAGGGTGGGTTCGCTGCGCATGGCACCCCCCAGCAGCCAGGCGGGCGGCCGGGGCGCGCGGACGGCCCCGGCGCGGTCGGTGAGGACCATGGCGCAGGCGCCGTCGGAGGACGGGCAGGTCTCGGAGTAGCGGATGGGGTCCCACAACATGGGTGAGGCCTGGACCTTCTGCAGGGTGATGTCGTGCTCGTGCAGATGGGCGTAGGGGTTCTTCAGGGCGTTGCGCCGGTCCTTGTAGGCGACGAGGGAGCCGACGGTGTCGGGGGCGCCGCTGCGCCGCATGTACGCGCGCACGTGTGGGGCGAAGAAGCCGCCCGCGCCGGCGAGCAGGGGCTGCTGGAAGGGGATCGGCAGGGACAGCCCCCACATGGCGTTGGACTCGGACTGTTTTTCGAAGGCGAGGGTGAGGACCGTGCCGTGGACGCGGGCGGCTATCAGGTTCGCCGCGACCAGCGCGGTGGATCCGCCGACGGAGCCGGCGGTGTGCACCCGGAGCATGGGCTTGCCGACCGCGCCGAGGGCGTCGGCGAGGTACAGCTCGGGCATCATCACGCCCTCGAAGAAGTCGGGCGCCTTGCCGATGACGACGGCGTCGATGTCCGCCCACGTCGACTCGGCGTCGTCCAGGGCTCGTTGTGCGGCCTCACGGACGAGGCCCGCGATCGACACGTCCCGGCGGGCTGCCACGTGCTTCGTCTGGCCGATCCCGGTGACGGCCACGGGCTCCTTGCTCATCGTGGATCCCCTTCGAGTACGGCGACAAGGTTCTGCTGCAGGCAGGGGCCCGAGGTGGCGTGGGCGAGGGCGCGGTCGGACTCACCGCGGTGGATGCGCGCCGCGGCCTCACCGATGCGGATGAGTCCCGCGGCCATGAGCGGGTTGGCCGCGAGGGCGCCTCCGGAGGGGTTGACGCGGACATCCCCGCCGAGCCCGAGCGCCTTGCGCAGCACGATCTCCTGGGCGCTGAACGGCGCGTGCAACTCGGCGGTGTCGACGGGCCGTTCGAACGCTCCGGCTCGCTGCGCGGCCAGCCGGGCGGAGGGCGAGTCGGTGAGGTCGCGCACGCCGAGGCCGTGCGCCTCGATGCGGTGGTCGATGCCCCGGATCCAGGCGGGCCGCGCGCACAGGTCCCGGGCCCGCTCCCCCGCCGCCAGGACCACCGCGGCGGCGCCGTCGCCGATGGGCGGGCAGTCACCGGTGCGCAGCGGGCGTACCAGGTAGCCGCCCTGCGGGACCTCGCCGCTGAGCTGGGCGTGCGGGTTGGCGACGGCGTCGGCCCGGCTGCGCGCGCCGACGGCTGCGAGCGCGGGTTCGTCGGTGTCGCCGGCGTCGATGAGGGCCTGCGCCTGGAGGGCGGCGAGGGCCACGGCGTCGGGCCACAGGGGGGCGACGTAGTACGGGTCGAGCTGGCGGGTCAGCACGTCCCGGACGGAGCCGGGTGAGCACTTGCCGTAGGAGTAGACGAGCGCGGTGTCGGCGTCCCCTGTCAAAAGCTTGGTCCAGGCCTCGTACAGCGCCCAGGCGCCGTCCATCTCCACGTGCGACTCGGAGACCGGCGGCCAGGCGCCGACGCCGTCGAGGGCGAGGGTGAAGGAGAAGGCGCGGCCGGCGAGGTAGTCGCTGGAGCCGGAGCAGGTGAAGCCGATGTCGGCGGTCCTGAGCCCGGTCCGGGCGAGGACCTCGTGGAGGACCGGCATGAGCATCTCGACCTCGGAGGACTCCTCGGTGGAGCGCCGGTGGTCGGTCTGGGCGAAGGCGACGACGGCGATGTCCCGGGCGGCGGGGGCTCCTTCGCTGGTCACAGCAGCTCCTTGTACGTCTCGTAGTCCGCGTCGGGTTCGCCGGCCGGCCGGTAGTGGTCGGGGTGGCGGGCGCCCTGCTTCCACACCGGTTCCACCCGCAGGCCCATGCGGACCTGGTCGTAGGGGATGCCGCCGATCCGGGCGTGCAGGGCGAGGTCGGCGCCGTCGAGGGCGATGTGCGCGTAGACGTACGGCACCTCGATGTCGAGGTTCTTCGCCTTGATGTTGACGATGCAGTAGGTGGTGACCGTGCCCCGCGGCCCCACTTCGACCTGTTCGTGGGTGGCGAGGCCACATGTGGGGCAGGCCCCCCTCGGCGGGACGTACACCTTGCGGCAGGAGGGGCAGCGTTCGCCGACGGTGCGCCGTTCGGTGAGGGCGTCGATGTAGGCGGACTGGGCCCGGCCGGGTGTGTAGGTGTAGTCGAGGCGGGCGGGGGCGACGATCCCGGTGAGCGGATCGGCGAACCGGCCGGTGTGGCCGCCGACCCGGACGGGTTCGCCCGGGTAGGGCTCGAAGCAGGCGATGTCGGTGATGGCACCGGTGCGGTCGTCGGCCCAGCGGATCCGCACCCGCATCCCGGTGTGCACGGCGTCGGGGCCGGGTGCGTCGAGGGCGTGCAGCAGGGCGGTGTCGGCGCCGTCGAGCCGGACCAGGGCCCAGGCGAAGGGGGTGGCCAGGGGCTGGCCGCGGCGGGGTTCGTGGTTCCAGGCCCAGGTGGTGACCGTGCCCGTCGGGGCGACCTCCACCAGGTCGTGGATCTCGTCGGCGGTGACGGGGTCGTACTCGACGGGCGGGACGAGTGTGCGGCCGTCGGTGGTCCTCACGCCGAGGACGACGCGTTCGCGCAGTCCGGTGAGGAAGGCGCTCTGGACGGGGCCGAGGGAGCGGGTGAAGGGGAACTCGACGACGAGTGGCGCTCTGAGGACTTCGGGCATGGGAGGGCTCCTCGGGTCAGGCGCGCTTGTAGACGGGGTGCCGTTTCTCCGCGAAGGCACGGGCGCCCTCCTTGGCGTCGGCGGTGTCGAACACGGTCCATCCGGTGGCGAGTTCGGCGGCGAGTCCGTCGGCCTCCGTCAGGTCGGCGGTCCGGTACACGGACGCCTTGACGGCTTCGACGGCGAGCGGGCCGCAGGCATTGATCCGCTCGGCGATCTCCAGGGCCCGGGCCAGCGCGGTGCCGTCGGGTACGACGTGGCCGACGAGTCCGATGTCCGCTGCCTCCCGGGCACTGTAGGGCCGGCCGGTGAGCAGCATCTCCAGGGCGTGGGTGCGCGGGATCTGGCGCTGCAGCCGGACGGTGGAGCCGCCGATCGGGAACAGTCCGCGCCTGACCTCGAACAGGCCGAAGGTGGCGGACTCGCCCGCGACCCGGATGTCGGTGCCCTGGAGGATCTCGGTGCCGCCCGCGACGCACGGCCCCTCGACGGCGGCGATCACCGGTTTGCGCGGCCGGTGGTGGCGCAGCATCGCCTTCCAGTGCAGGTCGGGGTCGGCGTCGAGACGGTCGCGGTGGTGCTCGCCCCGCATGCCGTCGCCGGCCAGCGCCTTGAGGTCCATGCCGGCGCAGAAGGCGCCGCCGGCCCCGGTGAGCACGATCGAGCGGATGTCGTCGTCCTCGTCGGCCTCGATCCAGCCGTCGTAGAGGCCGACGAGCATGGAGAGCGAGAGCGCGTTCCTGGCGTCGGGCCTGTCGAGCGTGAGCACCAGTGTGGCGCCCTCGCGCCGCACGGTGAGGTGTTCCGTCCCACCCATGGCCATCTCCCCTCGGTCGGAACGAGAACAGGTTGCAGGAGGAGAGAGGGCACTTCAAGGGTTTTCTGACAGACAGTCAGTTTTCTTGGCGGGGGCCCTTCACAGTTTCGGCGCGCTTTGCTCTGATGACCGGCGAGCCGGCAAGTGCGCCCTTTCGTCGCCCGGACCGCCGGAGTCAGGAGGAGCGGTGGAGTTCAACCTCGCCGATCTGTTCGAGTCGGTCGTCGACGTGGTCCCGGACCGCGAGGCGCTCGTGTACCTCGACCACCCCGGCACGGGCGCGGAGCGCCGGCTGACGTACGCCGAGCTGGACGCGGCCGCCAACCGCATCGCCCACCACCTGGCCGACAGCGGCATACGCCCCGGGGAACACCTCGGCCTTCACCTGTACAACGGGGTCGAGTACCTGCAGACGGTGCTCGGCTGCCTGAAGGCGAGGATCGTCCCGGTCAACGTGAACTACCGCTACGTGGAAGAGGAGTTGGTGTACCTCTACCGGGACGCGGACCTGGTGGCGCTGGTCTACGACGCGGAGTTCGAGGACCGGGTGGCGGGGGCGCTGCCGCGGACCCCGGCGCTGAGGCACCTGCTGCGGGTGGGCGCGGGGCCGGCAGGGCTGCCGGGGGCGGTGCCGTTCGCCGGGGCGGAGGCATCCGGTTCGCCCGGGCGGGGCTTTCCTGCTCGCTCGGGGGACGACCAGCTCATCATCTACACCGGCGGCACGACGGGCCTGCCCAAGGGTGTGATGTGGCGTCAGGAGGACCTGTTCTTCGCGGGGCTGGGGGGCGGTGCGCCGACCGGGGAACCGGTGCGGGCGCCGCGGGAGCTGGCCGAGCGGGTCGCCGCCGGCGGTTCCGGCATTACCTTCTTCCCCACTCCCCCGCTGATGCACGGCACCTCGACACTCACCGCGTTCATCGGTTTCAACTTCGGCCAGCGGGTCGTCCTGCACCGCAAGTTCGTGCCGGAGGAGGTGCTGCGGACCGTCGAACGGGAGAGGGTCACCAGCATGTCCCTGGTCGGCGACGCGATGCTCCGGCCGCTGATCGACGCGTTGAACGGGCCGATGAAGGGCACGGACTGCTCGGCGCTGTTCAGCGTCTCCTCCTCGGGCGCGATCATGTCGGAGACCGTGCGGGGGCAGTTCCGCGAGCTGGTCCCGAACGCGGTGCTGCTGAACAACTTCGGCTCCTCGGAGTCCGGCTTCAACGGGACGGCGACGGACGACTCCGGGCCCGAGCGGGGCTTCCGCATCCGGGTCAACTCGCGTACGCGGGTCGTGGATCCGGCGACGCACGAGCCGGTCGCCGTCGGCGAGGTCGGCCGGGTGGCCCAGTGCGGTCATGTCCCGCTCGGCTACTACAACGACCGGCGCAAGACGGCGGAGACGTTCTTCGAGAAGGACGGGCGGCGCTGGGTGCTGCTGGGCGACATGGCGACGGTCGGCGAGGACGGGGTGGTCACCGTCCTCGGCCGCGGCTCGCAGTGCATCAACACCGGCGGCGAGAAGGTCTATCCCGAGGAGGTCGAGCAGGCGCTCAAGGCCCACCCGGACGTCTACGACGCCCTGGTCGCGGGCGTTCCGGACGCCACGTGGGGCAGCCGTGTGGCGGCCGTGGTGCAGTTGCGCGCGGGAGCGCCGCGCCCGTCCCTCACCGACATCCAGAGCCACTGCCGTACCCGGCTCGCCGGTTACAAGATCCCCCGCCAGCTGGTGATCACGGAGGCCGTCCAGCGCTCGCCGAGCGGCAAGGCCGACTACCGGTGGGCCCGGGAGGTGGCGGTGGCCGCGACCGGCACGGGCGACGGCTACAAGAAGCTGTCGTACTCGCTGGACGCCTACGCGGGCAAGAAGATCGACCTCCGCTTCCGCTACCTGACCGACGGCGGCGTGGCGC
>NZ_JBEOTD010000060.1:0-33011 GCF_040426375.1 Streptomyces sp. NPDC096012
CCGCTACGAACGCAAAGCCGAACACTTCCTGGCCTTCACCGCCATCGCCTGCAGCCTCATCTGCTACCGCAGACTCACCAAATGAGACGACGTCTTAATCCATTGGTTGTGGGTTCGAGTCCCACAGGGCCTACGGCTGGTAGGCGGGGGATATGGCCTCTGACCTGCTACGCAGCGTCCGGGTCGGCTTCGGCCGACCCGGACGCTGACTCGTTTTCGGGCTCTTGGGCGAGCGATGCGTGAGCGCCCCGCTCATCGAAAGCCGTTGGACCCACCGCCAGTTCGCGCGAGCGGCGAACCGCGTCGGCACCGAGACCGGCACGCCCCTGCGCTACGACGATTCCGTGGTGAGTCACTGGCCCGGTGGCACAGTCCCGCGCGTCAGCCGTACGGACGTGCATCCTCGAAGCCCTCCCACGACGCCTCGGACGCCGTGTCACCCATGGTGAGGCCGGCCTGCCCGTGCCCGTGCCCGTGATCATTCCCCCTCCGGGCCGCAGACACCGTGGCAGCGGCCGATCGACGGCGGTATCCCCGGGGGCGGGCGGTTCACAGCACGGCGGAGCAGGTCGGGCAGGGGGAGCGTTCACCGCGTCCGGGCTTCGAGATGCGGTCACCGGCACCGGTTGGCTACGCTCGCTGAGTGGCCGGGTGATGATGCCCAAGGCGGCATGGCCCAGGCCGCGGCGCAGCAGCCGCCCCGCCCCGCCCAGCGGAAACGAAGACGTCCGCACTCCACAACCTCTGCCGTGTTCAGGCCTCCATGGGAGGAAGGTTGCGATGAGGTTCACCCGCATACGTACGGCAAAAGCCACCGCGGCAGCTCTGGTCGCCATCCCGCTCGCGCTGGGAGGTCTGGCGTCGCCGAGCCAAGCACAGGGCGCGTCTCCCAGCCCGTCGGGGACGTTCGGTCCCGGCTGTTCGGGGCTCTCCCAGAAGGCCGACACGGCCAAGGACAAGGTCGTGGAGGCTGCGGCCGCGTATCCACAGCTCAGCCAGCTGGTCTCCGCCGCGGTCAGGGCAAAGCTGAGCGGCACCCTCGACGGGAGGCCGCAGGTCACCATCTTCGCCCCCAACGACCAGGCGTTCCAGAAGACGACCGCGTCACAGCTCGCTTCGCTCCTCAGCAATCAGGGGCAACTGAAGAAGGTGCTGACCTACCACGTCGTGGACGAGCAGATCAGCCCGAAGGACCTCTCCAACGGCTCCTTCACGACGGTTGAAGGCAGCAAGCTGACCACGTCGGGCTCGGGCACCGACTTCAAGGTCAACGGCAAGGCCAACATCGTCTGCGGCAACATCAAGGCCGCGAACGCCACCATCTACGTCATCGACGCGGTTCTCCAGCCCCCGTCCTGACGCGTGACGCGTGGCTCACGTCCCGGCGTGAGGGCGACCCGTGCGGCAACGCGGGTTCCCTCGCGCCGCGGTCGTGGAGGCCGGCGGCCCGGACACCACGCGGCAACACGCTCAGGCCGACAGCGCCCGCCGGAGCACACGGGTGGTCGTCCCGAGTCCTCCCGGGCTCGCCCGTGAACCACGGAGAATCCACGGGGATGCCGCGGGTTCGCGTCTGGTGCGGCCGCTGCAAGCTCCGGCCGCACCACCCTGGCCGTATTCACACCCTCCGCTGCAAGCTCCGGCCGCACCAGCCTGGCCGTATTCACACCCTCCGCTGAACGTCGCCTTTCATACCGCTGAACGTCGCTTTTCATACCGCGGTTACCTTCCAGCAGAGTCAAGGTCGGCTTTGCGGTCAGGAGAGCGGTGCGGTGAGGCGACGGAACACAGGCGGCAGGTTCTACGCCCCGCTGGGCAGCGTGCTCCTGGCTGTGTCCGTGGGCGGCTGCGGCATGAGTGGTGGCCACGCAACCGGCCCGGCGGCCACCCCGTCGGCGTCCGCCGGCGGCGGCACGCCCGGGACCGCGCCGCACGTCACGGCTGAGCCCGCCGCCTGGCACAAGTGGGGCCTGACACCGCTGCCCGCGACTCCCCAGCCCCCCGCGGACAAACCCATCAGGCTGTCCGCGACCGGCCCGATCCCGGTCTTCACGCACGTACCGACATCCCAGAAGGTCGTCTTCATCACCGTCGACGACGGACTGGAAAAGGACCCCAGGTTCATCGAGATGATGCGGGACCTGAAGATCCCGATCACGATGTTCCTGATGAACGACGCCATCAAGTCGGACTACGGGTACTTCAAGCCACTGCAGGCGATGGGCAACCACATCCAGAACCACACCCTGCACCATCCCGCGATGAACACCGTCCCGCTGAACCGCCAGAAGCAAGAGGTGTGCGGCGACCAGAAGATCCTCACCCGGCAGTTCGGCACCGCCCCGCTCCTCTTCCGGCCGCCCTACGGGGCGTACAACGAGAACACCAGGATCGCGGTGGGGGACTGCGGGCCGCGAGCGATCGTCTGGTGGCGCGAATCCATGCAGATACGCAATATGCAGTACCAGGAGCCGGGTAAGAAGCTGCGTCCCGGCGACATCATCCTCGCCCACTTCCGCGGCCCCGCGGAGCTCAAGGGCACCACCATGACGGAGATGTTCGCGAACCTGCTCAGGCGCGTCGGGGAACAGGGCTTCGCGGTGGCCCGCCTGGAGGACTACGTCCAGCCGCCGGCCGGTCACTGAACCGACCGGCGCACGACACGGCCGCGGCCGACTGGATCGGGTTGGAACCTCGCCCGGCATTTGCTCATCTATCTGACAGACATCGCATCTCGTAGTTCTGCAGGAGACTCCCGATCTGGGCCCGATCGGGCATCCGGCGACACTGCGCCCGGCGGGTGCCGGGCAGAAAGCGCAGGCAGGTAACAGCCCATGGGTCTCACAAGCAACAAGGTGCTAATGCTGGCGATCGTCCTCGCCGTCGTGCTGCTCCTCGGCACGGTATGGCTGTGGCCGCGCCTGGCCCGGCAGAACTGGCGGGCCGTCAGCGGACGGTTCGGGCTGCTGCTCGCCACCCAGGTGGTGGCCCTCGCCACGGTGGGACTCGCAACCAACCAGGAGTTCGGCTTCTACGCCAGCTGGTCCGACCTGTTCGGCCAGGAGACCGGCCAGGGAGTGGTCGTCGACCACGTGGCGGAGGGCGGCAACAGCCCTGTCCGGGTGCTCTCCACCTCCCCTGTCGCCGGTGCGAGCAGCGCGCTGCCGCAGATCGCCGGGCAGGTCCAGAAGGTGGACATCATCGGCCGTACGACCCATCTGGCCACGCCGGCGTTCGTGTACCTTCCCCCGGAGTACTTCCAGCCGCAGAACCACGCGCGCAAGTTCCCGGTGTCCGTCATTCTCACGGGTTACCCGGGAACGGCTCAGGCGCTGGTGGACAAGCTGAACTACCCGAGCACAGTTCAGCAGCTGGCCGCGAAAGGGAAGATGCAGCCGATGATCCTCGTGATGCTGCGTCCGACCGTGGCGCCGCCGCGGGACACCGAGTGCGTCGACGTTCCCGGCGGTCCGCAGGCCGAGACGTTCTTCGTCAAGGATCTGCGCGATTCGGTGAGGGCCCGCTACCGGGTCGACAAGACGCCCGCCAGCTGGGGCATCGCCGGCGACTCGACCGGCGGATACTGCGCCCTCAAGATCGCCATGCACCACCCGGGTTCGTACGCGGCCGCCGCGGGCCTGTCGCCGTACTACAGGGCGCTGATCGACCCCACTACCGGGGACCTCTTCCACGGCCACAAGAACCTGCAGCACCGTGCCGACCTCTTCTGGGGGCTCAAGCATCTAGCCGCCCCCGAGACGTCGCTGCTCGTCACCAGCAGCAGGGTCGGCGAGCACAATTACAAGGACACGCTCAAGTTCATAAAGGGTGTGCAAGACACGAACGTGACCAGGATCTCGTCGATCATCCTTCCGAACGGCGGGCACAACTTCAACACCTGGAAGCGGGAGATCCCGCCGATGCTGCAGTGGTTGAGCAAGCGGCTGGTCGCGCACTGAGCCACCGGTGCCCGACGCCCGGACTGGTGGTGTGGCCGGCCGCGAACGGCCCTGCAGGCGCCCGGGCGCCGGGCGTCCAGGCCGGAGGGCGCATTCGTGCCCGTCGAGGGGGGAGGGCGACGGGTTCGCGTCGCCGGACGCCGGCATCACGGCACCCCCCTCTCGGTCTCTCCTCGAGCGACCGGCACCTGCTACCGAGCGGATCGACCACTGCCGCCGGTGACACGGCAGCAGGAGCGACCAGGGTGCCGACGACTGATCCGGGCGGTGGATGGTGACGGAGCCGCTCGGTGAAGCACCCTCCCGAATTCCCGCCCCGCGTCGATAATGACGCCGTGCGCTCACTAGTCAGGAATTCCATCCTGCCCCTGACGCTGGTCATCGTCGGGGCAGCCGCAGTGATGGGCGACGGCGCGGGGAAGACCCATGCGGCCGGAAACAGCGGGCACAGCGGTTTCGGCAAGTCCGGCGAGCCACGCCGGTCCCAGCCGGGCCAGGACCGGGACCTCCCCGCTACGGCCTCGGCCAAGGACGGCAACGCATACACCCCGCGCAGGACCGAGGAGAACGCCCGGATCGGCGCGGTCTTCGAGAGGGACGACCACCACGGCGCCCACTTCTGCACGGCGAGCGTGGTGCGCAGTCCGGGCCGGAACATGCTGATCACTGCGGCCCACTGCGCCTTCGACGCCGACTCGGGACAGCCGCGGAACGACCTGGTCTTCGCCCCCGGCTACCGCGACGGCGACGAACCCACCGGCCTGTGGAAGGTCGACAAGGTGGTCGTCGACGACCGCTGGGCCACGTCGCAGGACGAGGACCTCGACGTCGCCTTCCTCGTCCTGGACCAGAAGAGCGGCAAGAACATCCAGGACCTCCTGGGCGGCAACACTCTCGGCACCGACCGCGGCTTCGCCAACAAGGTCAAGATCACCGGCTACCCCACCAGCCGTGACACGCCCATCTCGTGCCAGAACCGCACCACGAAGTTCAGCGACGCCCAGCTGCGCATCGAGTGCACCCACCTCGAGAGCGGGACCAGCGGCAGCCCCTGGCTCACCGACTACGACCCCAAGAGCCACACCGGCACCGTCATCGGCGTCCTGGGCGGCCACGAGGGCGGCGGCGACCAGGACGATGTCTCCTACGCCGCATACTTCGACGACGACATCGCCAAGCTCTACCGGCGCGCCCAGGACGAGGACTGAGCCCAGCCCATCCGCACCCCGCTCACGTCGAAGGGCTGAAGCCGCGAAGCGTGCCGGGGAGGGGCTGGGCGGCCGAGAGCCGATCCTGGGCGGTTCGACGGCCGACGACACGGTTGCGATGGCGCGAGGGAAGTCTTCTTCTGCAGCCTTTCGACGATGTGTGCATGCCATGCAGCCCCAGGGCCGCCCCGCAGGCTGGGAGCCCGTCCGCCGACAGACGCCTCTTCCCGCCGGCGACCGGCACGGTCGGCCGCCGGCCCACGGAGCACGGGCAGCCCGTGATCGCGCGGAGTGGAACAAGGCTTCGTAGTCACTGCGATGACAGTCCCTCATGTGCCGCCGCCCGGGCCCCTCTCGTGACCCGGGCCGCAGTCGTACAGCGCCTCCGCCTGGTCGCCCGAGCCGTAGGCCGCCGAGGGCACGACCGTGCAGTGGCCGACGGTCCAGCGCACGATCACGGCGATGGGCGTGGCCGCGTGGCGCAGGCTCGTGCTCACCTCGGCAGGCTTCAGGACGACGTAGCGCAGTCGGCCGGTGGCTATGAGCTCGCGGAAGCCACCGGACGTCGGATAAGGGACCCGGCCGGTGAAGCCGCCCACGGGCAGAACGTGCGCGTCGGCGGAGATTATGTAGGGCGCGGCCTCCCCCCAGCCGGGCACTGCGGCCAGGTACTCGGCGCCGCCTCGGTGCGCGGTGAGGTAGGCCAGCAGGCGTTCCCGGGTCGGGCCGAGCTTCGCGAGCGGGTTGCCCACCCGATGGTTGGTGGGGCCCACGCGGCCCAGCGAGCCGGGCTGGTTGTAGCGCAGGGACAGCGCCGACGCCGACCAGGCGGCCGGAATGAGCAGGACCGCGGCGAGCCCGGCGGCCAGGCCGGCCGTGCCGAGGCGTGGCCGTCGGCGGATGCACGACAGAACCAGGGCGACCAGGCCGAGGGCCGCTGCGGTGGGGACGGACCAGGGGAAGAAGTGCGGGTACCGCAGCGTCAGGATCACGCACCAGGCAAGGTTCACGGCGATCATGCCGGGCAGCACCCAGGCCCGTCGACCGCCCCTGCGGCACGCCCGCCAGGCCTGCACGGCCCCCGCGCCGCCCATCGCGGCCAGTGCCACGGCGACGACACCCATGTAATAGGTGTGCCCGGTCACGCTGCCGAAGCTGAACACCAGGAAGAACGTGGCCAGCCACGACCCCCACAGCACATAGCCTGCCAGCACCCGGTCCGTGCGGGCCGCACGCCGCCGCCACAGCGTCCATGCGCCGCCCGCGACCCCGAGCGCGGCCAGTGGGTACAGCCATCCGGTCTGTGTGGCGATCCCGGGGCTGAACATCTTCCAGACGCTGTCGCCCATGGCGGGCCCGGTGCCGGCTGTCCGCAAGCTCTCGTTGGGGGCGACGCTACCGGCGGCGGCCGCGTCGAGGCCGTGGAAGCGGGTCAGGAAGTTGTAGCCGACGACCAGACCGTACGCCGAGTTGTCCGTGGTGCCGTCGAGGTAGGGGCGCTCGGACGCCGGGGTCAGCGTGGCCACCGTCATCCACGACAGCGACACGCCGCACGCCACCGCGCCGGCCAGCGCGACGTCCAGGACCCGGCGGCGCAGGGCCACGGGCGCGGCGACGAGGTAGGTCACGGCGAGCGAGGGCAGCACCGCCCAGGCCTCCAGCATTTTGCACTGGAAGGCCGCGCCCACCCACAGCCCCGCGAGCAGCAGCCGGCGGCCGCGGCCCCGCTCGGTCGCCCGCTGGGTGGCCGCGGCGGCCAGAAGCAGCAGAAGGACGAACGGCGAGTCCTCCGTGACGGACCGCCCAAGGCCGACGAACACGGGAGTGATTGTCAGGAAGCCCGCCGCGAGCAGACCGGCCGGCACGCCCGCCCAGCGGCGTACCAGACCATGGAGCAGGACCACGCAGGCCATGCCTTCGATCGCCTGCGGCAGCACCAGCGCCCACGGACGGAAGCCGAAGGCCAGCGCCGACAGGGCCTGCGGCCACAGGTAGCCGGGCAGCTTGTCGATCGTGATCGTGTCGCCCGGGTCGAAGGATCCGTAGAAGAAGGCGACCGGATCGTCGGTCATGCTGCGCACGCCGGCCGCGTAGAACCCGTGGAACGAGCTGTCGTCCAGGCCCCACAGGGTGAGCAGGGCGGCGATCGTCACGATGCCCAGCAGCACCGGGAGTTCGTAGGCCGGCCGCGGTGCACCCGTGCGGGGCGCGGGTGGCGCGGGCCGGCCGCCGCGGGGCCGGTTCAGCACGGCGGAGATGGCGCGCCCCGTCGTCGGCTCGGTGCCTCGCTCTTGGGTCGGCTCGCTGTGGGTCGTGAACATGAACGGCCTTTCAGACTCCCGGAGACTCGATCCGGACGCAGTGGGCAATCCGGATCCCGGGGAGTATCCGTCGGCCGACATGCACGGAATCTGAACGGGGACTTAACCGCGTGCAGGTCTCACCGCCCTCTCACGCAAATGGGAAGTAGGGAGGAATGCGGGTAAGGGGTGGATCCGAAGGCCGGCGTTCGGGCCGCTCCGTGTCGGCCATCCATCGGATCGCGGCGCACGTGCGCCCGGCCAGAGCGATGCGACAGGCCCGGTGGGAACCGGTCGTGTCCATCGGCGCTCTGCGACCCTGGGCAAGATCACTGTGGAGGATCGGCCGGCCATGCCGCCCGCCGGCAGCAGGTGTTCGGACCCTGTGCGGCGGCGGCCGGTCCTCGCGCCCGGCTCTTCGCGCTCGGCCCGTGCTCAGCGCGCGCTCAGTTCCGGCAGTCCGTCGAGCCCGCCGAGCCCGTTCACCCCGCTCACCCCATTCACCCCGTTCAGTTCGGCGAGCGGCAGGGTGTGCCGGGTCTGGAGGACCTTCGCGCGCAGGTAGCGGACGTTGTGGGCGGTGGTGAAGACACCGGTCGGCACCCGGTCCCGGACGACGGTGCCCAGCGCGCGGAGCTGCTCGGCCTTGTCGGGGTTGTTCGACAGCAGGTCCAGCTCGTCGATGCCGAGGGCGGCGAGCATCTGCGCGGCGGCGGTGTAGTCGCGGGCGTCCTCCGGCAGGCCGAGCGCGGCGTTCGCCTCGTAGGTGTCGAGGCCCTGGTCCTGGAGGGCGTAGGCGTCGAGCTTGTTGTAGAGGCCGATACCGCGGCCCTCCTGGCGCAGGTAGAGCAGCACGCCGCCGCGGTCGGCGATGCGCTCGACCGCCTCGCGCAGCTGGGGCCCGCAGTCACAGCGGGCGGAGCCGAAGACGTCGCCGGTCAGGCACTCGGAGTGCAGCCGCACCAGTGGGACCGGGCCCGGGTCGCCGAGGACGACGGCGATGTGCTCCCGGCCGTCGGCGAGACCGTCGAAGGTGACGAGCTCGGCGTCGGCGCTGTAGCCGTCGTGGAAGCGCAGCGGTACCCGGACGCGGGCGCGCGGGGTGGCGGCGGGGGTGTCGGGCATGCGGGTCTCCGGGATCGGTCCGTCCATCTGCTTCAGATTTGAAGCAGGTGCCAGGATGGGGACCTTATCGCATGCTTTAAAGTTAAAGCAATGCGCCACGGCGGAGATCGGTGCCGCCCGCCGGAGCCCGCCTCACTCGTCGGCCGGTCCCGGGCACGGGGACGATCGGCGCCGCCACGGCACGTCCTCCGCGGGCGCCTCCGCCTCACCCTCCCCCTGCAGCCCTCGGGCGATCCCCGTGCAGATCTCCTCCAACTGCCCCACCTGCTCGGGGGCGAGCCGGTCGAAGAGGGTGGTGCGCACCGTCTCGACATGGCCGGGTGCCGTACGCTCCAGCACGGTCATGCCCTCGTCCGTCAGCACCGCGAGGCTGCTGCGCCTGTCCCAGGGGCAGTCCTCCCGGCGCACCAGCCCGTCCCGCTCCAGCCGGGTCACCACGTACGTCAGCCTGCTGCGGGTGATCTTCAGTGTCTCGGCGAGGTCCGTCATGCGCAGCCGCCGGTCGGGTGCCTCGGAGAGGTTGGCCAGCACCGAGTAGAAAAGGTGGGGCATGCCGCCCTCCTGCTGGAGCTGCCGGTCGATCGCGTCCTCCAGGAGCCGGGAGGCGGCGATGTAGGCGCGCCAGGCGCGCTGCTCCTCGGGGGTGAGCCAGCGGGTCGTCATGCCGCCAGTGTAAGTTTGTTTCAAACTTGAACCAAGACTCGGTGAACCTCCGGGTCGCCGCGAGGGAGTGCGCCGATGCCCCTGCCGTACGTGCTGCTGTCCGCCGCCGTCTCCCTCGACGGCTTCCTGGACGACACCGGCCCCGAGCGGCTGCTGTTGTCGAGCCCGGCCGACTTCGACCGGGTCGACGACGTACGGGCCTCCGTCGACGCCATCCTCGTCGGCGCCGGCACGATCCGCGCCGACAATCCGCGCCTGCTGGTGAACTCCGCGGAGCGGCGGGCGGCCCGGCTGGCGGCGGGCAGGCCCGCGTACCCGCTGAAGGTGACCGTCACCGCCTCCGGCGACCTCGACCCCGACGCCCACTTCTGGCACACCGGCGGCGAGAAACTCGTCTACACCACCGACGAGGGTGCCCGACGGGCCGGCCGGCTCCTCGGCACCACCGCCGACGTCGTCCCGCTCGGCGCCGGCATCGACTGGCGGGCCCTGCTGGAACACCTGCACGACGTGCGCGGAGTCGGGCGCCTGATGGTCGAGGGCGGCGGTCAGGTGCACACCCAGCTCCTCCGCCAGGGCCTCGCCGACGAACTCCAGCTGGTCCTCGCCCCGCTCTTCGTGGGCGACCCGGCGGCCCCGCGCCTGTTCGGACCGGGGTCGTACCAGGGCGGCCGGCTGCGCCTGGTCGAGACCCGCCGCATCGAGGACGTCGTCCTCATGCGCTACGAGCCCACGGCGCCCGGCACCGGCCCCGCCCCCGCGGCCGCCGACCGCCACTGGCTGCGCACCGCCTGCGAACTCGCCGCCCTGTGCCCGCCCTCGGAGACGGCCTTCAGCGTCGGTGCCGTCGTGGTCGCCGCCGACGGCACCGAACTGGCCCGCGGCCACTCCCGGGAAGGCGGCGACCCGGTGGTCCACGCGGAGGAGGCGGCGCTGGCGAAGATCGACGCGGCCGACCCGAGGCTCGCCGGTGCCACGGTCTACAGCAGCCTGGAGCCCTGTGCCCGCCGCGCCTCCCGGCCCGCGCCCTGCGCCGAGCTGATCCTGCGGGCCGGGCTGCGCCGGGTGGTCACCGCCTGGCGGGAGCCGGACACCTTCGTCGCGGGGGCCGACGGCACCGGCGTGCTCCAGGCCGGGGGAGCCGAGGTCGTCGTACTCCCCGAGTTCCGGGCGCTCGCCAAGGCGCCGAACGCGCACCTGCCGGGCTGAGCGGCACCCCCGGCGGCTCGGTGATCGAGGCCCGGGGTGGCCGGTGATCAAGGCTCGGGGGAGCCGAGGTCGTCGTACTCCCCGAGTTCCGGGCGCTCGCCAAGGCGCCGAACGCGCACCTGCCGGGCTGAGCGGCATCCCCGGCGGCTCGGTGATCGAGGCCCGGGGGAACCGGTGATCAGGACCTGGCGGAACCGGTGATCAAGGCCCGGAGGAAAAGGGTGCGCGACCACTCCTTCGCATGGCGTATGCTTGAGACACAACGACGCGGGGTGGAGCAGCTCGGTAGCTCGCTGGGCTCATAACCCAGAGGTCGCAGGTTCAAATCCTGTCCCCGCTACTGAAGACTCAGGGCCGGAATCCAGTACACGGGTTCCGGCCCTGAGTGTTTTCCGCCCCGCCCCGCCGTACGCGGCGATCCAGGCCGCGTGGCGTACGTCACAGCAGGTCATCCGGTCGGTCCACACCGGTCGCCCCGTGCCCCCGGGCCCGCAAATCTGGACCTACGTCCGACACGTGGGAGACATGCGGTGCGCCCTGGTGAGGTGGAGGAGAACGCGTACGCCAGGGCCGGCGGCCGGCTTCCCGGCGATCTCGTGCCGGACCCGGGACTCGGCGACGAACCCGCACCCGTGCGCGGGACCCGCCGGCCCGGCCCGCGCGCCCTGGCCGGCGCCCTGCCGGCCCTGCTCATCGCGGGCGGCGTCCTCTACGGCCTGCTCACTCCCGAGGGCTTCACCGCCGTCCCGTTCTTCACCGCCGCGCCGCTGATCGCCGCGCCGCTGTACTCGCTGCGCACCACGGTCCTGACCGCCCTGACCGCCCTCGTCGCCGCGTACGCCGTGAACACCCAGACCGGCGGCCACTCGGCACCGGCCACCGTCACCGACGGGGTGACCGTCGCCACGGTCGCCCTGCTGGCCGTCGCCATCAACCGCGTGGTCCGGCTCGGCGACCGGCGGCTGGCCTCCGCCCGGGAGATCGCCGAGGCCGCACAACGGGCCGTCCTGCCCCGGCCCGCGGAGCGGATCGGCGGCTTCGAGATCGCCGCCTGCTACGAGGCGGCACGCCGGGACGCGTTCATCGGCGGCGACCTCTACGCGGTGCAGGACAGCCCGTACGGCGTCCGGCTGGTCGTCGGCGACGTGCGCGGCAAGGGGTTGAGCGCGGTCGCCGCCGTCGCCGTGGTGATCGGGGCGTTCCGGGAGGCGGCCGAGCAGGAGGCCACGCTGGAGGCGGTGGCCGAGCGGCTGGAGCGGGCACTGGCCCGCGAGGGCACCCGGCGGGACGGCATCGACGCGTTCGAGGGCTTCACCACCGCCGTCCTCGCCGAACTCCCACACGGCGACGGCGTCGTACGGGTCGTCAACCGCGGCCATCCGGCGCCGCTGATGCTGCACGCCGACGGCACCCTGCGCAGCCTGACCGCGCCCGAGCCCGCGCTGCCGCTCGGCATGCGCGACCTCGGCGGCTGGCCCGACCGGGCGCTGGAGGCCCGCTTCCCGAGCGGGGCCACCCTGCTGTTCTACACCGACGGCCTGTCCGAGGCCCGGGACGCCCACGGCCGCTTCTACGCACCCGAACGGCGGCTGGCCGGCCGTACCTTCCCCGGCCCCGGCGCCCTGCTGAGCCGGCTCGCCGAGGAGGTGCGGCGGCACTCCGGCGGCGGGATGGCGGACGACATGGCGCTGCTCGCCGTACGGCAGCCGTGACCGGTCTCACCGACCGTGACCGCGCGACCGCCGTCCGCAGAACACCCGCGTCACTCGGAAACCTCTGTGACTCATGAACTTCGGTCAACTCGCCCGTTTTGCAGCGATCTACAGGGTAAGTCCCTGCGTGGGAACGTTAATGATCAAGCCGAACGGCTTGGAAACCACCTACCGGGTCTATTAACGTTCGATAACGCAGCGCGGTCGTCCCAGCCGTCACAAGAGACGGCTCCGTGCGCACGCGCCGAATCCCGCGAGGGAACCGGGGAACCACCACCTTTGGGGTGAATCACGCGAAAGCCGTCGTGAACTCGCTGAGTCCACGTCCGGTTTACGCGCGTAGGAGACCTTCCTGCTCCGAACCCGTCAGCTAACCCGGTAGGCGGCGGAAGGAAAGGAGCGCGCCCGCGTGGCGTCCAACCGGCCTGCCCCAGAAGCCCCGTTCATACCGGCCCCCACCGAGTCCGAGACCTTCGGGTACGGCTCCTACCGCGCCGACGAGGGCCCCTGGGAGGAGTGGAATCCCACCGAGGAATCCATCACCCCGGTCCGCGGCCGGCACCGCGTCGCCAAGCAGCGCGGCGGATTCGCCCGCAGCTCCACCGTCCTCGGCGTCGGCGTGATCGCCGCGGTCGGCGCGGGCGGGATGGCCAGCGCCAACACCGGGAAGCCGCCGGTGTCCCTCTCCCTGCCGGACCTGCCCTCCATGGGTTCGCTGTTCGAGGACGGCTCCTCCCCGGCGCCCGAGGCGAGCACCACCGCGCTCAGCGACGTCGGCGTGACCCCCGCGGACACCGAGCGGAACACCGGCGCGGGCGAGACCCTGCGCAACCGGATCATGGCCCAGGCCGAGCAGCAGCAGAGCAAGGCCGACAGCAGGGCCACCGCCGCCGCACTGGCCGCGGCCCAGAAGCAGAGCGCGGACGCCGCGGCCAAGGCGCAGAAGGAGGCCGCCGCCAAGGCCGCCGCCGACAAGAAGAAGGCGGACGCCGACGCCGCGAAGGCGGCCGAGGCCAAGAGGCTGGCCGAGCTGGCCAAGCAGTACACGCTGCCGACGTCCTCGTACACGATCACCTCGACCTTCGGCCAGGCCGGCTCGATGTGGTCCTCCGGCTACCACACCGGCCTCGACTTCGCCGCCCCCACCGGCACCCTCATCAAGGCCATCCACAGCGGCACGGTCACCCAGGCGGGCTGGGCCGGCTCCTATGGCTACCGCACGGTCCTCACCCTCGACGACGGCACCGAACTGTGGTTCTGCCACCAGTCCTCGATCAGTGTCTCCGTCGGCCAGAAGGTCGGCACCGGTGACGTCATCGGCCGGGTCGGCGCCACCGGCAACGTCACCGGCCCGCACCTGCATCTGGAGGTCCACCCGAACGGCGACGCCACCGGCATCGACCCGATGGTCTGGCTGCGCGGCAAGGGCCTCAACCCCTGACCTTCGCGGGCCTTCGCCCCGGTGGCCCGCGGGGCCTCCCGGACGCGAGCCCCGTCGGGCCCCCGGGGGAGGAACCCCGTCGGGTCCCGGGGAGAAATCCCGTCGGGTCCTGGGGGTGACCCTGAGGGTGCTGCCTTTGCGGGAACTTGGCGCCGACAGCGGAATGGGATCATCCGCTGTCGGCGTTGACGTGGAGTATGACTTCTCTGCGCAAACTCGGTTCCTCCGACCTCGAGGTCTTCCCGCTCGCCCTCGGCGGCAACGTCTTCGGCTGGACCGCCGACGAGCAGGCGTCCTTCGACGTGCTCGACGCCTACACGGCCGCCGGCGGCAACTTCGTCGACACCGCCGACAGCTACAGCGCCTGGGTCGAGGGAAACAAGGGCGGCGAGTCCGAGACGATCATCGGCAAGTGGGTCAAGGCCCGCGGCAACCGCGCCGACGTCGTCATCGCCACCAAGGTCAGCCAGCACCCGGAGTACCAGGGTCTGAGCGCCGCCAACATCAAGGCGGCCGCCGACGCCTCGCTCCGCCGGCTGGGCACCGATCACATCGACCTCTACTACACCCACTTCGACAACCCCGAGGTGCCCGTCGAGGAGATCATCGGCGCGCTGGACGAGCTGGTGAAGGCCGGAAAGGTCCGGCACATCGCCGCCTCCAACATCACCCCCGAGCGCCTGAAGGCCTCCCTCGACTTCTCCGACCGCGAGGGCCTGGCCCGCTACGTCGCCCTCCAGCCCCACTACAACCTGGTCTCCCGGGACACCTACGAGGGCCCGTTGCAGGACCTGGCCGCCCGCGAGGGCCTCGCGGCCGTGCCGTACTTCTCCCTCGCCTCCGGCTTCCTGACCGGCAAGTACCGCCCCGGCGCGACCGTCGACAGCGCCCGGGCCGACGGGGCCTCGAAGCACCTCGAGACCGAGCGCGGTCAGCGGGTCCTGACGGCCCTGGACGAGGTCGCCGCCGCCCACCGGGTCCCGGTCGCCACGGTCGCCCTGGCCTGGCTCGCGGCCCAGCCGACCGTCGTGGCCCCCCTCGCCTCCGCCCGGACCGTGGACCAGCTCCCGTCGCTGCTTCGGGCGGCGGAGCTGACCCTGCCGGACGAGGACCTGCAGAAGCTGACGACCGCGTCGGCGTAGTGCCGCCACCCGCTCCGGTGGCGCTCCGTACCGGGCCGCTCCCGCGGCCGGGTCAGGTCCGGTACGGGTTGCAGGCGGGATACGGCACCGTCGGATACCCGTACGGCGGCGGCGTCCAGTACACCGGAGCCGTGACCGGAGCGGGCGCGGAGGCCCTGGCCGCGTAGTCCAGGGCCGGCCGCGCCACTGTTCTGCGCTGCCAGAGTTCGGCCAGCAGCTCCCGCTCGCGTCCGACGAAGTCCGCCCCGGCCCGCCCCCGCCGCCCGCGGTGCCGCAGGAACGCGAGCGAGGTGGCGTACGCCTCGTACTCGGCCACCGTCCGCGCCGCCGGCCGCCCCCCGCAGTGGTGCCGGGCGTACTCCCTGGCCATCCGCCGCGCCCGCATCGACCCGAGCGCGATCGGCTCGGCCGGCCCCAGCCATCCGGCCAGCACGTACGCCGGCAGTTCCGCCTGCACGGTCCGCAGCTCCCGCTGCCGCGTCCAGATCGCGAGCCAGGTCAGCAGCGCGAACGCGGGCACCATGAACCCGCCGTAGACGGCGAAGAACCCGTACCGCCCGAAGGTGGAGGAGCCGTTCCAGAGGGCGTGCATGGACATCGCCAGCAGCAGCCCGCCCACCGGCGGCAGCACCCGCCGAAGACGCTGCCGCTCCCCGGACAGCGCGGCGATGCCGAAGCCGATGCCGGTCAGCACGGTGAAGAGGGGGTGCGCGAACGGGGACATCACGATGCGCACGAAGAACGTCGCGGCGGTGACGGAGGCGATGCCGCGGTCGCCGGTCAGCTGGTCGGTCCCGAAGGCCGTACCGAGATAGAGGATGTTCTCGGTGAACGCGAACCCGGTGGCGGTGATCCCGGCTATCACCACCCCGTCCACGAGGCCGGTGAAATGCCGTCTGCGGAAGAGGAAGACCAGCAGTACGGCAGCCGCCTTGGCGGACTCCTCGACGATCGGGGCTATCACCGTGGCGCCGAGGGTGTCGGCACCGGCCGGGTCGGCGGTGGCGGTGGCTATCCACTTGGTCGCGAAGGTGTTGGCGACGATGGCCATCAGCGCTGCCGCGCAGGCACCCCACGCGAAGGCGAAGACCAGGTTCCGCCAGGGCCCCGGCTCCACCCGGTCCAGCCAGCGGAAGGCGGCCGTCAGCCAGGGCACGGGCAGCACGGCAAGGCCCACCCCCACCAGGAGCCCCTCGGTGCCGGTCTGCCGCCGCACGAGCGCGAGGATCACCAGCCCGGACAGCACCAGCAGGGTGATCAGCGCCCCGTACCTCACCCACCCGCGCTGCCACCAGTGCGGGTGCCGGAGCAGTCCCGTGCCGGGACCGGCGGGGGGAGTCGGGAACGGAGCACTGGTGGCCACGGCATCGACCCTAACGGTGACGGGACGAGGGTCTGGAGCGGTTTACCGGCCCGACCGCGGAACCTGCGGTCCGGGCGGCCGGCCGTTCCCGTGCGGTACGCGCCGGAACAGCAGATCGTTCACGACATGTCCCTTGTCCAGTCCCTGCCCCTCGAAACGGGTCAGCGGCCGGAACTCCGGGCGGGCCGCGAAACCGCCCTCCGCCTGGGTGTTCTCGAAGTCGGGATGCGCGTCGAGCACCTCGAGCATCTGCTCGGCGTACGGCTCCCAGTCGGTCGCGCAGTGCACGAGCGCGCCGGGCTTCAGCCGGGTCGCGGCCAGCGTCAGGAACTCGGGCTGGATCAGCCGCCGCTTGTGGTGCCGCTTCTTGGGCCAGGGGTCGGGGAAGTACACCCGCAGCCCGTCCAGCGCGTCGGGCCGGAGCATCTCGCGGAGCAGGATGATCGCGTCGCCGTTGGCCACGCGGATGTTGGAGAGCCCGTGCTGGTCGGCGAGGTTGAGCAGGTTGCCCTGCCCCGGGGTGTGCACGTCGGCCGCGAGGATGTTGGTGCCGGGGTCGGCGGCGGCCATCTGGGCGGTGGCCTCCCCCATCCCGAAGCCGATCTCCAGCACGACGGGGCCGTCGTTCCCGAACAGCTGGGCGAGATCGATGACCTGCCGGCCGTCGATGTCCAGCCCCCACTTGGGCCACAGCCGCTGCAGGGCGTCGGCCTGCCCGACCGTCACCCGGCTGCGCCGCGGCTGGAAACTGCGGATCCGCCGCTCGAAGTGCGAGCCGGCCGGATCGGCCTTCGGCCCGTCCGGGAAGCGGGGTTCCCCCTTGGTCCGGGTGTGCCGAACGGACTCGCCGGAGGGGTGCGGGGCCGACGGCGGGACTTCGGGGGTGTTGAGGAAATCAGACACAGTGGGACCGATTTTACGGCGCCCCACGGGGGCGCCCGCCCGGCCCGCGGCTCCTGATGCCCGCGGCGTCCTCCGGCGGTCATCGGTCGCCGGGGGCCGTCGGCGGTCATCGGTCGCCGGGTAGCCACCGGCAGCCGTCGGTCATTGGGGCCGTCGGCGGTCATCGGGCACTGGGTAGCCTCCGGCAGCCATCGGTCGCCGGGGGCCGTCGGCGGTCATCGGTCGCCGGGTAGCCACCGGCAGCCGTCGGTTATTGGGGCCGTCGGCGGTCATCGGGCACTGGGTAGCCTCCGGCAGCCATCGGACTCCGGTAGCCATCGGCTTCCGACGGCCACGGCCTCTGACGGCCACGGTCACGGGCGGCCACGGTCACGGCGGCCACCGGTCACCCGGAGCCGCTGGCAGCCACAGTGGCCGCAGCCGCAGATGGCCACGGTGGCAGCCGGCAGCCACCGGCGGTCGGGCGGAGCGGGGTCGGGCAGGCGCAGCCCCGGTGCGGCCGCTACAGCGAGGCGAGCAGTTCCAGCACCCGGCGCCCGACCTCCCTGCCGATCGGCAGGGACGCGGTGGCCGCGGGAGACGGCGCGTTGAGCACGTGCACCGACCGCACCCCCTCCCGGATCAGGAAGTCGTCCACGAGCGTGCCGTCCCGCAGCACCGCCTGCGCCCGCACCCCGGCGGGGGCCCGCACCAGGTCCCCGGCAGCCACCCCGGGCAGCAGTCTGCGCACCGCCTGGAGGAACGCCCCCTTGGACAGCGACCGGTGCAACTCGCCCGCGCCGTACCGCCAGTGGCGCCGGGCGATCGCCCAGGACCCGGGCCACGCCACGGTCCCGGCCAGCTCCCGGGGTCGTACGACCCCCCAGCCGTATCCCTCCCGGGCCAGTGCCGGCACCGCGTTCGGCCCGATGTGCACGCCTCCGTCGATTCCTCTGGTCAGGTGCACGCCGAGGAACGGGAACGCCGGGTCCGGCACCGGGTACACCAGCCCCCGCACCAGCTCCGGTCGCGCCAGCTCGTAGTACTCCCCGCGGAACGGGACGATCCGCACCCCCGGCTCGTCCCCGGTCAGCCGTGCCACCTCGTCGCAGTGCAGACCGGCGCAGTTGACCAGCACGCGGGCGCGGACCACGTCCCCGCCGGCGGTGAGGACGGCCACGCCCCGATCCGGCCGCCGGTCCACCCGTACCACCCGCGCGCCGTAGCGGATCTCCGCGCCGGAGGCCCGGGCGAGCTGCCGTGCGACGCCCACGAAGTCGCACACGCCGGTCGTGCCGACGTGTATCGCGGCGAGGCCCCGCACCTCGGGCTCGTACTCGGGGATCTGCGCGGCACCCAGCTCGCGCACCGGGATCCCGTTCTCCCGGCCGCGCTGCACGAGCGCGTGCAGCCGCGGCAGCTCCTCCCGCTCGGTGGCGACGATCAGCTTGCCGGTGACGGCGTGGGCGATGCCGTACTCGGCGCAGAACTTCACCATCTCGGCGGCGCCCCGGACGGCGTACCGCGCCTTGAGGGAGCCCGGCCGGTAGTAGATCCCGCTGTGGATGACCCCGCTGTTGCGTCCCGTCTGGTGCCGGGCCGGGCCCGGCTCCTTCTCCAGCACGGTCACCCGCGTGCCCGGCGCGCTCCGCGTGATCGCGTACGCCGTCGACAGGCCGACGATCCCCCCGCCGACCACGAGCACGTCACAGTCGTACGCCCCGACCGGCACCTGCACCACCTCCCACCTCGATAGTGCACTGCGCCACTGACAGTGGCTTCAAACGCCGGGGAGTGCGGCGCCGGCAAAGGTGTGCGGGGAACCACGCGTCCCGCCGTACCCGGCCCGTCCGGACCAGGCGCCCCGCCGTACCCGGCCCGTCCGGACCACGCGTCCCGCCGTACCCGGCCGTCCGAACCGCGCCTGGCCGCCCGGATCCGTGTCCGGCTCGCACAATTCGCGCCTGCTGCCCGGATCCGTGTCCGGCTCGCACGACCCGCGCCTGGCCGCCCGGGTGTCTGGCTCGCACGACCCGTGCCCGGCCCGCCCGGATCCGCGCCCGGCCCGCCCGATCCGCGCCCGGCCCGTCCGAAGCGCTCGCCCAGCCGCGCCGCTCGCCCGCGGGGCCACACGCCCAGCCGCGCCGCACGCCCAGTCTCGCCTCACCCGCCCGCCCGCACCGGAGCAGACCGTCCCGGCGAGTCCCCGGGGCGGCCCTTTCCCGCACCGGAGCACGGCGGTCCCCGCACCGGAGCACGGCGGTCCCCGCACCGGAGCACGGCGTCCCGGCGGGTTCCCGCGGCGGTCCGTCGCTACGCCGGGGTCATCAGCAGGGGCCGGGCGCGCTCGCGCAGTTCCACCACCTGCGGCTCGTCCCCGTACGGCTCCAGCCGGTGCAGCAGATCCCTCACGTACTCCGTCGTCCGCACCGACGAGATCCGCCCGGCCACCTCCACGGCCCGCACGCCCTGCTCGCAGGCCGCGTCCAGGTTCCCGGACTCCAGCTCGGCCACCGCCGAGACGACCAGCCGCAGCCCGTGCGACCGCACGAACTCCTCCGTCGGCTTCGACAGCGCCTGCTCGGTGAAGCGCCGGACCTGCCGCGGCGCCTTCAGGTCCCGGTAGCACTCGGCCGCGTCGGCGGCGAACCGGTCGTAGCCGTAGAAACCGAGCCAGGACGGGTCGCTGTCGCCCTCCCGGGACCGCTCGAGCCACCCCTCGGACGCCTTCAGCGCCGCGCCCGCCGCCTGCGCGTCTCCCGCGCGCGCGTGGGCCCGCGCCTCGACCAGCCGGAAGAAGCTCATGGTGCGGGCGGTCGCCAGGCCCCGGTTGCGCTCCAGGGCGGCCTGCGCCAGGTCGACCCCCTCGTCGCCGAAGCCCCGGTAGGTGGCCTGCAGCGACATGGAGGCGAGGACATAGCCGCCGAGCGGCACGTCGGCCGCCGCGCGCGCGAGCCGCAGCGCCTGGATGTAGTAGCGCTGCGCGGCCTCCTGCTGTCCGGTGTCGAAGGCCATCCAGCCGGCGAGGCGGGTCAGTTCCGCGGAGGCCCCGAACAGGGCGCGGCCGACCTCGTCGGAGTAGGAGCCGAGCAGCAGCGGTGCCGCCTCCACCCGAAGGCACTCCGGCACCATCGAGGAACGCCAGTCACCGCCCCCGTACTTGGAGTCCCACCGCCTGGCGTCCTCGGCGGCCTCCCGCAGTTTCTGCACATCGCTGTGGCCGACTTTGATCGGTGCGCCCGAGTCCTCGGCGGAGCCCGCCTCCCGCGCGACCGAGCTGTCGGCGGGGGTTATCAGCCATCGTGAGGCGGGCGTTGCGTATGCGCTCACTGCGAACGATCCGGCGAGGGACTGCCAGATGCCGCCGGAGCCGGCCCGGCGTCCGGCGAGGTCGAGACGGTACAGCTCCGTCGCCGACCTCACCGCCTGTGCCACGTCTCTGGGGAAGGCGAGGCCCACTTCGGGTGCGGGGTCCGCGTCCGCCAGGCCGATCTCGTGGAGCGGCACCGGTCGGCCGAGCTTCTGTCCGATGGCGGCCGCGATGAGGTGCGGCGCCGCGCCCTGCGGCACCATGCCCTTCGACACCCAGCGCGCCACGGAGGTCTTGTCGTAGCGAAGAGTCAACCCGCGTTGGGCGCCAAGGTCGTTGACGCGTCGCGCGAGTCCTGCGTTGCTGATTCCCGCGAGGGCGAGAACGGCGCCGAGTTTTTCGTTCGGCCCGCGTTGCTCCCTGGACATGAGCCACCCCTCGACACAGACGGCTGTCGCGCTGGCATAACCACGCGGCATTCGTAAACCCAGCGTAGTTCGCCGCATCCCAAGCGTTAAGGGGCATTGTTCCGGTTGGCGGGATTGTGGTCCGTACGAAACGGTGATCCTGTACGCACCGTGCACGGCCTGTCGCCGCGTGCCCCTGCCCGTGTGGCCGTGCGCCCGCCCGTGCGCTCTTCTCCGGCCACCTGGGGAGCGGTTCCATGGCTCTTGCGTGGGTCGGCCCGCTGTACTGGATCCAGCGGGCTGGGGGACACCGCCACCTTCATCCCCGCGGGTGGCGGACCGGTCCGGGAGGCGATGCCCGCCTCCCGGACCGTGCGCATGTGTATCCCTCCGCGCGCTCCCCAGGCCTGTACGGAGAGTGCTCAAACCCCGCCGCTCGCCGCAGATTTGGCCGAAATTCGACCCTGCCTGATGCGATTGACTCCCGCTCCGACCATGCAACTTGACGGCGCGAAAGGAGTTTTGGGGAGCGTACAGGGGGCGCATTCACGTCGCTTGCCTCGGGGGCCGCCAAACCGCGCCCGACCTCGTCACTCGCCAACTCCCCGGGCGCCCGCGCCGACTTCCCCCGGACGCCCGCGCAGGCGCCCGAGCGGGTCCGCGCGCGGCGATCAAGCGGCGCTCTCTCGGCGTCCGGCGGCGATCTCTCGGCGTCCGCCGAATTTTCCCTCGATCGAAGGCCGCGCCACCGTCCCTCTCCGGTACGCCCTTCATGGCAGCATGGGGACCCGGTTCGTGCGGTGCACTGGTGGTCCACAGCCTGTGGAGGCGTCGATGCGGTGGTTGGTGGGTTGGAGCAGCACCGCCACGGGCGCCGCCGGGACGGGTGCCGCGGGTGCCCTGGGCTACGACGGCGAGTCCCTGCACCCGGTCGGCTCCCAGCTCCTGTGGGGCGACCCGGACCCGCTGTGGGCCGTCGGCGACTGGCGCCCCGACGAGGTGCGCCTGGTCCGCGCCGACGGACAGAACCGGATCGCCGTCCTCGGTATCTGCGGCGCCTCCGACGAGGACCTGCGCCGCGCGCTGTTCACCGCGCGCGGGGGCGCACTGCGCCATCTGACGAGCTGGCCGGGCAGCTACACGGCCGTCGTCCAGGTGGGCCGGCGCATCACCGTCTGCGGCGACCTCGCGGGCGCCCGCCCGGTGTTCCACACCCCCTGGGCCGGCGGCACGGCCTACGCCACCGCGGCCCTGCCCCTCGCCGACCTCGTCGAGGCCAACCTCGACTTCGGCCACCTGGCCGCCCTGCTCGCGGCCCCCGACGTACCGGCCGCGCTGGGCGACACCACCCCGTACGACGGCGTACGGCGAATTCCGCCGGGGCATGCGCTGGTGCTGCGCGCCGGGGCGCGCGAGGTCGCCGGGTACGAACAGGTCGCCTCCCTCGCCGTGGCCGCGCCCCCGGCCGACCCCGGGCGCTCGGTGGACGCCGTGCGGGACGCCCTCGTGGAGGCGGTCCGCACCCGGCTGTCGGCGCCCCGGCACGTGCCCGATCTCGACCCCGGGCCGGTGCCCGGCATGGGCCCCGCCGAGCGGCGGGCCGCGCGCGGGATGCCGGTGCCCGGTATCGGCGCCGACCTGTCCGGCGGCCCTGCCTCCGGCACGCTCGCGCTGCTCGCCGCCGGGCTGCCGGGCAGACCCGGCACGCTCCTCGGCCACGGCACGGGCGCGGGCGAGCGCCTCCTCGCCGTCACCTTCAACGACCTCGCGGTGGGCGGACGCGAGGCCGAGCTCGAACGCGCGGGAACGCTCGCCGCCAACCCCCGCCTGCACCACGTCGTGGTCACCGGTGGCGAGGAGACGCTGCCCTACGCCGACCTCGACGGCCCGCTCACCGACGAGCCGGGGCCCTCGCTGGTGTCGGCCGGCCGGCACCGCGCCCGGCTCGCCGCCGGCAGCGCCGACCACTTCACCGGCCACGGCGCCCGCCAGGTGCTGGACGCCCACCCCGCCCGGCTCGCCGACCTGCTGATGGACCGCCAACGCCGGTACCTGGTGCGGCCCGTCGCCGCCCTCGCGCGGGCCGACGGCTCGGTGATGGTCCCCGCGCGCGTGTACGGCGCGGCCCGGCGCCTCGCCCGCACTCCCTACCGGACGGGCCTGGAGGTGCTGGCCGAGCGGCTGATGCGGCGCCGCTTCGACGAGCCGAAGGGGGCGGTCGGCGCGTCCCTCGCCGCGCTGACCTGGGCCAGACCGGGGCCGGCGGCGCGCTGGCTGACGGGTGAGGCACTGGCTGAAGTATCGGTTCTGCTGGCGAGTGCGGCGGAACGCTCCAGCACCGGCCCGGACCGGCGTCCCGGCGACCACCGCGCGCGTGCGGCGCTCGCCCGGTACGCCGCCGATCTGCGCGTGCTGGAACAGGCCGCCGAGGTCCGCTCCCAGCGCCTGCACGCGCCGTTCCTCGACAACCAGGTCGTCCGGGCCTGCCGCGAGCTCCCGGAGGCGCTGCGGGTCCAGCCCGGCGCCCGCGCGGCCATCCTCCGTACGGTCCTGGAAGGCGCCGGCGTCACCGGCCTCCCGCCCGGCTGGGGCGCCCCCTCCCACGCGTCCTCGGCGGCCGCCACGCGCGCGGGCCTGCGGGTGTCGGCCGACCCCCTGATCGACCTCTTCTCCACCCCGCTGCTGGCCGACGCCGGGCTGGTGGAGGCGCGCGTCGTGCGCAAGGCGCTGCGCGCGGCGGCGGCGGGCGAGCCGCTTCCGCTGGACGGCCTCGCCGATCTCGTCTCCCTCGAACTCTGGCTGCGTCGCCTCCTCTCCCGCCGGGGCACCTGCTGGACCGGAACCCCGGCCCGCGCCCGCGCGGTCCCTTCGGGGATCCAGCCGAGGCGCAGCGCGTTGACGCCGGGGGCGTGACGGTCTGTGCCCTGGCCGGCGCGGGGGGCCGGCTCCGCCGCGTTTCCGGGTGGTGCCGTGGCCCAGGGGGATGCGATGTCCTCGGCTTCCTCGGCTGGGTGCGGGGCGGTGGCCGTCGAGGGGCGCCGGGGGGCGGTTACCGGCAGGTGAACCGGGACTCGGCCCAGTCCGCCGGTGCCGCCCGGCCGAAGAGGTCGTCGAGGGGTGTCACGACGAGCCGCACGGACGTGTGCCCGGTCAGGTCCACGTGGACCGGGACGGCCCGGTCGCGGCCGTCGACCGGGCCGGACCGCCACAGCCGTACCCCGTCGGCGTAGACGGAGAAGGAGACCCTGTCGAGGCCGAGCATCATGTCGTCCACGCCGGCCATCGCGTCGTAGGCGGTGCACGGGCGGTTGAGGGCGATCGTGACGGACGACTCGCCTTGGACGGTCACCCCGCGCCCGTACCGCTTGCCGCCGATCGACATGCCGTAGCGCTGCCACACCCAGCTGCTGCCGCCCAGCTCGATCTCCGGCCGCGTACCGTCGCCGTTGACGTCGTAGCGCAGTTCGCTCAACTCGTAGATGGCGGGGGCCGGCGGGGGAGGGGGTGTCGGGGTCGGCCTGGGCGCCGGCTTCGCCGGTGGCGCCGGCGGTGGCGCGGTGCGGGTCGGCTCGGGCGTCGGCCTGGGGGTGGGTGCCGGCCTGGGCGTCGGAGTCGGGGTCGGCGTAGGGGTCGGCTCGGGGGCGAGCGCCACCGGCTTCGGCGAGGGTCTCCTCGCCGCGGGTGGCGGCGCGGGCGTGGGTGTCCCGGGCCGTACGACCGGCGCCGAAGGAGCCGGCCTCGCGACCTCCTTCGCCGGGTGGTCGTCGTTCACCAGGGCCAGTGCCACCGCGGCGGCGGCCACCGCGACGACACCGGCGGCGATACCCGCCTTCACCGGCGCACCGAGCCCCTCCGAGGCGGCTGCGCCCGCACCGCCGGACGACCCGCCGGCCGCCGCGGCGGCACCCGCGGCACCCGCCCCGGCGCTGCCGGCCACGATCCCGAGCGCCTTGGCGTACCCGGCGGCCCCGAACCAGCCGATGACCGCGACCGGGACGACGCCGGGGATGCCGTCCGCGACCTCTTCGATCTGCGCCGCCGCCAGCCGGCACCGGGCACACTCCGCCAAGTGCTTGCGCAGGCCCCGTTCGGCGCGGATGCGCAGCTTGCGGCGGGCGTAGGTGCCGAGCTGGTCGGCGTAGCGGGCGCACTCCTCGTCGTCGGCGAGGGCGGCGCTGACGTGTGCCTGGAGGTAGGCCTGCTTCAGGCCCTCACGGGCGCGGCTGGCCAGTACCCGGGTGCCGTTGGCGTCCAGCCCGAACAGCACGGCCACCTCGCTGGGCGACTCGTCCTCCACCTCGGTGTGCCAGAGCACGGCCTGCCAGCGTTCGGGCAGCGAGCGGAAGGCCTGCATCGCCATGGACTGCTCGGCCTCGTGCAGGGCCCGCACGTCGGCACCGAGGTCCAGCCCCGCGCCGAAGGAACCGGCGGACGCGCTGTCGTCGGACGCCTCGGCGGCCCGCGCGGCCTGCTGGGCGAAGGTGGCGAAGTCGTCGACGAGCTGTTCGCGCCGGGCCGACCTGGCCCAGTGCGCGGCCACGCGTCGTACACAGGTCAACAGGTAGGCGCGGACAGCGTGTTCGGGGCCGGAACCGCCGCGCACGGCCTGCAGCATCCGGGCGAAGACCTCGGCCGTGAGGTCGTCGGCGGTGTGGCCGTCCCGGCAGCAGGCCCGTGCGTAGCGCCGTACGGCGTCCGCGTGCCGCCGGTACAGCTCCGCGTAGGCGGAGTCGTCACCGCCGCGCATCCGGTCGATCAGCTCACCGTCGGCGGGGGGCGTCTCCCGGGGCGGCGGGAGCACGCTGTTCTCACGCTGGGCCGGCACGTTCTGCTCCGGCGCGACGTGGGCCGGCACGTTCTGCTCCGGCGGGACGCGGGCCGGCACGTTCTGCTCCGGCGGGACGCGGGCCGGCACGTTCTGCTCCGGCGCGACGCGGGACGGTACGGCCCGGCCGCCCTGACTCGGCACCTGGGACGGGGCTTGCCCGGCGGCCTCCGCGGCACCGTCCCCGCGGGACTCGTCCCACCCGTCAACGCTCATCGCGCAAAGCCCCCGACACCGGCCCCCGACCAACCCGTCACCGGCTCAGAGTGCCACAGCGCCATGTGCCGCAGGCCCGTCGTCCGCGGCATCCACTCATCCGAGCGGACTTGTCACCACCCCGTACGGAACCCACCCGAACGAGCGGCCGAACAGCACCGTCCTTCCGCCCGGCCGGCGCGCCCCGGACACGCACGGCGACGTGCGGCCCGACGCCCGTGTACAACCGTGGCCCGCCGGCGTCCGCCCGGAGCCGCTGCCCGGGGCGGCCGGGCGTCCGCAGGTGGTCGGCGCTTCCCGGCCCCGGCATCCGTGCGGGGGCGTCGCCTCCCGCCTCCCGGCGTCCGCCCGGAGCCGCTGCCCGGCGCGGCCGGGCGTCCGCATGGTCGGCGCTTCCCGGCCCCGGTACCCGCCCGCACCCCGCCGTGCCGGGCGGGCGGTGGTGCGGGTGGGTTTCCGGGGCTCGCCGGAGGCGGGTGGTGCCGGTTACGCCGGCCGGGACCGCAGGCCCTCCAGCAGGATGTCGAGCAACCGCGAGGACGCGGCCGCCTGCTGGGCCGGGTCCGGCAGCGACGGCGCCGCCGTGGCGATCACGAGCAGTACGTCGGACACGGACACGTCCGGTCGCAGCTCGCCCGCCGTCCGCGCCCGCTCCACCAGTCGCCCGACGACCTCGAGCAGCGCCCCGGCCCCGGTGTCGTCGACCGGCACCGCGCCCTCGTCCGCCATCAGCCGCAGTTCACCGGTCCCCGGCTGCAGCCGCTGCTGAGGCACCCGGGTCGGGTCGACCGGAGCGGCCGGGACGGGCGAACCGCCCTGGCTCTCCGGGCCGTCCGAGCCCACCCGCAGCACCTGGGGCGGGAGCAACCGCCCCGCGCCCGACGCCACGGACGTCCGCAGGAACCGCGACAGCGCCGACCAGGGCTCGTCCTCCTGCCCGAGCGCGGTACGCGCCTGCTCCGTCAGCCGTGACGTCTCCTCCTCGGCGATCCGCCGTACCAGTACGTCCTTGCTGGGAAAGCGCCGGTACACCGTGCCCACACCGACCCGCGCACGCCGCGCCACGTCCTCCATCGGCGCGCCGTACCCCAGCTCGCCGAACACCTCACGCGCCGCACGCAGCACGTGCTCCAGATTGCGCTGTGCGTCCACGCGCAGCGGCGTCGTACGCACCCCGTCCGCGCGTCCGTTGCCCGTCGCCGCGCTCACCGCGGCGCCATCAGGCGCCACGACGGCTGCGGATGACCATTGCTTGTCCTGAACATGCATGTATTCCCCCGGTAATGACGTCTCCCCCCGGAGACTCTCCCCGCCTGAACCCGGTGTGCGCGGAACGGGCGTCAGTCCCGACCGGACCCGCCCGTCGCGGACCCGTTCGACCACATTCCCTACACCCCGTCGTCACAAGAACATAGTTGAGAGGGAGTCAATTCAGAAGGGGCAGGTTCCGCACAGTGCGCCCCCCGATCGGAGTACGGGTCATGTACGCACCGGTTCGGCACCTTCGTACCGTCTCACCCCTCCGCGCTGACCTGGCCCCTTTCGTCCTGCCCGGACGCCGACGCCGACCCCGCCCACATCCGGCCGCCGGTCACACAAATTGCCGGGGCTGTGGACAAACAACAGCGCCGGGTGCGTCATGGGATGGTGAAGGAACGTGCGCGCATTCTGGTTGTCGGCGGCGGCTACGTCGGGATGTACACGGCCCTGCGCCTCCAGCGGAAGCTGAAGGCCGAGCTCAGGCGGGGCGAGGTCGACATCACGGTCGTCACACCCGATCCGTACATGACGTACCAGCCGTTCCTTCCCGAGGCGGCCGCGGGTTCGATCTCCCCCCGTCACGTCGTCGTACCGCTGCGCCGCGTCCTGGACCGCTGCCACGTCGTCGTCGGCGAGGTGACCTCCATCGACCACGCCGTACGCACCGCCGCCGTCGCCACGCTCGCCACCGCCGAGGAGGGCAGGCCGCCCGAACTCATCGGCTACGACGAGCTGGTGCTCGCCCCCGGTTCGGTCTCCCGCACGCTGCCCGTCCCGGGCCTCGCCGAGTACGGCATCGGCTTCAAGACCGTCGAAGAGGCCATCGGCCTGCGCAACCACGTCATCGAGCAGATGGACATCGCCTCCTCCACCCGCGACCCCGCGATCCGCGACGCCGCCCTCACCTTCGTGTTCGTCGGCGGCGGCTACGCGGGCGTGGAAGCGCTCGGCGAGCTGGAGGACATGGCGCGCTACGCCGCCCGCTCCTACCACAACGTCCGCCCCGAGGACATGAAGTGGATCCTCGTGGAGGCCTCCGACCGCATCCTCCCCGAGGTCGGCGAGGAGATGGGCCGCTACACCGTCACCCAGCTGCGCCGCCGCAACATCCAGGTGCTCCTGGACACCCGTCTGGAGTCCTGCTCCGGCCGCGTCGCCGTCCTCAGCGACGGCCAGCGCTTCCCGACCCGCACGCTGGTGTGGACGGCCGGCGTCAAACCGCACCCGCTGCTCGCCGCCACCGACCTGCCGCTCACCGGCCGGGGCCGCCTGAAGTGCACCGCCGAGCTGACCGTGGACGGCGCCCCGCACGCGTGGGGCGCGGGCGACGCCGCCGCCGTCCCCGACGTCACCGCCGGTCGCCCCGGCGCCGAGACCGCCCCCAACGCGCAGCACGCCGTCCGGCAGGCCGGGGTCCTCGGCGACAACATCGTCCACGCGCTGCGCGGCGAGCCCCTCCGGACGTACACGCACGCGAACGCCGGCTCCGTGGCCTCCCTCGGCCTGCACAAGGGCGTCGCCCAGGTCTACGGGCGCAAGCTGAAGGGCTACCCTGCCTGGTTCATGCACCGCGTCTACCACCTCAGCCGGGTGCCCACCGTCAACCGAAAGGCCCGGGTGCTCGCCGAATGGACCCTCGCCGGGTTGTTCAAACGGGAGATCGTCTCCCTCGGCTCGCTCGAACATCCGCGAGCGGAGTTCGAACTCGCGGCCGGTGGAAAGCCTCCTCACAGCCCCTTCGACGACCCGAAGGGGTCGACCTGACCGGACCGAGGAACTCCACGGACCCCCGAGGCGTCTGACGGATGTCGCCGCGGCCCGCCTCTGCCAGACTGCCCCACACCCTCGGACGGGCCACCCGCCCGTCCTCAGCACCCACGAGGCTCTGCCCACAGTGAACTTCACGCGCTGGAGCGCCCGGCTCCCCGGAACACAGCGCCGCGCCGCAGCGCGGACCGAGACCCCGGTCTCCCTGGACCGCCGGGGGGAAGGCTCCGTGCCCGCGGCCCGCGCCGAGCAGCGGCCCGACGGGACACAACCGGTGCCGGCGGTCGACGAACTGCCCGCGCGCGACGTCCTCGACCGCGTCCCGGCCCTCGTCGCCCTGGTCCACGGCACCGACCACCGCATCGCCTACGTCAACGACGCCTACACGGCCGCCTTCGGCTCCCGCCCCGCCGGGTCCCCCGCGCACCAGGCGCTGCCCGAACTCGCCGCACTCGGCCTCCTCCCGCTCCTCGACCAGGTGCTGCGCAGCGGCAAGCCCCGCACACTGAAGTCCCGCAAGGCCGTCGACGGCCGCTCGTACACCTTCACCTGCACCCCGGTCGCGGAGGACGGCGACCGCGACGGCGGCGTCCTCGTCTTCGCCACCGACGTCACCGACCACGCCGAGGCTGCCGAGCGCCTGCGCGCCAGCGAGCGCCGGCAGCGCGAGACGGCGGTGACCCTGCAGAGATCCCTGCTCCCCCAGGAGCTGGAGCAGCCCGACGACCTGCGTATCGCCGCCACCTACCAGCCCGGTGGCACGGAGGCCGCGGTGGGCGGCGACTGGTACGACGTCATCACCCTGGGCGGCGGCCGCACGGCCCTGGTCATCGGCGATGTCATGGGCCGGGGCGTGCGGGCGGCGGCCGTCATGGGCCAGCTGCGCACCGCCGTGCGCGCCTACGCCCGTCTCGACCTGCCCCCGCACGAGGTCCTGCAGCTCCTCGACGGCCTCGCCACCGAGATCGACGCCAACCAGATCGCCACCTGCGTCTACGCCGTGCACGACCCCAACGAGGGCCGCCTGGTGTACGCGTCCGCGGGGCACCTGCCGATCCTGGTCCGCGACGAGAGCGGCTCGGTCTCCCGCGCCGACGAGCCCACCGGGCCGCCGCTCGGCACCGGCGGCTGGATCCACGCCTCGGGTTCCATCGCCCTCGGCCCCGGGGCCACCGCGGTCCTCTACACCGACGGCCTGGTCGAGCGCCGTGACGAGGACCTGGACGAGGGCATCGCCGCACTCGAACGCGCCCTGGCCGGCGCGACCGGCAGCCCGCAGGTCGTCTGCGACCGCCTGGTCCGCTCGGCCGGCGTCACCGCCGACCACGACGACGACGTGGCCGTCCTCGTCCTCCAGCACCCGGCGCGCACGGGCCCCGAGAGCGACCTCTTCCGCAACGCCGCCCTGGAACTCCTCGGCGGCGTGGAGGCCGCCCCGCGCGCCCGCGCCTTCGCCTCCGGCGTGCTGACCAGCTGGCGCTTCCCCGGCGAACTGCACGATCTGGGCGTCCTCGCCACCAGTGAGCTGGTCGCCAACAGCCTGCAGCACGGCGTCCCGCCCATGCGGCTGCGGCTGCGCCGCACCGACCGGCGCCTGATCATCGAGGTCACCGACGGCGACGATCACCTGCCCCGCCGACGCCGTGCGGAGCCCGGCGACGAGTCCGGCCGGGGCATCGCCATCGTGGCGACGATCGCCTCCAGCTGGGGCTGCCGCAGGACACCGGGCGGCGGCAAGGCGGTGTGGTGCGAGTTCGTCCTGCCGAGGGCGAAGCACTGACCGGGACGGGCGGACGGGCCGGCAGGCGGGTCGCGACACTCCCGGAGGAGCGCCGCGCCCCGCTCACGCCTCCACGGTGACCGGTTCCGCGGCCCCCCGGGCCACCACCCGGCTCTTCGCGGCGGCCCACGGCTGGTCCTGAGCGACGGTGAGCCGCCGTCCCAGCCGCAGTGCCAGCCAGGTGATGCCCAGCGAGAACAGCAGGAAGGTCACGACGTACGGCGCG
Source organism: Streptomyces sp. NPDC096012 (assembly GCF_040426375.1). Taxonomy (NCBI): domain Bacteria; kingdom Bacillati; phylum Actinomycetota; class Actinomycetes; order Kitasatosporales; family Streptomycetaceae; genus Streptomyces; species Streptomyces sp. NPDC096012. The sequence goes on from NZ_JBEOTD010000060.1 coordinate 30,796, forward strand.
TGCAGGGAGGCCCCCATGGGCCCGCCCACGGCCGGTCCGACGGCCAGCGCCAGCTGCTTGACGAGGGCGAACGCGGAGTTGTACTGCCCGGCCATGCCCTCCGGCGCCAGATCGGCGACCAGCGGCGCGACCGTCGGCGACAGCATCGCCTCGCCCAGCCCGAACAGGGCGTACGTCGACACGAACGCGGCCGTGGCCGTCTCCTGGCTGCCGTGGCCCAGTCCCGCGTACCCGGCGGCCAGCCAGGCGACGGCCCAGATGAGTCCGACCGCGGCTATGACCCGGGACCGCCGGCGCCGCTCCACGAACTTCAGCACGACGAACTGGGCGACCACGATCATCAGTGTGTTCGCGGCCAGCGCCGTGCCCAGCGCGGAGGTGGATATCCCGGCCGCCTCCACGCCGTACGCGCTCAGCCCCGACTCGAACTGGCCGTAGCAGGCGAAGAACAGCACGAAACCCAGCACGGACAGCTGCACCATCGCCCGGTTCCCGAGCAGCTGCTTCCAGCCGCGCCTCACCGATCCCGCGGGCGCGTCCTCCATGCGCGGCGAATGCGGCATCCGCACCGTCGCCATCACCACGACCAGCAGCAGGAACATCGCCGCCTCGATCGCGAACAGCAGCGTGAACGAGGACACGCGCGTGGTGTCGACGAGATGACCGCCGATGAGACCACCGACTCCGAGCCCCAGGTTCTGCAGGAAGAACTGCATCGCGAACGACCGCGACCGGGTGTCCGCCGTCGAACAGTCCACGATCATCGTCGCCAGCGCCGGCTGCATCACGGCCTGCCCGGCGCCGAGCGCCGCCGCGGACAGCAGCACGGTCGTCGCGCCGCCCGCGAGGCCGAGGCCCAGCGCGCCGAGAGCGGCGGTTCCCAGGGCGGCGAGCAGGACCGGCAGCGGGCCGCGCCGCACGATCGCCCGGCCGGCGAACGGCAGCACGATCAGCGCGGCCACGGCGAAGACGGCGAGCACGAGTCCCGCCGTCATGGCCCCCAGGCCCCGCACCTGCGCCACGTAGACGTACAGGTAGGGGACCGTGAAGCCGAGCCCGAAGGCGCTGAGTGCGTTGCCCACGTGGATCCGGCGCATCGCTGCGCCCATCGCCCTGGTCACGTTCACCTCTCTCACTAGTTAGGCCTGAAGACTTCAAAGCTAAAGTTCGAAGCTAAAGAGTACACAGTGAAGGACTTCAAAGCAAAGGGGGTGCGTGCGATACTGCGGCCATGGCCGACACCCCAGGCGTCCCGGAGCCGACACTCGAAGAACAGATCGCCGCCTACCAGCGCGAGTTCCAGGACCTCGATCCGCAGGTCGAGAAGGTCGTGTCGGCACTCTCCCGGCTGAACCGCCGCATGAACGTCGCCTACGGCCGCCAGACCGCCGACCTCGGCATCAGCAACGCCGAGTGGGAGGTCCTCAAGGCGCTCGTCCTCTCCGGCGCCCCCTACCGGATGGGTCCCGGGGAGCTGGCCAAGCGCCTCGGCCTCACCCCGGCCGCCATGACCCACCGGATCGACCGCATGGTCACCGAGGGCCTGGTCACCCGGGAGCGCGACGAGTCCAACCGGGTGCGGGTCATCGTCGAGCTGACGCCCGAGGGCCGCGAGAAGTGGCTGGAGGCGATGCGCCTGGCGACCGTCTTCGAGGAAGACCTGCTCCAGGACCTCACACCGGCCGAGCGCACGGTGCTGGGCGACGTCCTGACGCGGCTCCTGCGCCGGGTGGAACACGCGCAGCCCGACGCCGGCGGCCGGCTCACCGACCTCGACTGACGGCGCCCCCGTCGACCGCCCACCCTGGAGCTCCCTAAAAGATGTTGACAGGGGGTGGTTGACACGCCCCTGCTGGATCCGTAAAGTTCTTCGGGTTGCCGCCGAGCCGTAACGGTTCGCCGGCAGCACCTCAGCCGCCTCGAGCGGCGCCTCTCACACCATCAGTACGATCTCCTGACCGAGTTGATTTCGGCGCGCCCGAATTCAATTCGAATAGGGACTCGGCGGCCCGATTGGGAATCGCCGGGCGGATCCGCTAAGGTTTGAGACGTCGGAACGGCCCAAGGGCCGGGAAGGCAAACCCCCCTGACTGGGAGTCAGACGCCGAAAGGATCTGATAGAGTCGGAACCGCCGGAAAGGGAAACGCGAAAGCGGGAACCTGGAAAGCACCGAGGAAATCGGATCGGAAAGATCTGATAGAGTCGGAAACACCGA
>NZ_JBEOTD010000061.1:0-30924 GCF_040426375.1 Streptomyces sp. NPDC096012
CCGGTCTCCCGCGCGCGGGAGACCGGCCGCGGCCGGCATGGGCGGGGGAGGGGTTGCGGAAGGCGGGTGCCACGGCGGTCAGAGGTGGGCGAGGACGTTGACGACGTTGCCGTCGCGGTCCCGGTAGAAGAAGCGCCGTACGCCCCACTCCTCGTCCGCGGGCCCGTAGAGGATCTCCAGACCGGCGGCGCGGGCCCCCGCGAGGGCCGCGTCGAGGTCCTCCACCTCGATGGAGGCCGCCGGGTTCACCGGCCCGGTGGGGTCCTTGGTGATGAGGCTGACCTGCACGGAGTGGTCGGCCGGCGGGGCGAGGGTGGCGATCCAGCCGTGATTCATGATCACTTCCATCCCGGTGACCCGGATGTGGGCTTCCACTGCGGAATCGAGGTCGCTCACCGTGAGCAGCGGCATCGCGCGGAGTGCAGACATGTCCGCCAGCGTAACCAGCGCACCGCGTGCCCCCGGGAGCCTTTCCGCCCTCTTTCACGCCCGTGTCGCGGGCCCTTCGGCGGCCGTACGTTCTCCTCGCATCGGCCTCCTCGCGCGCGGGCGCGCGGGCCGAACTCGCCAACCCCGAAGGAGGACTGACGTGGGACTCGTCACCGCGACCGGTACGGCCATCCCGGAATCCAGGCTCACGGAACTCGGTGAGGCGGTCAGGGGCCGGATCATCACCGCGCAGGACGCCGACTACGAGGAGCGCAAGCAGATCTGGAACGGCTACTTCCAGAAGAGCCCCGGGGCGATCGTCCAGGTGGACGGCGCGTCCGACGTCGTCAAGGTCGTCGATTTCGCGCGCGAGAACGACGTCGAGCTGGCCGTCAAGGGCGGTGGCCACTGCTTCGCCGGCACCGGCACCGTCGAGGGCGGACTGCTGCTCGACACCTCCCGGCTGCGCGGCATACGGGTCGATCCGGCCAAGCGCCGTCTGGTCGTCCAGCCGGGCCTGCAGCAGGGCGACGTCGACGCCGAGACCACGAGCTTCGGGCTCGCCGTCACCGGCTCCCAGGAGTCGTACATCGGCATCGGCGGCCTCACCCTGGGCGGCGGCCTCGGCTGGCTCGCCCGCTACCGGGGCCTGCTCGTGGACAACCTGGTCTCCGCCGACATCGTGCTCGCGAGCGGAGAGCTGGTGACCACCACCGCCGAGGACCACCCCGATCTGTTCTGGGCGATCCGGGGCGGCGGCGGCAACTTCGGCGTGGCCACCCGCTTCGAGTTCGACCTGCACCCGCAGGGCGACTGCATGGCGGGGCTGCTCGCCTTCCCCATCGACCAGACTGCGGACGTGGCCCGGCAGCTCGACGAGTTCAACCGGACCGCCCCCGACGAGCTGACCACCTCCTTCGCCTTCCTCACCGCCCCGGGCGGCGCACCGGCGATCGGCCTGGGCTTCGTGCACGCGGCCCCCGACGAGTCCACCGAGGCCCTGATCGGCCAGATGCGCGGACTCGGCACCGGGGCGCTCCTCGACCACTGCGGCCTGATGCCGTACGTGGCCGTGCAGCGGATGCTCGACGAGAACACCGTCGCCGGGCACCGGTACTACCCACGCTCGTTCCTGCTGCCCGAGCTGCGCGACGAGCCGCTGCAGATCCTCGCCGACGGGTTCGTCAACGCCCCGTCCGAGCGGAGCCTGGTCGGCGGCGGCCTGATGGGCGGTGTCATGTCGAACGTACCGGCGTCCGAGACCCCCTTCCTGCACCGCGAGGGCTACCTGACCAGCATCCTCACCTCCTGGACCGACCCGGCCAAGGACGAAGAGGCCGTCGAGTGGACCGAGAAGGTGTACGCCGAACTCCTGCCGTACACCACCGGCGCGGTCTACGCCAACCACCTGGGCGCCGACTCGGCCGAGCGCATCGAGGACGCCTACGGCACCAACTACGAGCGGCTGACCCGGATCAAGGCGGTCTACGACCCCGAGAACTTCTTCCACACGAACAACAACATCAAGCCGGCGGGCTGAGCCCGACGCGTACGACGGCGCCCGGACCCCGCACGGGGTCCGGGCGCCGTCGCGTGCACGCGGTTCCGGTCAGCCGGCCCGCCGGATGACGCTCACGCCCTCGCGCACGGTGAGCACGCTCTGCCGCACCCGGGGGTCGGCCGCGACGTGCGCGTTGAACGCGCGCATCGCGACGGTGTCGGGCTGCTGGTCCCGCTCGTTGGCGACGCCGCCGAACTGGAGGACGTTGTCGGCCAGGATCAGTCCGTGCGGGGACAGCTTCGGCAGCACCGCCTCGTAGTAGTCGATGTACCCGGGCTTGTCGGCGTCGACGAAGACCAGGTCGAAGGGGCCGGGCAGGTCTCCGACCGACGCCAGGGCCGGGCCCTCCCACAGGTGTATCCGCTCGGCCCAGGGAGAGGCCGCGAAGTGCTTGCGCGCGATCGAGGCGTGCAGCGGGCTCAGTTCGCAGGTGTGGAGTTCGGCGTCGTCCGGCATCGCATGGGCCATGCAGAGAGCGGAGTAGCCAGTAAAGGTACCGATCTCCAGGATGCGGCGGGGCCGCAGGGCGGACACCAGGGAGGCCAGGAACTCGCCCTCCAGACTCCCCACCATCATGGCCGGCAGGTCCGTCTCGGCCTCGGTGTCGGCCACCAGGGCGGCCAGCCAGGGCGGCGCGGGGGAGGAGACCTCCTCGGCGTACTTCTCCACGACGGGTCGTACGATCATTCCCGGTTCCTTCCCGCGGGGTCGGTGTGGGTCTGCCGGTGCTGTCCGCGCAGCCGCGCGGACAGCCAGTGCGTCAGCTCCTCGTGGGCGGGATCGCGCAGGTAGAAGTGGCCGCCCGGGAACGTCGTCAGCTCGGTCCGCGCCGAGGTGGCCTCGGCCCAGGCCGCAGCGTCGGCCGCCTCGACCTCGGGGTCCTCGGCGCCGTAGCAGACGCTCACCGGCACCGACAGGTCGCGGCCCGTCCCGGGACGGTAGGTGCCCACCAGCCGGTAGTCGGCGCGGAGCATCGGCAGCGTCAACTCGCGCAGGCCCGGCAGCTCCAGCAACCGCGCGTCAGTCCCGCCGAGCCGGCACACGTCGTTCCACAGCCGCTCGTCGTCCAGGTGCTTGTCGTCCGGGCGCTGCCGGGCCGGGCCCGGCCGGCCGGAGACGATCAGCCGCTTCGGGAGCGCTTCGCCCGCCGTGCCGAGGAGCAGGGTGACCTCGTACGCGACGGAGGCGCCCATGCTGTGCCCGAAGAACCACACCGGTTTGTCGTCCAGTTGGGTGAGTGCCTTGGCCAGCGGCTCCACCAGGCCGGGCATGTCGGTGCAGCAGGGTTCGCCGATGCGGTCCTCCCGGCCCGGGTACTGCACCACCATGCCCTCGACGTCCTCAGGCAGGTCGCGCGCGAGCCGGCGGTAGAAGCTCGCCGCCCCGCCGCCATGCGGGAAGAACACGAGGCGCCGCGCGGCCGCGGGCCGGGGGAAGTAGCAGCGCAGCCACGGGTTCGGGACACCGGTGCTCATGGGGCCTCCAGCAGGTCCGAGGCGGTGAGGAGTTCCGGCGGCGCCTTCGGGTGACGCAGGCGCACCGGTCCGCATGCCTCGCTCACGCGCATCGCCAGTTTCGCCAGGGTCATGTGGTACTGCACGTGCCCCCGGCTGTCGGCGTGCGACCGGACCTCGTCCCAGGTCGCCGCGATGGCTCGTGCCGTGGCCTGCGGCCACAGGTCGCGCAGCACCTCGCTGTATGAGGCGCCCTGCGCCGGACCCAGATGCTCCACGCTCGGCACCTTGAGGTGTGGGGCGGCGGAGTCGCCGAAGCTCACCAGGTCCCGCATGTCGCCCGGCATGTGCGGGCGCATGCTCCACTGCACGGGGCCGTGCGTGTTGACCAGGGTGAGGTGCCCGCCGTCCGTGCCGAGGGTGACGCGGTGGAAGAGGTGGCTGTAGTTGTCCGGGTCGGAGGGCACCAGCTCGTTCTGGAGCCGGAAGGACATCGGGACACCGGCGAAGCGGCCGGTCAGGCTCCGGTACGGCGCCTCCGGCACCTCCGCGAGCACCCCGTCGACCCCGTGCGGGCGGATCGACCCCAGCGCCTGGCCCAGGATGTCGAAGACCGTGTAGAGCACCTGGAAGGCGCAGGTTACGTCGAGGAACAGCGGCCGCTGCCGGGCGACCAGTTCGCGGGCGGCGCCGATGAACCGGTGCACCGGCTCCACGTGGGGATAGTGCGTGTTCAGTCGGAACACCACTCCGGATTCGGTGGCGGCGCGCAGGCACTGTGCCAACTCATCCGGATGCAGAGGGTGTTCCTGCAGCACGTGCACGCCGCGGCGCATCAGCGCCTGGGAGATACGGGGCCCGGGGCCGCCGTTCATCACCCCGCCGATCACCACACAGGCCAGGTCGACGTCGTCGGGCACCTCCTCGACCGTGGTCCACAGCGGTACGCCGTGGTGCGCGGCGCAGGCGCGGCTGCGGGCACCGCCGGACGCGAGGATCCCGGCCAGCTCGAAGCCGAAGTCCGCCCGTTCGAAGGCCGCCAGGTAGGCACGGCCGAAGCCGGTACCGGCCACCAGGACGCGCGGGCGGGTCACAGCTCGCCCTCCTCCATGGCACGGTCCGCGAGGATCGGCCGGTCGAGGAGCTCCAGCAGCTCGACCGCGGGCTCGGCCCGCAGAGCGGCGAGCACGGTCTCGGCGTCGAGTACGTCGGAGCCGAAGTGCACGCCCGGACCCTTCCTGCCGTCGAGCACCGCCAGCACGGCCAGTGCACTGGCGAGCCCGGTCAGGGCGTAGGTGTCGCTGGCGCGCAGGGCCAGGCTGCGGGTGGCCGGGCGTCCGGCGCCGTCGGTGCCGGTCACCTCGAACAGCATGAGCTGGAACGGGTCCCTGCCGAACAGGTCGAGCGCCGCCGCGCGGGTGAGTTCCTCGGCCGCCTCGGCGAGAGCGGACTCGCCGCGCATCGCCCCCTGGAGTCTGCTCAGGCAGTTCATCATGTGCGTGCCGCCGTCGAAGACGTTGTACCAGTCGATCTCGGTGAGCCCGGTGACCTCGGGGAGCCGCGCGGACTCGAAGCTCAGGTACGGGTAGACGTCCACCCGGTTGCGCGCGTAGGCCAGTTCGACGCCGGTCCGCGGCTCCAGTTCGCGCTCCACGCGGATGCCGCCCCTGATCGCCCCGCGGGCCTCCCCGTACGCCCCGCCCATGGACAGCAGGTAGTCGGCGGCTCCGGCCGGAGTGAGCCGGTCCATCGTGCCGACGTAGGCCGTCAGCCGTCGTGGGTGGCTCATGGTGGAGCACAGGTGGCGGGGGAGCAGACCGGTCAGGCCCGGCTGCATGCCCGCCGTGATGACGGCGGTACCGGTGAAGGTGCCCGGCCGGGTCAGCGCCTCCAGCAGGGGTTCGTCACCGCCCGGGTCGACGTAGTCGGCGCCGGCCGCCGCCGCGGCCCAGGCCACCCGGTCGAGGACCTGGTAGGACGGGCCCGCGCAGTTGAGGACGACCCGCGCGCCGCGGCAGAACCCGGCCAGCGACCGGCCGTCGTACAGGTCCACCTCGACCGCCTCGCCGCGCAGCCCGGACTTGGCCAGCAGGGTCTCGGCCTGGCCGCGGTCGCGCCCGCCGAGCCGCACGACGGCGTCCGGCAGGCGGTCGGCGATGGTCCGTACGGCGGCCGCGCCGACGGCACCGTAGGAGCCGACCACCGCGACCGACGGGGTGCTGTGCTCGCTCACGCGTTCTCCTCATCGGGCAGGTCGATCACATCGGAGGTGACCAGCTCACGGCAGGTGAAGTGGTCGCCGGGCACGGTCTGCCGCACGAGTCCGCCCACGCACACCGACTCCCACAGGGCGGTCATGTCGGCGGTCATCGCGGGCCAGACGGGGGACTCCTCGTCGTGCACCAGCAGGCGGGCCTCCCCGGTGTACAGACCGGGGTCGTGGGCGACGACGCGGGCCGCCAGCGCCCGGCCCCGCGCGAGGTGTTCACCGAGTTCCTCCGCGCCGAGCCCCACAGCCATGGCGAGTGCGGCCAGCCGCTCCCCGCGCGGGCGCGTGCCGAGCGCGGCGGCCGTCTCGCCGACGGCCCGCAGCTCCGGCTCGCCGCGGCCCGCCAGCCCGGCCAGCGCACCGGGCGGGATGTCACCGACGGGGGCCAGCTCGGCGAGCGCCGATCCGAGAGCGGGGATGTCCGGGTAGCCCAGGGCGGCCGGGTCCTGCCCGCGGTCCAGGCAGAACAGAGCCTCTTCCAGGACGTCGTCGCGCACGGTGGCGGGCAGCGGGTAGCTGCTCAGCACGGTCAGCCCGCACACCGGGGTGCCGAGCTCGACCAGCTGCTGGGCGATGGCGAGCGCCAGCACACCCCCGCTGTGCGCGCCGACCAGGTGGAACGGGCCCGGGCTCAACACCCGTAGCCGCGCCACGATCTCCTGCGCCGCGTCGTCCAGGCTCTGCCCCTCGGTCACCCGCACCGGCGGCACCACCACCACCGGGTCCCGCGTCCCGAGGCCGGCGGCGAGCCGCTCCACGTGGCCGCCCAGACCGTCGCCGACCAGGACGTGCACCGGGTTGCCGAGCGCGTCCGCCGTCCCGGTCAGCACCAGCTCCTCACCGGCCCCGCTCTCCTCGGCCAGGTCCTGCCCCTGCTGGAGGAACGCGGACAGCTCGCGCACCGACGCGCCGCCCAGCAGCTCGCGCAGCAGCTCGTCGAAGAAGACCTCGGCCGCGACCGGCACCTGCTCGCGCAGCGCGGTGACGAGCTGGGCGGCGAGCAGCGAATCCCCGCCGAGCGCGTAGAAGTTGGTGTCGAGCGGCACCTCCGACTCGCGGAGTACCTCCGCGTACACCGCGGCGACGGCCAGCTCCAGTTCGCCGGCCTCGCGCACGTTCTCTGCGGCGACCGCGGCGCCCGCCGTGCCGTGTTCCCCTGCCCACCGGGCCAGGGTGGCGCGGGCGACCTTGCCGTTGTCGGTCAGGGGCAGCGCGTCCAGCACCTCGAAGCGCGACGGGATCATCTCCGCCGGGAGCCGCTCGGCGAGCCGCCGGGACAGTTCCTCGGTGTCGAGCGGCTCGCGGTCGGTCTTGAAACGGGCCGCGAAGACGTGCATCCCGATGCGCGCCAGCTCGTCCTCCGGTGCCGGGACGCACAACTCCAGGTCGGCGCCGGCCTCGGCGAGCATGTCGTACCACTGCCCGCGGCCGATGAAGGTCTGGTCCTTGCCGTGGCGCACGTCCTGGAAGTCCCCGGCGGTGGCGTCGAAGAGGAACTCCATCGAGGTGAGGATCTGGTAGTTGTCGCGGGTCGTCTCGATGAAGACCAGCCATCCGCCGGGCACCAGCGCCTCGCGCATCCGGCGCAGGACCGCGCGGGCGTCCTTCGCGTAGTGCATGACGTTGCCGCACAGGATCACGTCCACCGAGTTCGGCCTGACGCCCTGTTCGCGGTACGGCTCGTTGAAGTCGAAGAGCGCGTAGTCCACCCAGGGGTGTTCGGCGAACCTCTCGCCCGCCTTGTTCAGGAAGAACTGCGACACGTCGCTGAAGGTGTAGCGGACGTTCTCGCCGTCCAGCGCCGGGATGGTGTCGACACTGGTGCCGCCGACGCCCGCGCCGACCTCCAGCACGCGCAGCGGGCGGCCGGAGGTGTTGCGCCGGGCCACGCCCAGCACGGTGGAGGTGGCCAGCCGGTTGAGGTAGCGGGAGAGGAAGCCCTCCATGTAGGCGGCCTCGTGGATGCTCAGGTCGCCCTCGGGGAAGAGCATCCGCAACGGGTCCCGCTCGTCGCGCATCAGCTCAGGCAGGTGGGTGGCCGCGAGCTTGAAGTAGTTCACCAGCTCGGGACGGTCGTTGGCCTCCGGCAGCAGCCGGTCGACCTCACGCCACGCCTGCTCCACGTCCTCGGGGGCGACCAGGCGCAGGCAGCCGAAGGTGCCGTCCGCGGCCCGGTCCAGGTAGCCGTTCTCCACGCAGGCGGCCAGCCAGCGGCGCACCAGCCGCTCGTGCCGGGGTGCCACCCTGGCCAGCCGCATGATCTCGGAGGTGCTGTGACGCGTCGCGGTGTCCGGCCACACGCCTTCCTGGCGCAGGACGTCGACCATGCGGCGCAGCGCCGCGTCGTCGAGCACGGCCGCGAACTCGACCACCTTGGCGACGTCCACCCCGTCGCGGATCTCCTCGGCGGCCGCCAGCACCTCGGGCACCAGGGCCGTGTCCACGGCTTGGCCGGCCGGGTCGGCGGGCGCGGGCGAGACGAAGGCGACCAGCCTGCGGTCGTTGCGCTCGCCCTGCGTGGCCACCGCCACTGCTTCGACCTTCGGATCGGCGGCCAGTGCCGACTCCACCTCGGCCAGCTCGATACGGTGGCCGCGGATCTTGACCTGCCGGTCGTCGCGGCCGATGAACTCCAGGGTGCCGTCGGGCAGATAGCGGGCGAGGTCGCCGGTGCGGTAGACCCGCTCGCCGTTCGGCAGCGCGAAGAAGCTCGCCGCGGTCTTCTCCGGGTCGCCCAGGTAGCCCTTGGCGAGACCGGCGCCGGCGATGTACAGGTCGCCCACGACGAGGTCGGGGCAGGGCCGCAGGAACGCGTCGAGCACGTGGAAGCGCTGGTTCTCCAGCGGAGTGCCGTACGGGATGCTCGGAGCCGTCGGGTCGACCTCGCCGATCGGGTGGAAGATCGACCAGATCGACGCCTCGGTGGCGCCGCCGAGGCTGTACAGCTCCACCCGGGGGAGCCGCGCGCGGACGCCGTCGGGGAGCGTCACGGGTATCCAGTCGCCCGACATCATGCCGAGGCGCACGCTCGCGCAGTCGCGGCCGTCACCGCGCAGGTACTCCTCCAGCAGCATCATCTGGGCGGGCACCGTGTTCAGCACCGTCACCCCGTGGCCGGTGATCAGTTCGGCCCAGTGCGAGGGGTCGCTGCGCCGCTCCGGGTCGGGCAGCACCAGGGTGCCGCCCCGGCCGAGGACGCCGAAGACGTCGAAGACCGACAGGTCGAAGCCCAGGCTCGACAGCCCCAGCGCCACGTCGTCGCGGCCGATCCCGAACCTGCGGCACACGTCGTCCAGGGTGTTGACCGCTGCCCGGTGACTGATCTCCACGCCCTTCGGCACGCCGGTCGAGCCCGAGGTGAAGATGACGTACGCCGAGTCGTCCGGGGATACCGTGGCGACCTCGTCGAAGGCGGCCGTGGACAGGCCGTCCACGTCGATACGTCCGACCCCTGCGGGCAGTTCGCCGCCGACCGTGCTGTGCGCGACCACCAGGCCGATCCCGGCGGACTCGATGATCCTGTTGCGCCGGGCGTCGGGCTGGCCCGCCTCGACCGGCACGTACGTGCCGCCGGCCAGCAGCACCCCAAGCGCCCCGGCGACCTGCTCCCAGCCCTTCTCCAGCACCACCGCGACCCGCTGGTGCGGCCGGTGGCCCCGCGCGGTGAGCTCGGCGGCCACGGCGGCGGCCCGGCCGGTCAGCGTCGCGTAGTCGACGCTCCCGCGGTGGTCGATCACGGCCGTCCTGTCTGGGTGCCGGCCTGCCGCGTCGAGCAGCGCCCGGTGCAGCAGCGCGTCGCTCAGGGGCCGGTCCGTGTCGTTGACGGCCGCGCGCCGCCGCGCCTGGTGGGCGGGCAGGGTGAGCGGGTCGCCCTCCCACGCCTCGTCCCCGTCCGCGAGCCGGTGCAGGAGGTCGCGGAACGCGGCGAACATGTCGTCGAGGACCGGCTGGGGCACGGTGTCGTCCCGCACGTCCCAGTTGACGAGCAGCGCGCCCCCTGCCTCCATCGCCTGGCAGTCCACCCAGACCTGCGGCGTCTGGCTGATGCCGTTTTGGATCCGGGAGCGCATCATGCCCTGCGGAGCGAGACCGTCGGAGAGTCCGATGGCGCTGGTGAACACCACCGGCATCAGCGAACCCTGCTGGCCCCGGCGGCGGGTCAGCTCGCGCAGCACCTCCACGCCCGAGAACAGCCGGTGGTCGAGGTCCTCGAAGAGCTGCTCACCCGCCCTGCGGGCGCGTCCGGCGAAGGTGTCGGCGCAGCCGCCGTCGACGGCCAGCAGCTCGACGGAGGTGAAGTCGCCCACGACGTCGCCCACGTTCGGGTGCAGCGGAAGCCGGCTGAGCACCGTCACGTCGAGCGTGAACCGGGGGCTGCGGCTCCAGCGGCCGATCACCTCGGCGTACGCGGCCATCACGGCCGTCGAGGCGGAGATCCGCTGCTTCCCGGCACGATTCTTGAGCGCCGACCACCGCTCCGGCTCCAGCTCCAGCTCGCGCCTGGTGAAACCGGCCGCGCCCTGTCGGCTGGGCCGGTCGACCAACGGCAGTTCGGGGGCGGGCGGCAGACTGTCCAGGCGCGCCGTCCAGTAGCCGCGGTCGCGCTCGTACGCGGGCCCCTGACGTACCGCCCGTTCCGCCCGCAGATAGTCGCGGAACGTGATCCCAGGGGCCGGGAGAGCGGCGTCCGGGTCCTCGTAGAACCTGCCGAACTCGTCCAGCAGCCGGTAGATGCTCACGTAGTCCGCGATCAGGAAGTCGATGGAGAAGTGCAGGACGGCCCGGTCGGCGAACTCGGTGACCTCCAGCGAGTACAGAGGGCACGCGGTGACGTCCTTGGACTCCGCGGAGAGCCGGCCGCGGACCTCGCGTAGGATCTCCTCGCCCGCCGCCGGGGGCAGCGCGGTCGCGTCGTGCCAGCCGATGACGGGGGCGGGCGGATCCTTCAGCACCCGCTGGTAGCCGTCGTAGTCGATGACCACGCGCAGCATCTCGTGCCGGTCGACCACGCGCTGCCAGGCCGGCAGCAGCCGGTCCTGCTCCAGCGCGGGGAACTCCAGCTCGCCGTAGGCGTGGCAGGGGACCGAGCCGTACTCGAAGGCGCCCCGGCGGCCCAGCAGGTAGGCCGACTGGACCTCGGTGAGCGGGAACGGCTCGTGGGCCGCGTCGGGATCGGGGCGCACCTGCTGCGGGCTGCGCTCGCGCAGCACCCGGAGCACGTCCTCCCGGCGGCCGGAGAGCAGGGCCCGGCGCTCGGGAGTCATGACCCCTTCCGGGCCGCGGAACCGGAGTTTGCCCTCGTCCTCCCACAGGTGCAGTCCGGCCTGCTCGAGTTCGCTGATGATGTCGGCGGCGGTCACAGGACACCTTCTTCCAGTCGGACGGAGGGTCGGCGCGGGTGGCTGCCGGAGATCTCGGCGTCGAGGACGGCGGCGATCCCGGCGATGGTCGGGTGGTTGAACAGCTGGCGCAGCGAGAGCTCCACGCCGAAGCGCTTGGTGAACTGCCGGATGATCCGGGTGGCGGTGAGACTGTCACCGCCGAGGCCGAAGAAGTCGTCGCTGCGGCCCGCCCCGGGGGCCTCCAGCAGATCGGCCCACACCTCGGCCACCGCGCGTTCGGTGTCCCCCTGCGGACGGTCGTCCACCGCGGGTTCCCGCGCCGTGTGACGCAGCCCGTACGTCCGCGCGACGGCGGCGCGGTCGACCTTGGCGTTCGCGTTCAGCGGCAGCCGCTCGACGACGGTGAGGTGTTCGGGGAGCATATGGGCGGGCAGGCGCGCGGTCAGCGCCGCCAGCATCTCCCTTGCCGGAGCGGGTTCCGCGCCCTGCTCCGGGGTGACGACCGCGGCCAGGCGGTGCACCCCGGCGCTGACGTCGACCCAGGCCACCGCGCTCGCCACACCGGGCAGTTCGCGCAGCCCGGTCTCGATCTCGCCGAGCTCGATCCGGTGTCCGCGCACTTTCACCTGGTGGTCGCGCCGGCCCAGGAACTCCAGGATCCCCGAGGGGTGGTAGCGGCCCAGGTCACCGGTGCGGTACCACCTCTCGCCCCCGGCCGCGACGAAGGAGGCCGCGGTGCGGTCCGGGTCGCCGCGGTAACCGAGCGCCACACCGGAGCCCCCGATCCACAGCTCGCCGGGCACGAAGTCGGGCCGGTCCCGGCCGTGCGCGTCGACCACGCGGAAGCGCTGGTTGCCCAGCGGACGCCCGTACGGGACCGACACCCACGCGGGATCGACGGCGGTCACCTCGTGGGCGTTCGACCAGATCGACGCCTCGGTGGCGCCGCCCATGGCGACGAGCAGGGCGTTCGGGGCACTGGTCCGCAGCCGGTCGCAGAGATCCAGCCCGACCCAGTCACCGGAGACGATCGCCACCCGCAGCCCCGGCAGGCTCACGCCCGACTCGCAGGCCACCAGCAGCATGTCGAGCAGGGTGGGCACCGTGTTCCACACCGTGACCCCGTGTTCGGCGGCGAGACGGGCCCAGACGGCCGCCTCCCGCCGGACGTCCTCGGTGAGGGTCACCACGGTGCCGCCCACCGCGAGCAGTCCGAACAGATCGTAGACGGACAGGTCGAAGTCGAGGGCCGAGACCTGGAGGACCACGTCGGCGGGCCCCAAGCCGTAGCGGGCGTTGACGTCGTCGATGGTGTTGGCGGCGGCCGCGTGGGTGATCTCCACCCCCTTGGGCTCGCCGGTGGAGCCTGACGTGTAGATGACGTACGCGAGCTGTCCCGGGCCGACCGGCACCGGCTGCGCGAGCGGTGCGGCCGCCGACGCCTCGGCCACCGGCACCAGCCGCACCGCCCCGTCCCAGTCCCCGCCGGACGCCGGGCGGTCCGCGACCAGGGCGAGACGCGCCCCGGCGGACCGCACGATCCGGTTGCGGCGCGCGGCCGGCTGCCCCACTCCCACCGGCACGTACACGCATCCCGCGGCCAGGACGCCGAGCACCGCGACGACCTGCTCGGGCCCCTTCGGCAGCGAGACGACGACGGTCTCGCCCGGCCGCGCCCCGAGCGACACCAGGTGTCCGGCGACACCGAGCGCCCGGTGGGCCAGTTCGGCGTAGGCCAGGGCCTCGCCGGACGGGGTGCGCACCGCCACGGCGTCGGGGGTACGGCGGGCGACGTCGAGGACCGGCTCGTGCAGCGTACGCGCGGGGCGGGTCACGGCGGTGGCGTTCACCTCGGCGCGGACGGCCGCCTGCGCCTCGGGCAGGGCGATCGGCGGGGCCGGGCGGGACCAGTCGGTGTCGGCGAGCGCCACCAGCAGCCGGCGCATCGCCTCCAGGGCCGCCGGGATCACCCCGGGACTGTAGAGGCCCTCGACATGGTCCCAGTTGACGCAGAGTCCGCCGTCGCGCTCCACCACCTGGCAGTCCAGGGCGACCTGCGGGCTCTGGGAGAGTCCGCGGCGCAGCTCGCCGAACCCGAAGGAGAGGTCCTTGAAGCCGGCGCTCACCCCGAGCGTGGAGGTGAACACCACCGGCATGAGCATCTGTCCGCCCCCGGAGCGCCGGGCCAGTTGCTGGAGCACCCAGGTGGTGGAGACGTTCCGGTGCTCGATGCCCTGCCACGCCTGCTCCTGCAACCGGCGCACCGTGTCGGCCCAGGAGCTGCCGGGACGGCTGTCGTGACCGAGCAGCAGCAGCGAGGTGAAGTCGCCGACCACCTGGTTCACCTGGGGATGCACGTCCTGCCGGTCGAAGACCGTCAGGTTGAGCGTCAGCGAGGTCTCGGCGCTCCACATCGCCAGCACCTCGGCGAAGGCGGCCGCCACGACCATCGACGCGGTCAGCGCCTCGGCGGCCGTGCGGCGGCGGAGCTTCGCCCAGGTCGCCGCGTCGATACGGAACTCGTCGCGCACGAACCGCGGCCGGTCGACGCGCTCGGGGCCCAGGACCGTGGGCAGTGCCGGAGCTTGGGGCAGCTCCTCGATCGCCTCCAGCCAGTACTCCTCGTCCCGCGCCTTCGCGGCGGGGTCGGTCCGCTGGGCGAGCAGGTAGTCGCGGAAGGACAGCTCCAGCGGCGGCAGTTCCCGACGGGGGTCGGTGTAGAGCGTGTTCAGCTCGGTGAAGATGGTCATGATCGACAGCGCGTCGAGCACCACGTAGTCGAAGCCCACACCGAACACCGTGCGTCCGTCGTCCCGTTGCACGGCGCGCACGTCGAACAGCGGCCACGAGGTCACGTCGAGCACCTGCTGCGCCATGTCCCCGAGCGCGGCGACCGCCTCCTCGTGGTCGGCCGCGGTGGTGCGGGTGACCGTGAACCGGTAGTGCGGCACCTCGGGCAGGATGCGCTGGCCGCCCTCGCCGTCCAGCACGGCGCGCAGCATCTCGTGCCGTCGCACCAGCGTGTTCCAGGCGGCCTCCAGTCGGTCCAGGTCGACCCGGTCGCTCTCGAACTCCCAGTACCAGTACGAGGCGACGCCGCCGAGGACGAAGTCGGGGTCGCGGCCGAGCCAGTAGGCGCGCTGCACGTCGGTGAGCGGGAAGGGCTCGTACCGGTGTTCCGGGTCGGCCGGGGCCGTGCCGGGGCCGTGAGCCTCAAAGCGCGTCAGCGTCCCGGCGAAGCCGCTCACCGTGGGACGGGTGAACAGGTCGCCGAGCCTGGCCTCGTACCCGTGCCGGCGAAGGGCCGACAGCAGACGGGCGGCCTGAAGGCTGTCACCGCCGATGTGGAAGAAGTTGGTGCTCCGGCCGAGAGGCCCGCAGCCGAGAAGGTCCGCCCACAGCGCGGCGACCGTTTCCTCCGCGGCGCCACGCGGGGCGTCCGACACGCCGTCGGACAACCGCTCGCTCACCGTCGCCGCCAGCACCCGCGCCGCCTGCGCGCGATCCATCTTGCCGTTGCGGCTCAGCGGAAGCTCGTCGACGGCCACCGCGCGGGCGGGGACCATGTACGGGGGCACCTGCCGGGCGGCGGTGGCCAGCACGTCCTCCGTGTCGACCGTGCCCGGGGTGACCAGGGCGTACAGCGCCCCACCATGCTCGGTGACCGGCGTCACCACCACGTCGCGCACCCCGGGGTGCAGTCCCAACGCCCTCTCGACCTCGCCGAGTTCGATCCGGTAGCCGTTCACCTTGACCTGGAGGTCGGCGCGGCCGAGGAACTCGATCACGGCCCCGGGCCGGTAGCGGGCCCGGTCGCCGGTCCGGTACCAGCGTGCGCCGTCCGCCTCCACGAACTTCGCGGCGGACAGCTCCGGTGCGCCCACGTACCCCCGGGCCACCCCGGCCCCGCCGATCCACAGCTCCCCGGCCACCCAGTCGGGACGGTCGCCGCCGTGCTCGTCGACGACCCGGCAGCACTGGTTGGGCAACGGCACGTTGTACGGGATCGAGGCCCAGGACGGATCCACCTCCGTGACCTCCTGGACGGTCGAGTGGATCGCGGTCTCCGTGGTGCCGCCCAGGACCACGAACACGCTGTCCGCGCGCAGCGCGTGCACCCGGTCCGGCAGGTCGAGCCCCGCCCAGTCGCCGCCGAGCAGCTGGAGCCGGAACGGCCAGCCGCCCGGCTCCGGCCGCGACGACGCCGTGGTCAGCGCCATGTCGAGCAGGGCGGGCACGCAGTTGAGGACGGTGGCCCGGTGCTCGGCCGCCCTGCGCAGCCAGGTCTCGGGGGAACGCCGCTCCTCGTCGTCGACCAGGACCAGCGCGCCGCCGCAGCTGAGCGGGCCGAAGATGTCGTAGACGGAGAGGTCGAAGTCGAGCGCCGACAGGCACAGGGTGCGGTCGGCCGGGCCCATCCGGTAGCGCTCGTTCAGCGCGGCCACCGTGTTGTGAGCCGCCGCGTGGGTCAGCTCCACGCCCTTCGGTTCCCCGGTCGAGCCGGACGTGAAGATCACATAGGCGGGGGCGTCCGGCGAGACGTCCACCGGACGGTCCAGCGACGGCAGGTCACGGTCGGTGGCGCACCGCACGTCGATGTGCGGGATCCGGCCGTCGGCCGCCTCACGGGCCGGCCCCGCGGTCACCGCGCATCGGGCGCCGGACAACGACTCCACGGTGCGCCGCCGCGCCTCCGGCTGTTCCGTCCCCACTGGCACGTACGCCGCGCCCAGCGCGTGCACCGCCAGCACCGCGACCACCTGTTCGACACCCTTGGGCAGGGTGATCACGACCCGGTCGCCCGCGGTGACACCGGCGGTGCGCAGGACGTGGGCCAGCCGCAGGGCCCGCTCGGCGAGCTCCCCGTACGTCAGCGTCCGGCCGTCGCCCCAGAGCGCCGCTGGCGCCCCGCCGCGCTCGGCAGCCTGCCGGAAGAACTCCTGGTGCAGCGCCCGGCGGGGCAGGTCCGCGCGGGTGTCGTTGGCGCTGCGGCGGGCCTGGAGCTGCGGGGCGGGCGGCCGCACCGGCAGACTCTCCCACCAGGCACTGGGCTGCGAGGCGAGCAGCCGCACCCGGTTGACGAAGGCCCCGAACATCGCCTCGGAAACACCGGCCTCGAAGAGGTTCTCGGCGGTCTCCCAGTTGATCAGCATGCCGTTGTCCTGCTCGGTCAGCTGCAGGTCGATCCACACGCCCGACGTCTGCGAACTCATCCACACCGGGGCGCCGAGCACCGCACGGGTCGCCCCGTCGAACAGCTCACCGAGGCTGAGCGCGCTGGTGAACACGACGCCCGCCCGCCGATTCGCCCCCGCGGTGGTCCTGGCGAGGTCGCGCAGCACCGACGTGCCACCGTACGTGGCGTGCGCGGCATCGTGCCGGTACTGCTCCTGCACCGTCTGGGCCCGCTCGACGAAGGGGCGGCGCATGTCCGGCGCCACCTGGAGCAGCAGCAGATCGGTGAAGTCCCCGACGATCCGGCCGACGTCCGGGTGCACCGGGACCCGGTTCAGCACCGGCAGGTTGAGCAGGAACTCCGACTCCTCGCTCCAGGCCGCGAGGACGTCCGCGTAGGCGGCGGCGACGGCCATCGACACCGTCAGGCCGTTGCTGCGCGCGTGCTGGGAGAACCGTTCGTAGGTCTCCGGCGCCAGCCAGGCGTGCCGCCGGACCGTGTCCACCCGCTCGATCCGCTCCGGCAGCGCGGCCAGCGGCAGGCGGGGCGCCTCGGGCAGGTCCTCGGCGCGGTCGCGCCAGTAGGAGACGTCCTCCAGGCGGGGCTCCCGGCCGTGTTCGTCGACCAGGCGGCGGTACTCGGGGAAAGTCAGGGCGGGCTGCGCGGGTGCGCAGGCCGGGTCCTCGTAGCAGCGGGCCAGGTCGCCGACGACGATCCGGAAGCTCGACGCATCGCAGACGATCATGTCGATGTCGAGGAAGAGCCGGCCCTTCCCGGCCGGCAGCAGCGCCAGCCGCACGTCGAGCCCGCCCCCCTCGGCGAGCGGCAGCGTCTGGTGCGAGAGGGTCTCGCGCAGCCGCGCGAGGCGCTGTTCGCGCTCGGGCTGTTCCTGCCCCCGCAGGTCGACGACCTCGTCCAGCCCCCGGCATTCGGGCAGGATCCGCTGGCCCCCCTCTCCGACGGCCGCCCGCAGCATGGGGTGCCTGCGGCGCACCGCGGCCACCGCGCCGTCCCAGCGCGCGACGTCGGCGGTGACGTCGAACTCGAAGTAGAAGTGCGACCCGGTGTTGAGCGGCATACCCGGCTGACGGCCCGACCAATAGGCGTGCTGCATCGGGGCCAGCGGGAACTCGTCCGCCCCGGCGTCCGTGTCCCGCTCCGCCTCCGGGCGCGGGCCCGTGCCGTCGTCGGCCCCGGACAGCAGCGCGGCCCAGGCGCGCACGGTGGGCTCCTCCACCAGGTCGCCGAAGGTCACTTCGACACCGGCCTCCTGCCAGGAGGCCGCCAGGTTCATCATCCCGAGGGAGTCCAGACCGAGCGTGACGAGGTCCTCGTCCAAGCCGATCTCCGCGACCGGGAGTTCCAGCCGCGCGGCGACGGTTTCGCGGATCTCCTCGGTGGACAGCGCGCGTCCCGCCGTCACCTCACTGGTCATCGTGGCCTCCCGTGCGCTGCCGGGGCCGCGCCCCGGTGTGGTCGGTGTGGGGCGCCGCGGTGCGGGCGGCGGTCGTGCAGATGTCCACGTACGCGGCGAGCAGCGACTCGGCGAACTCCGGGTCGAAACGGTCGGGGTTGTAGAACAGCAGCACCCGCACCGTGTCACGGTCGGGCACGGCGACCAGCTCCAGCTCGAAGCGGGTGGCGACGTCGTCGGGCACCAAGACCTCGATGTCCAGGCCGCCGGCCCGGGTGGAGTACACCGGGTCCGCCATCATCTGGAACACCACCTCGTCGAGCCGGCGGTCGGTGCCGCCCGGATTGATCGGCAGCATCTGGAACGGCAGCGCCTGGTGGATGAACGCCTCCATCACCGTGCCGTGTGTGGCCCGCAGGTGCGCGGTGAAGTCGCCGCCGGTCAGCCGGGTCCGCAGCAGCACCATGTTGGCCAGGAACCCCACGGTGCGCCGGTGTTCGGCGCTGCGATTGGCGAACAGGGTCGCCACCGCCAGGTCCTCGGTGCCGCTGACCGACTGCAGGGCCCGGTAGTAGGCGGTGAGCAGGGCCACGAACCTCGTTGACCGCTCCCGCTTGGCCAAGGCGTCCAGCGCGGTCACCGTCGGCGCGTCCAGGACGTGCTGCACGAGCCTGGTGTCGCGCGGCGCGCCCGCGGTGGCCGGGCGGATCGGCAGCGGGGGCAGCGTTACGTCCTTCAGGCGCTCGCTCCAGAAGGCCTTCAGCCGCTGCCCGGAAGGACCGGCCAGGGTCTCGCGCTGCTCCTCGGCGAACCGTGAGTACGCGGGGGCGTCGCCGCAGGGCCTGCCCTCCAGCGCGGCGCACAGGTCCTCGAAGATCACGTTGCAGGACCACGAGTCGGTCACCATGTGGTGCATGTTGAAGCAGAGCACGTGATGGTCCTCGGCGAGCCG
Source organism: Streptomyces sp. NPDC096012 (assembly GCF_040426375.1). Taxonomy (NCBI): domain Bacteria; kingdom Bacillati; phylum Actinomycetota; class Actinomycetes; order Kitasatosporales; family Streptomycetaceae; genus Streptomyces; species Streptomyces sp. NPDC096012. The sequence goes on from NZ_JBEOTD010000061.1 coordinate 18,598, forward strand.
CCACAGGGTGATGCGCACGGCGCTTTCGGTGGCGTCGATCCGGGTGCCCAGTTCCCTGGCCGCCTCCCGGTCGGCGCATGCCCCGGGATCCGGCTCGCCGGTCAGGTCCACCTCGCGGATCCGCGGTGACACGGCCGGGTGCACCAGCGCCTTGAGGCGGTGGCCGCCGCCGGTGAAGGTGGTGCGCAGCGCCTCGTGCCGGGACATCACCTGGCCGACCGCCTCCCGGAGCCGGTCACGGTTGAGCGGGCCGCGCAACCTGCACAGCACCGGGCAGTTGAGCGCGCCCTCCTCGCCCCGGTAGCGGTCGAGGAACCAGAGCAGGGTCTGGCCCACGGACGGGCGGATCTCGGTGGCTGTCACATCCGGCAACGTAACGACGGTCGCCGCCCGCGCGGCCGCCGCTGAAAGAAAGCTGAGAGGACCTTCACCTTCCTTTCCGGCCACGCGGGCCCCGCCCCTCGTCCGGGTCAGGGTGGGGGTACCTGTGTCGCGCGCGGCGCCCTGGCGGGGCGCCGGACCCATCCGGCGGCACCGTCACACAGGAGGTCGCTCGATGCCAGCCAACCCTTTCGAAGACCCAGACGAGAGCTACCTGGTCCTGTGCAATCAGCGCGGCCAGCGGTCGCTGTGGCCCGCCCGGCTGCCGGCCCCCGCCGGATGGCGGGTGGAACTGCCCGCGACCTCCCTGGGCCGCGCCCGCGCCCACGTCGAACACGTCTGGCCGGACGTGCGCCCCTGCCCGTCCGCGGCGGTCGGCTCCACCGCTTCCGCCACGTCCACCGCCGAAACCCTTCCCGTGCTCTTCGAACGGGTGGTGGCCGAGCACCGGCAACTGCCCGCGGTCGAGAGCGAGAGCACCACGATGACGTACGGTGAACTGGCGAACCGGGTGAACCAGTTGGCCCGGCGGCTGATCGCGGCCGGTCTCGGCCCCGGCGACCTCGTCGGGATCTGCGTCCCGCGCGGAACCGACCAGGTGGTGGCGGCACTCGCCGTGACGACCGCCGGGGCGGGCTACGTCCCCCTGGACCCCGGTTATCCCGCCGCGCTACTGCACCACATGTTTGCCGACTCGGGGCTGCGGACTCTGCTGCACACCGGCCACCCGCCGGTACGCGTCACCGGACTGGAAACCCTCGACTTGGCCGCCCCCGACCCTGCTCCCCGTCCGGACCGGCCGGTCACCGACGACGAGCGGCGGCGGCCGCTGCACGCCGAGGACACCGCGTATGTCATCTACACCTCCGGCTCCACCGGGACGCCCAAGGGCGTAGTGATCCCCCACGCGGGCATGGCGGCGCTCGCCGAGACGCAGCGGCGCTGGATCGGCCCCGGACCCGGAGACCGGGTGCTCCAGTGGGCCTCGTTCAACTTTGACGCCGGCTTCTGGGACCTGACGCTGGCCCTGCTGTCGGGGGCGACCCTGGTGCTCACCGACGACCGCGCGGTGCTGCCCGGAGAGGAGCTGCGCCGCACCCTGATCGGCCGGCGGATCAGCCACGCGGTGCTGCCTCCGGTCGCGCTGACCGCCACTGACCCGGACGGTGTCCTGCCCGGCGGGGTGGTGCTCTCCACCGGCGACTCCTGCACTCAGGCGCTGGTGGCCAGGTGGGCGCCCGGCAGGCGCATGTTCAACGGGTACGGGCCCACCGAGATGACCGTCGGAGTGACCATGGCGGGCCCGGTGCGGCCGGGCGAGCCGGTCAGCATCGGCGAACCGTGGCCGGGCAACGAGGTTCGGGTGCTCGACGTCGACCTCGAGCCCTGCCAGCCCGGCGAGGACGGCGAGCTCTACCTGGTGGGCGAGGGTGAGGCCCTCGGCTACCTCAACCGGCCCGCCCTGACCGCGGAGCGCTTCGTCGCGGACCCGTACGGCCGCCCCGGGAGCCGGATGTACCGCTCCGGCGACCTCGGCCACTGGGACAAGGACGGCAGGCTCTACTTCACGGGCCGCGCCGACCGGCAGGTCAAGCTGCGCGGCTTCCGGGTCGAACTGGGCGAGGTCGAGGCGGCGTTGGAAGCCTGCGAGGGAGTCCGGCTCGCCGCGGTGGTCGTGGCCGGCGAGGTGGACTCGGCGCGCCTCGTCGCCTTCGTGGTGCCCGGCGCGGACCCGGCCGACGACCTCGCGGAGGACCTGCGCGGGCGGCTCGCGGCGCGGTTGCCCGCGCACATGGTGCCCTCTCGCGTCGAGGTGACGGGGTCCCTGCCGATGACCAGCAACGGCAAGATCGACCGGCGCGACCTGGAGCGACGGGCGGCCGTGAGTGCCGCCACGCCGCCCGGTGGGCCGGCCGCCACCGTCGCCCCCTCCGACCGGGTGGCCGCGCTGTGTGCGCTGACCTCCCGGGTACTCGGGGTGTCCGTGGTCGAGCCGGATGACAACTTCTTCGACCGGGGCGGACATTCGGTGCTGGCGGTGCGGCTCGCCAAGGCCGTGCGGGACGAATGGGGGATGACCCTGCCGGTGCGGGCCGTCTTCGAGCGGTCCACCATGGTGGAGCTGGCCGCCCTGCTGACGGCGGACTGAACCCGACGGAGCACGGGTGGCAAACGGCGCGGGCCGCGGACCAGGCCGGGACGGGCCCACGGGCCACGGGCCCGCGTGGCCCACGCCGGCCCGGCGGGGACGTCTGAACGGAAGGCGGACGCGGCTCAGTCGAGCCGCAGACGCAGGGCGCTGTGGCCGAACAGGAACGTGGAGTAGACGCGCGGCGGTTCCGCCAGGATCTCGATCCGGTTCACCCGGCGCACCAGTGAGTCCAGTACGGCGGACAGCTCCAGTCGGCCGAGGAAGGCGCCCAGGCAGAAGTGAGGGCCGTGCCCGAGGGCGAGGTGCGGGTTGTGCGCCCTGCCGACGTCGAAGGTGCGGGGCCGAGCGAAGACCTCGGGATCGTTGTTGGCCGAGGTGTTCCACAGAGTGACGATGTCGCCGGCCGACACCTCGGCATCCCCGATCCGCAGGTCGACGGTGGCCGTACGGGCGAAATGCATGGCCGGGGTCACCCAGCGCAGTACCTCCTCCACCGCCGACCGCACCGCCACCTCACCGGTGCGCAGCCGGTGCCACTGCTCCTCGTGGGCGCCCAGCGCGTGCAGGGCCCCGATCGTGGTCACCCGCGTGGACTCGTCGCCGCCCAGGATGAGGCTGTAGCAGTTGAGGGCGAGATCGTCCTCCGTCATCGGCTCGCCCTCCACCTGGGCGCCGGCGAGCATGCTGATCACGTCCTCGCCGGGGCGGCGTCGACGCTCGCGGACCACGTCCACGAAGTACGACAGGATCTCGTTGCGGGCCTCCAGCGCGTCGAAGGGGTCGTCCTCGGCGCTCTCCGACGACAGCGCGCGCTTGTTCCAGCCCAGGAGCGAGGGCCGGTCGGCGGCGGGCAGCTCCAGCAGGTCGCACACGGTGTTGAGCGGCAGATGCTCTGCGATGTCCCGAGCGGCGTCGGCCTCGCCCGTACCGACCACGGCGGCCACCAGGGCGTCGGCCCGCTGCCGCACCGCCTGCTCGACGTGCCCCAGCACCCGTGGCGAGAAGGCACGCAGCATCGCCTGGCGCAGCTTGCGGTGGCGGGGCTGGTCCATCACCGCCAGCATCCGCCCACCGGCCGAGTCGCCGCCGCTCAGCAGGACGTCCAGCACCGTTCCCCGGGCCGAGCTCAGCCGGGCCGCGTCCTTGTAACAGGTCTGGACGTCACGGTGCCGGGCCACCGCCCAGAACCCGGGGCGGCCGTCCGCGGGGGGATGCCAGCGCACCGGATCACTGCGCCGCATCCGGTCCCAGTACGCGTACGGGTCGTGCTCGACGAACGCCGTCGGGTCGGTGAGGTCGAGAACCGCCCCGGAGGTGTCGTCGTCCGGGCCGTCGCACACGGCGCCGCTGGGGGAGGAGACCACCAGGAGACTCCTTTCGGCCCGGACACGGGGCCTTCGCGAAGGGCTCGGCGTGGACACCGGGCCACTACGGGGGTGCTTGTTTCCGGTCTCGATCCTCACCCTTCGCGCCCGCGCCCCAGGCGGCGCTGAATGAATGATGAAGGTTTCCGCGGCGGTCCCGAGCGTGCGTGCGACTCTCACTTTCGAGACGGCGAAGGGGGAATCGGCCATGGGCGTGCACCGCGGATCCGTGCGCACGGTGGCGCACACGGAACGCCCCAGGCTCCGGCTGCTCGGGCTGCCGCACTCCGGCGGCCGCGCGGAGAACTTCGCCGGCTGGCGAGCCGCGCTCCCCGCCGCGTTCCCCGGTACCGTCGAGCTGTGCGCCGCGCAGTACCCCGGGCACGGCGACCGGCTGGCGGAGCCGCCGGCGGAGGATGTCGGCGCGATCGCCGAGGAGATCGTCACCGACCTGACCCGGCTTCCACCGGCGGACCTGCTGCTCTTCGGCCATAGCTTCGGCTCGGCCGTCGCCTGCGAGGTGGCCCGCAGGTGCCCCGGGGCGGGCCTCGACATAGCCCTTCTCGTCGCGTCCGGCGCCTGGGCCCCCGGGGACCCGGCCCGGCCCCCCCGCGACGAGCACCTGCTGCCTGACGAGGAGTTGTGGGAGCGCCTCGTCGCCCTCGGGGGCATCGACCCCGACATCGCGTCGCAGACCGAGCTGCGCGACCTGCTGCTCCCCGCGATGCGGGCGGACATCGCCACGCACGAGCGCTACCTCTCCTGCCAGGACCCGGTGCGGCTCCACTGCGACGTGCACGTCTGCATCGCCCGGGGAGACCCTCTCGTACCGGTCCTGGCCGGCCGCCACTGGGGCCGGCTCACCACCGGGAACACGAGCCTCGCCATCGGACACGGAGGCCACTTCCACGTCTTCGACGATCCCGCGCTGCTGCTGGAGGACCTGGCGCGGCGGATTCCCGTCCACACGAAAAGGAGGCGGTTCGGCACATGAGTAGTCCCTGGGCAGGCCTTCGGCTGGTCGTCACCGGCGGCGGTTCGGGCATCGGCGCCGCCGTGGTCACGCGCGCGGCCGGGCTGGGTGCCGACGTCCTGGCGGTCGGACGACGGGCCGACCGGCTCGCGGAGGTGACGGCGAAGGCACGGGCCGAAGGCGCGGGCACAGCGGTGCCGTGCGCCGTGGACATCACCGCCCCCGACGCCGCCGCGCGGATCGCGGAACGCGCCGTGGAGGTGCTCGGTGGCGTCGACGCCTTGGTCAACAACGCCGGGCACGCGGTCTTCGACCGCCTGGAGGACGCCGCCGAGGCGGACCTGCGGGAGATGATCGACACCAACCTGGTGGCTCCCGCCCTGCTGATCCGGGCGCTGCTGCCCCTGCTGCGCGCCAGTCAGGGCTGTGTGGTCAACGTGTCCTCCGTCGGCGGCGTTCTCGCGATGCCGAACCGGTCGTTCTACGGGGCCAGCAAGGCCGCCCTGAACTCCCTGACCAGGTCGCTCGCCGTGGAGCTGGCGCCCGAGGTCCGGGTGAACGCCGTGCTGCCCGGCCCGGTCGACACGGGTCTGTGGGACCTGGCGGCGGGCGAGGGCGCGGACACCCTGCGCGAAAGCATCGTGGCCGGCACCCCCTTGAGGCGCTTCGGCCTGGCGCCGGAGGTGGCGGCTTGGGTGTGCCACCTCGTCGACCCCGAGACCTCGTCCTGGGTCACCGGTTCCCTGGTATCCGTGGACGGCGGGCGCACGGCCTGAGCCACGGCTCAGCAGTACCACCCGGCCTGCCTGATCCGGCCGGCCCTGCACTCAGCGGAAAGGCAAGATTCAGATGACGCAGACCGCTTCACCGTATTTCGCCCCGGCCTCGGCGATCCCCTCCTCCTGGCTGTACGAGTCCTTCCGGATCGCCAACGAGCGCGAGCGGGAGCACCCGGGCCAGATCAAGCTGCACGTGGGCGAGCCGGCTTTCGGCCCGCCGGACTCCGTTGCCAAGGAGTTCGCCGCCGCCGTCCAGGAGGGCCGGGCCCGCTACATAGACGTACAGGGGCTCCCGGAACTCCGTGAGCGTCTCGCGGACAAGCTCGACACCGTCAACCGCGTCGACACCGAACCCGCCCGGCTCTTCGTCACCCCCGGGTCGTGTCAGGGGCTCAGCGCCCTGATGCGCAGCCTCGCCGACTCGGGCGCGGAGATCCTGATGCCGGAGATCCACTGGCCCGTACACCTGCAACAGGCCCTCTTCGCCGGATTCCGTCCGGTGTTCTACAAGCTCGACGAGCACTTCGCGCCCGACCCCGAGTCGATCCGGCAGGCGGCCACTTCCGCGACCCGGGCGCTGCTGCTCAACACCCCCGCCAATCCCACCGGTGCGGTCGCCGACCTCCCGCTGCAACAGACCCTGTACGAGATCGCCGACGAGCGGGGCTGGCAGATCATCAGCGACGAGGCCTACGAGGACTTCGCGTTCTCCGGCCCCCACCTGTCTATCGCCGCCCTGGAGCGCGACCGTCCCGCGATGCAGCGCATCGTCAACAGCGTCTTCACCTTCTCCAAGGGGCCGGCGATGACCGGCTACCGGCTCGGCTACGTCGCGGTGTCGCGACCGGAGACGGCCGCCGCCATGCGCAGCGTCCAGGAATCCTGCATCATCGCCCCCAACGCGCCAGTCCAGTACGCCGGACTGGCCGCTCTGGACGCCTCGGGAGCCCTCGCCCACAACCACGACTTCGTCCGAGGGAACCGGGACGCCGCGCTCGCCCCGCTGGTCGAGGAAGGACTGCTGCCCGCACTGCCCGGCGGCGGCTGGTACGCCATGGCCGACATCTCCTGCACCGGTCTGACCGGCGAGGAGTTCAGCGCCGAACTCATGCTCCGCCACGACGTCGTGGTGGTCCCCGGCAGCGGGTTCTCCGCACGGCCCGAATTCGCCGCGGACGGCACGATGCGACCGCTGAAGCCCGGCGGTGTCGCGTCCGGCCTGGTCCGGATCGCGTTCTGCGTCGAGCGGGAACAGCTCATCACCGGAGTGGAACGCCTGGTCGCCCTCGTCCGTGAGAAGAGGCAGCGGTGACGCTCACCGAGATGACCTACGCCTCCTACCTGAAGCTCGACGAGCTGCTGACGCTCCAGCAACCCCGCACCCCGGAGGACGAGGCGGACCTCGCCACGCTGCTCTCCGAACAGTTCTTCATCGTCAGCCACCAGACCTGCGAGCTGTGGCTGAAGCAGATCCTGGGCGACCTCGCCGCCGTAGAGGGCCACTTCCTGACGATGACCACCGTGGACCTGGAGCGGTCCGTCGACCTGCTCTACCGGTCCAGCGAGCTGCTGCGCCTGCTGCACGAGCAGCTCATGGCGCTCGAACGACTGCCGGCGGAGGACTTCGCCCAGTTCCGGAAGTACCTCGGCAGGGCCAGCGGCGCCCAGTCCAGCCAGTCCCACCAACTGGAGAGGGTTCTCGGCAGCGCCAGCCGCTCCGGTTCCCTGTTCCTCGCCTTCCGCTCCGGGCTGGAGCGGATCGGCGCCGACCTGGAGGAGATCGTCACCGCGGGGGTCGAGGCGGGCTCGTTCCACCGGGTCGTCGAGGCGATGCTCAGGGTCGGCAACGGCTTCTTCCAGTGGAAGATCGGACATGTGGGCCTGGTCATGAAGATGCTCGGGGAACAGCCCGGCACCGCCGGCACCTCAGGGGCCGCGCACCTCATGGGCCGCGCTACGATGCCGTTCACCGAACTCCACGAACTGCGCGGCAAAGTGCACGAGCGCTGGCGCCCTCAGGCGGGCTGACCGCGCCGAGCAGCGCCCCGGAACGTGCAGGCGCACGTTCCGGGGCCCGGCCGGATCAGGTGGCGGTCTCGAGGATGTAACCCCGCCCCCACACGGTGCGCAGACTCAGCCGTACGCCGTCCAGCCGCTGACGCAGCCGCATGATGTGCAGGTCCACCGCGTTGCTGGTGACCGTCTCGTTCCTGATCCCGCCCAGGGCCTCCTTCAGCGTGTCCCGGCGGACGAGATGGCCGAAGTCGGACAGGAAGCACCGCATCATCTCGCTCTGCGCCTCGGACATCGGCACCGACTGACCGCCGTAATAGAGAATCCCGGTGGGATCCAGCGCGGGTACGAAGTCGGTTCCGGTGCGCCGCTGAAGCGTGTGGACGCGAGCCGCCAGGTCGAGCCGGTCCACCGGCGGGCGCACCCAGTCCTCGATGGGGGAAATGTCGCTCGGCGGCGCCGTCTGACCCTCCAGGACCAGCAGGCATGGCAGTCCCGCCTCGCGCAACTGGTCGCGTTCGTGGCTCTGCACCGGCCAGCGGAGGAACCTGACTTCCTTCTTGTGCGTGAGCGTGGCCATGGTCCTGCCCCCGTTCTCCCGTGACGAGTGACAACTCGTGACCGAGGTCCGGCGGCGTCGTCGGGGCATGCGCGCGTTCCTGCGGCACCGCCGCCGGAAGGACTGCCGACGGTGCTCCCGGAACCGGTCCAGGAGGACTCTTGGACGCTTGCGTGAGGTTCTGCTGGCTGGCTTCGACGCCGGACTCCCGCGTGACTTCGTCACCGGCCCCCGTGTGTCCGATCCTGCCGCGTCTCGATTCCAGGCCGATGCCGGGTGGATTCCGCCCCGGCGGGGACTGGATTCCGGCTCGGAGCGTGGCGCGCGCTCCACCGCGACGAACGCGGCGGGGACGCCGAAAGAACCGCGACACGTTCGCGTGGGGCCACCCGGTGATCGGCAAGGCATGCCGGAGTGCAAGCGGCCGCCCCGGCCACTGACCACGGTCACGATCAGGAGCACACGATGACGAACGAGAACACCACACCGAGCCGCCGGGTCGCCGTCGTCGGCGCCGGCATCACTGGACCGCTGCTGTCTCTGTGCCTGGCCAGGCTTGGGTTCGAGGTGAACCTGTACGAGGCATACGTGCGCCGGGCGCAGGACGTCGGCTCGTTCCTCAACCTCGCCCCGAACGGGCGGGCCGTACTGGAGCGTCTGGGGCTGGCCGACCGGATCCTCGAACAGGGCGTCGTGGCGACGTCCATCGACTTCACCAACCACAGAGGTCGGGAACTCGCCCGGAACCCGGAACGCACCACCAACATCATGCGTGGCGAACTCAGCGGCGCTCTGCGCGAGGCGGCCACCGACAGCGGGGTGAAGCTGCATACCGCCAAGCGCCTCGTCGCACTGGACGAGAACGGCGACGGCCGCTGGCGCATCGGCTTTGAGGACGGCACGCACGCCGAGGCCGACATCGTGCTGGGCTGCGACGGCGTGAACTCCGCCACGCGCCGGCTGCTGCTCCCCGACGCGCCCCGGCCCACCTATACCGAGGTGGTCGGCTCAGGGGGCAGGTCCGAGATCGACGCCGCGGAACTGCCCGTGGACGGCCGGTTCCACATGGTCTTCGGTCTGCGCGGATTCTTCGGGTACCAGGTGGTGTCGCCCGGCGTCGTGTGGTGGTTCGAGAACCACAAGGAGACCCGTGAACGCACCTTCGCCACACTCGCCGAGATCGACGACGCGCGGTGGGTGGCGGGGCTGGCCGACCGACACCGCCCCGACCCCGCCGTGATCCGGCGCGTCCTGAAGGCCTCCGCCGGACCGGTCGGCCGGTGGCCGGTCCACGAGGTGCCGCCTCTGGACACCTGGCACCGGGGGAGCGCCGCGGTGCTGGGGGACGCCGCGCACGCGGTGGCCCCGCACCTGGGGGCCGGCGCCGCGCTCGGCCTGGAGGACGCCTACGAACTCGCCCTGGCACTGCACCAACATTCGTCCGCGCCGCGGGCGTTCGCCGCGTTCGAGGAGTCCCGGAGGGAGCGGGTCGCCGCGATGGCGAAGCAGGCCCGGCAGACGGGGGCGGTGATGACCCCCGACCGGCGGATCACCCGCGTGATACGCGACCTGATGCTGCCGACGGCCATCAAGCAAGGGGTGCGCAAGGGCACCGAGGCCTATTCCTACCGGCCTTCGCCGTGGCCCTTGCGGGTCGTCTGAGACGACCGCGGATCCCGAGACCTCCTGCTGCCCCCTCCTCGCGGGTATCGACCCCGCGAGGAGGGGGCCGGTGTCTCAGCGCAGGGGACCGGTGACGATCCACAGGTGACCGAACGGGTCGCGCAGGCGTCCCTCCCGCTTGCCGTACGGCCGGTTCTCCACCGGGACGACCACGGTGCCACCGCCGGCCACCATCCGCTCGGCGACGGCGTCCTGGTCCGTGAATTCCGCCTCCAGGAGGACCGGGGAGCCGCCGACGTCGTCGGGCGAGAGCCAGCCCCACTCGGACACAGCGGGGGACAGGGAGAGCGGGGAACCGCCGATCTGCAGGACGACGACCATCACGCGGCCGCTGTCGTCCTCGGCGCGGAAGACCTCCTTGGCGCCCATGGCCTTCTGGTAGTAGGTCGCGGCGGTGTCGGGGTCCGGGACGATCAACCGTGGCGTCAGACTCATGCGCTGACCCTATATGCCCCCTGTGGGGACCCGCCGGATTCGACGCGAACAGTTCAAGCCACGTCCTGCGGCCCCGGCCCGCCTACGGCTACCGCGCCCGGTCCTCCCCGTCCGCCTGAAGGTCTCCGGCTGCTCCCTCCCGCACGGTCGCGTGTATCTCGGCGATCCGTTCCCGCTCCTCCGCCGCGAACCGCTCGGCGTCGAGGCGTTCGGCGATCTCCTCGTCCTGGTTCATCAGCAGGTCCAGGTTGGAGTCCCCCAACTCCAGTACGCCCAGGTCGACATAGGCTTGCTGCAGTCGTCTGCCCCACAGCCCGATGTCCTTCACGCACGGCACGATCCGGCTGAACAGCAGCTTGCGGAAGAGTCGCAGACCCCCGGACTCCTCACTGAGCCGTTCCGTCTCGGCCCTCGGGATGCCGAAGTTCTCCAACACCTGGGTCCCGCGCAGCCGGTCGCGCATCAGATGGCAACCCTCGATGACGAACTCCTCACGCTCGCGCAGTTCGGCGTCGGTGAGCTGCCGGTAGTAGTCGCGCAGTGCCATCCGCCCGAAGGCGACGTGCCGCGCCTCGTCCTGCATCACGTACGCGAGTATCTGCCGGGGCAGCGGCTTGTCCGTGGTGTCCCGGACCAGACCGAAGGCGGCCAGCGCGAGCCCTTCGATGAGCACCTGCATCCCCAGGTACGGCATGTCCCACCGGCTGTCGCGCAGCGTGTCGCCCAGAAGGGCCTGCAAGTTGTCGTCGACCGGGTAGACCAGCCCGATCTTCTCGTGCAGGAAGCGGCCGTAGATCTCGGCGTGCCGGGCCTCGTCCATGGTCTGGGTGGCGGAGAAGAACTTCGCGTCCAGGTCCGGCGCCGACTCCACGATCCGCGCCGCGCAGACCATGGCGCCCTGCTCACCGTGCAGGAACTGGCTGAACTGCCAGGAGGCGTAGTGCCGGCGCAGCTCGGACCGGTCGCGCTCGGACATCCTCGCCCAGTAACGACTGCCGTACACGGACATGGCCTCGTCCGGCGTCCCGAGCGCGTCGTACGGATCGACCTCCAGGTCCCAGTCGATGCGCTTGGCCCCGTCCCACTGCTTGTCCTTACCCTTCTGGTAAAGGGCGAGGAGCCGTTCGCGTCCGTCGTCGTACTCCCAGCTGAAACGGGCGGCGCCGGAGGCGGGCACTTCCCAGTGCGAGGCGTCCGGGCCGTCGGCGTACACGTCGAAGGTCGGCATACACGGCAGACTCTCACACATAGGCACCGCGTGGTCACCCCCTGACCTGCGACCGGGCGGCAGAGCGCGTGACCGTCGGTCAGGACAGACTTCGGCTCGTCAGGCCTCTCTGTCTGCCTGCCTGTCTCGAACCGCCAGGCCACGCCCCCGAACTGCTGCCGCAGGCGCACCCGGTACGGGCCGTACTCTCCGATCGGCAGGTAGGGCTCGATGAACTCCCCTCCACTGTGCGTCAGTTGCACTCGCGTCACGTGACAAGGTCTGCCGGTCCAGGCCCCGCCGCCAGGGCGCTTCCCGCACAGTGATCACGGTCCGATATGAGCCCCGAGATCAGCCGAGACCACGATGGGCGGCCCACAACGCCCCGGCACGGCTGGCAGCGTCGGAGACCAGGGCCGCCAGTTCGGGTTCATCGGGGACAGGGAACGAGACGTACGCGCCCCGACCGCCACCGACTGGTCTGCCGTAGGCCTTCACTGCGAGGTGGCCGTCCGGGAGGAGCCGGACGTTGAGTGTGGTCAGCATGAATGCCTCACCACGTCGAGTGTCCGTCCAGCGGAGCGCCTGCGGGATCGTGACATTGATCGCCAGAGCACTTACTTCCAGATCGCTGCTCATGGGCGGATGATCTCACCCGAGTCGCCGCAGACGGCCGCCACCGGCTTAGACGTCGTCTCATTTGGCGAGTCTGCGGTAGCAGATGAGGCTGCAGGCGATGGCAGTGAAGGCCAGGAAGTGCTCGGCCTTGCGTTCGTAGCGT
>NZ_JBEOTD010000062.1:0-29288 GCF_040426375.1 Streptomyces sp. NPDC096012
GGCCCCAGACCCGAGTACGTCCCGTACGAGCGCCTGGGGCCGGCACGCCGAGAGCACGCACCTGACGCCGCGCGGCCGCCCTTCGGGCGACGACGTGTCAGACAGGACCTAGCCCCGGAAGTCCGCCGGCCGCTGCGGTGACGCCTGCGCCAGGGCCCTCGTCACCCCCTCGACGCCTTCCTGGAGGCCGTAGACGGGGGTGCCGGGCTGCTGGTGCCAGGAGTCGTCGATGCCGCCCGCGTCGACGGTGTCGAAGCCCAGCTCGTCGATCAGGTCCCGGACGATCCGCTTGGCCGCCTCGTCGTCGCCGGCGACCGGGAGTGCCATGCGCTCCGGGTCCCCCGCGGGGCGGGGGCGGTCGAGGAGGTCCTGGGCATAGGTGCCGTTGAATGCCTTGACGACCGGGTGGCCGAGGTGCCGTTCGGTCCAGCGGCTCTCGGTGAGGCCGTCGTCCTCGATGGCCGCGATCCGGCCGTCGCGCTGCTGCGGGTAGTAGTTCCCGGTGTCGATCACCGCGACGCCCTCGGCGGCGCCGTCCAGCAGGCCGGAGGGGAGGTCCGGGACCGCCTTCAGGGGGACGGTGACGATCACGACCTGCGCGCCCTTGGCCGCCTCCGTTGCGGGTACCGGGGTGGCGCCGGTCTCCTCGGCCAGTGCCGCGAGGGTCTCGGGACCGCGCGAGTTGGCCACGGACACGTCGTGGCCGAGGGCGGTGAGCCGCCGGGTGAGGTTGCCGCCGATGTTGCCCGCACCGATGATGCCGATCTTCATGACATGCCCTCCGGAGTCGATGCATGCATGTGCATGCGTTCGTACGGTGGCGTCAACCGGGCACGGCCGGGGCGTATTCCGCCGCCGCGGCAACCGGGTGAGCGGCCCCCGCACCCAGGGGCCGCAGGGGCATGACGAAGGGGGCGCCCCGCCCGCTCCCGGCGGGAAGAGCGCCCCCTCACGGGTACGTCACTTGCTCAGGTAGGCCCAGAACTCGTCGAACGACAGGACCTTGTCGCCGTTGAGGTCACGCGTCTTGATGACGGCCTCCGCCACGGTGTCGGTGACGTTCCAGTCACCCGCCTGAGCCAGGGCGGACTTGAACTCCGCGGCGGTGATGAATCCGTCACCGTCCGCATCGATCCGCTGGAACTGCTTGCGTGCTTCCTCGATGTCCGCCACCGATCCGCCCCTTTTTTCGTGTTTCTCATTGCCGAGCTGGCGTACTGACGCTGGTCAGATTAACGGCCCCGCCGAGCCCGGAGTGCGGCGGCCACCCGGCCGGCCCCGGCCCGGCGTCAGCGGAAGATGCCGGTGTGCCCGAGGGAGTAGCGGCCGGGTTGCGGATAGACGGCGAGGCCGTGCGGGCCGCTGCCGACCTTGATGCGGGCCAGCTGGGCCCCGGTGCGGGTGTCGATGGCGTACACCTCGGCGTTGTAGCGGCCGGACAGCCACAGGACCTTGCCGTCGGACGAGACGCCGCCCATGTCGGGGCTGCCGCCGCCGGGCAGGTGCCACTTCTTGGTGAGCCGGCCGGCGGCGAAGTCGAAGATCGAGATGGTGCCCTCACCCCGGTTGGAGATGTACATCTCGCGGGAGTCCCGGCTGATGTACAGGCCGTGGGCGCCCTTGCCGGTGGCGAGCAGCTCGGGCCGGGTGAATCTGTCCCCGTCGAGCACCCACACCCCGTCGGCCACCATGTCCGCGATGTAGAACCGCTTGCCGTCCGGCGAGAGCTTGACGTCCTGCGGCATGGCGCCGTGCAGCGGCAGCTTCTCCTGGGCGACGACCTCCATCCGCGCGGTGTCGACCTTGAGGAGCTCGCCGCTGAACTCGCAGGAGACGATGAAGTAGCGGCCGTCGACGGAGAAGTCGGCGTGGTTGACGCCGTAGCAGCTGACCGGCACGGACTTGACGACCTTCATGGTGTGCGCGTCGCGGAAGACGAGCTGCCGGTCCATGGAGGCCATCACGACCGCGTACTTGCCGTCGGGGGTGAAGTACAGGTTGTAGGGGTCGTGCACGTCGACCGGCTTTCCGGCCTTGCCGGTCCGCGGGTCGATCGGGGTGAGGCTGTTGCCGAGGTCGTTGTTGACCCAGAGGGTCTTCAGGTCCCAGGACGGCACGACGTGCTGGGGCTGGCGGCCGACCGGGATGGTCTCGAGGATCCGGTAGGTCGCGGGGTCGATGACGGTGACGGTGTTCGAGTTGGTGTTGGGGACGTACACCCGCGACGGGAAGTCCCTGACGGTCGGGGAGAGCCGGCCCGGGCGGTCGGCGGAGTAGATGTCGGTCGGATCCTCCACGGGCGGCATCCCGGGCAGCACGCTCACCAGAGCCTGCTTCACCTTCGGCTGGACCGGTGCCCTGCTGGCGAGGGCCTCGTCCTCGTGGTGCCCGCCGCCGCACGCGGACAGCAGCGTCAGGGCGGTGAGTGCGGCGCCTGCGGCCAGCAGGCGGGCGGCATGGGTGGTTCGCATCAGCTCAGCAGCTCCGTGGTGGTGACCGCGCGCAGTCCGCGGCGGTCGAGTTCGTGGAGGAGGTCGGGCAGGGCGGCGACCGTGTCCCGGTAACCGAAGTGCAGGCTCACCACCGATCCGTTCCGCACGTCGGCGAGGACCTTGCGGGTGACGGCGGCGGCGCCGGGGGCGGTGTAGTCGAGCGAGTCGACGTCGTACGACAGCACGTGCGGGTAGCCGGCGGCCTGGGCCAGCCGCGCGACGAGCGGGGAGGCGGTGGGCGCCCGGGAGGGGCGGAACCAGGTGCCGATGGATCCGGTGAGCCGCCGGAGCCGGCCGGCGCAGTCGGTGATCTCCTTGCGGGCGTCGGCCTCGGCGAGGGTGTTGACGGCGATGTGCCGCTCGGTGTGATTGCCGAGGTCGTGGCCGCCGTCGAGGATGCGCCGGGCGACGTCCGGGTGCTCGTCCAGCCAGGTGCCGACGGCGAGCACGGTGAGGCGGGCGCCCCGTTTCTCCGCCTCGCTCAGCAGCGAGTGGGCCAGGGCGGGGTCGCCCTGGCCGTGGAAGGTGAGGGCGACCTGCGGACGGGTGCGCGGGCCGTGGGTGATCTGGACCGGCTGCCCGGGGTAGGCGCGGGGGGCCGGGGCGGCCCGGGGGGTGGCTGCGGAGTGGCCGGGGGCACGGGCGGCGGACGCGGACGCCGAGGCCGGGGCGGGGGGCGGTGCGGCCTGGCCCGAGCCGCAACCGGCGGCGAGCGCGCCGCCGGCGACGAGCCCGGCGCCCGCGCGCAGCACCTCGCGTCGGTTGGTGGTGGTCACGCCCACCATTTAAGGGGTGATGGGTAAGAAATCCGCCGATTAGTCGCTTTGGGGGATGGCGTCGGGTCGTGCGGTCGCGGGGCGGGGCCGTGAGGGCGAGCGGTGACCGGGAGGCCCGGGGTGGACGGTCGCGCACCCGCCCACTCGCCGCCTGCTCAGCGGTCGGCGACCCGCATCTCGAACCAGGTCGTCTTGCCGCGCGGGA
The DNA here is from genome assembly GCF_040426375.1 of Streptomyces sp. NPDC096012. Lineage (NCBI taxonomy): Bacteria > Bacillati > Actinomycetota > Actinomycetes > Kitasatosporales > Streptomycetaceae > Streptomyces > Streptomyces sp. NPDC096012. The sequence continues at coordinate 3,474 of NZ_JBEOTD010000062.1, forward strand.
GCAGGTCCACGCCCCACCGGTCGGAGAGCTTGTCCACGAGGAAGAGCCCGCGGCCGCTGACGTCCGTCTCCTGGACCGGCATCAGACACGGCAGCCCGCGCGAGGGGTCCCGGACCTCCACCCGGATCCAGCCGGGACGGCGCCGCATCCGCAGGCCGAAGACCCGGGCCCCGGTGTGCCGTACGGCGTTGCCGACGACTTCGGACACGAGCAGGACGACGTCCTCGGTCAGCTTGGGAGACAGCCGCCAGGTGCGCAGGACGACGATCTGGGCGAGCCGGCGCGCGCTGGCGGCGGACTCGGGGCGGGACGGCAGCGGCACCTCCGCCTCCGTCGGGTTGCCGAACAGTTCCAGCGCCTTGAGCGCCTGTTCGTCCTCGACCGCCGGCGACCAGCGCGCCGCGGTCGCACGGCTGTGTCCCCGCGGCTGCTCGATGCCCTCCAGCCCCGCCATGCCCCCATGATGGCGGGCCGCCGACGACTTGGGGGCCGTTCCGGAGGAATACGCCCCCCACACGCCCCCGTTCCGGGCAGGTCGTCCGTCATATGCCAAGGGCATACCGGGGTCCGGTACACCCCCGGCGACCTGCGGCGACGGCTCACTTCCGGGCAATCGTCAGGCTCCCTCGACAAGCCAGGCTTAAGGTTGCGTTAAGGCTCCCATAAACCGCCCCATCGGGGGACCCGGATGAGACATCGCGTCAACTGCAAGTGTCTCGGGCCGAGTTACGCGAAAGTTCACATCGGCGGGCTCAGCGGAACTTGGCCTTGCCGGGCCCTTCCTCCACGAAGCTGCGCATGCCCAGCTCGCGGTCCTCGGTGGCGAACAGGCCGGCGAACCAGTTCCGTTCGACGGTGAGTCCGGTGTCGATGTCGGTCTCCAGACCGGTGTCGACCGACTCCTTCGCCGCGCGCAGCGCGATCGCCGGGCCCTGGGCGAGCCCGGCGGCCCAGGCGCGCGCCTGCTCGTACACCTCGGCGGCCGGCACGACGCGGTCCACCAGGCCGAGGGCCAGGGCCTCGTCGGCGCGGACCTGACGGCCCGTGAAGATCAGGTCCTTGGCCTTGGAGGGGCCGATCAGGCGGGGCAGCCGCTGGGTGCCGCCGGCGCCGGGGATGAGGCCGAGCAGGATCTCGGGCTGGCCGAGCTTGGCGTTGTCGGCGGCGATGCGGTAGTCGGCGCACAGGGCCAGTTCGCAGCCGCCGCCGAGGGCGTAGCCGGTGATCGCGGCGACGACGGGCTTGGGGATGCGGGCCACGGCGGTGAAGGAGTCCTGCAGGGCACGGGCGCGCGCGACCATGCCCGCGTGGTCCATGTTCTGCATCTCCTTGATGTCCGCGCCCGCCGCGAACACCCGCTCGCCGCCGTAGATCACCACGGCACGCACGTCGTCGCGGCGCGTGGCCTCCTCGGCGAGCTCCTTCAGCCGGTCCTGCGTGGCGATGTCCAACGCGTTCATCGGCGGCCGGTCAAGACGCAGGACTCCCACGCCTTCGGCGACTTCGAGATTGACGGTCATGCAGGCAGGTTAACGGGGACTAACGCCGACGGGCCCGGTGCCGTTCCTCACAGCACCGGGCCCGTACACCGGGGACGGGTCACTTCTTCCAGTCGGCCCAGGACATGTTCCAGCCGTTGAGGCCGTTGTCGGGGTCCACCGTGCGGTCGTCGGAGTTCTTGACGACGACCACGTCGCCGATCATCGAGTGGTTGAAGAACCAGGCCGCCGGGACGCTCTTGCTGTAGCCGCCGCGCACGTCCCGCAGGCCGACGCAGCCGTGGCTGGCGTTGAAGTTGCCGAAGGCGCCGCCGCCCCAGTAGTTGCCGTGGATGAAGGTGCCGGAGGTGGTGAGGCGGATGGCGTGCGGGACGTCCTTGATGTCGTACTCGCCGCCGTAACCGACGGTCTCGCCGTTCATCCGGGTGACGGTCAGCTTCTCGCTCATGACCATCTGGCCGTTCCAGGTGGCGTAGCCGGGCTTGCCGGTCGTGACCGGGATCGTCTTGACGACCTTGCCGTCCTGGGTGACCTTCATCGTGTGCTTCTTGGCGTCCACGACGGAGACCTGGTTGCGGCCGATGGTGAACTTCAGGGTCTTGTGCTGCTTGCCGTAGACCCCGTCACGGCCCTCGACGCCGTCCAGGTTCAGGTCGACGGTGACCTTGGTGCCGGTCTTCCAGTACTTCTCGGGCCGGAAGTCCAGGCGGTCGTTGCCGAACCAGTGCCCCTCGACGTCGACGGCCGGTTCGGTCTTGACCGTGATGGCCCTCTCGACGTCCTGGGGCTTGGTTATGCCCCGGGTGAAGTGGACGGAGAAGGGCATCCCGACGCCGACGGTGGAGCCGTCCTCGGGGGTGAAGTAGCCGACGAAGGTGTTCTTCGGAGTCAGCGTGGTGAAGCTGGAGTCCTCGGCGGCCTTGCGGCCCTCGGAGTCCTCGGCGACCGCGTGCACCGTGTACTTGGTGCCGGCGGCCAGGTGGGTCGACGGCGTCCAGGAGGCGCCGCCGGTTATCCTGCCGTCGACCTTCGCGCCCTTGGCGTCCTCGACCGTGACCTCGGTCAGCTTGCCCTTGGCGACGTCGACCTTCACGGCGTCGGTGGTGTCGACGCCCGTGGCACCGGACTTGGGGGTGATGGTGACGGCTGCGGCCGACTGCTTGTCCCGGGCGCCGCCCTTGCCCCCGCCGTCGCCCGGACCGGAACCGGAACCGCCGCCCCCGCCGCACGCCGTGAGCGCCAGCAGCAGCGCGCCGGCCACCAGCGCCGGCCCCTTGCGGCCTATGCCCCGCCCCACAACCGATGCCCCCGATATCGGCCGCACGTTCAAGTTGTTCTCCCCTCACAGGCCCAGGTCAGGCCATGCCCCGGCGCGTCCCGCGCGCACATTGGGGCATGGTATCCGCCGGGTTTTGGGCGTGGTGTCAGGCGAATGTCACCGTTCCGTCGCAACTTCCGCCGTCCACCGGCACCGTGAACCCCGCCCCTCACCTCCTGCTTCTACCCAGCGGACGGAGAGCCGAGCCGCCGGGAGCCGAGCCGAGCCGCTGAGAGCCGTACCGCCGGAGAGCCGAGCCGCCGGGAGCCGTACCGCCGGAGAGCCGTACCGCCGGGCGGCCGGTCACGGCCGGGTGCCGCCCGGCGGGCCGCCCGGCGGGCCGCCCACAACCGCGTGACCGGCGGGCCCGGCGCCCGGGTCACTTCAGCGCGCTGCCCGCCCGCCAGTCCTTCCAGGTCATGTTCCAGCCGCCGAGGCCGTTGTCGGGGGCGACGGTCTTGTCCTTGCTGTTGACGACCTCGATGACGTCGCCGACGAGGCTCCGGTCGAAGAACCAGCCAGCGGGGGTGTCCGAGCTGCCGCCCTTGACGTCCGTCAGGCCCACGCAGCCATGGCTGACGTTCTCCCGGCCGGGGGCGTCCGGGTTCCAGTAGTTGCCGTGCAGGAAGGTGCCCGAGTCGGTGAGCTTCATGGCGTGCGGCACGTCGGGGATGTCGTACTCGCCGCCGAAACCGACGGTTCGGCTGTTCATGCGGGTGACCTCCAGCATGTCCATCACCACCATCTTCCCGTTGTAGCTCGGGTGTTTGGGGGCGCCCGCCGTGATGGGGACGGTGGCGAGCAGCTGTCCGTCGCGCCGTACGTCCATGGTGTGCTTGGCCGCGTCGACCAGCGAGACCTGACTGCGTCCGACGGTGAAGGAGAAGGTCTTGTCCTGCAGGCCGTAGATGCCGCGCGCGCCCTCGACGTCCCGCAGGTCCAGGTCGACGGTGACCTCGGTGCCGGGCTTCCAGTAGTGCTCGGGGCGGAAGTCCAGACGGCCCTTGCCGAACCAGTGGGGCCGGATCTCGACGGGCGGCCGCGCCGTGACGTGCACGGCGCGTTCGACGGCGGCGCGGTCGGCGATCTCCTGGCTGAAGGAGAGGGAGACGATCATCCCGGTGCCGACGACGGCCCGGTTCTCGGGGGTGACGTAGGCGATGAACCGCTGGTCGGGGACGTAGGTGGTGAACGTGGTGTGCCGGGCGGAGCGGCGGCCCCGGGCGTCCAGGGCGACCACGTCGACGGTGTACTCGGCGGCGAGCGCCAGCCGGTCGTCGTCCGGCCGCCAGCTCAGTCCGTCCTCGCTGACGTGCCCGCGGACCGGGAAGTCCTGCGCGTCCTGCGTCTTGACGACGGTCACCTTCTCCAGGCGCCCGCCCGGCACCCGCACCCGCAGCCGGTCGCCGGGCCGTACGGCCTTGCCACCGTCCTCGGGGGTCACCCGGATGACGTCCTCGGGAGCCGGGCGTCCGCCCAGCGCCCCGCCCATGCCCAGCGGTCCTGGGCCGTCCGGGGAACAGCCGGCCAGCAGCCCTGTCCCCATCACTACCGCCGCCAGCGCGGCCCACGCGCGCCACGCGCGTCCTTGTACGTGCCTCACGCGGGGCTCAACGACGGGGCGGCTCCGGGGAAACGTGAGTGCGACGCACGCACTGGGCAGAACAGAGGGAAGGACGACACGTTGGGGAGCCGCCGCGCCCGCGCCGGAGCCGTCGGGGCGCAGCTGTGCCGGGTGGCCGAGGGTGCCGACAGGCATGCCCGGCCGCCGGGCGCGGCGGACTGCGCCGCCCCCGGGCGAGGCACGGGAAGAGGGGCCGACAGGTGACGAGCGCAGCCGAGCAGCGGGCACCGGCCGGGGAGCCGGCCGGGAGCGGGCAACCGGCGGCGGTGAACGGCTCGCGGCGGGCCGTACCGCCCGCCCCGGCCGTGTGGCCGGGTGCGCCGACCCCGCTGGGGGCCCGGTTCCGGGTCGGCCCGGACGGGGTCGCGGGCACCAACTTCGCGCTGTGGGCGGCCGGGGCGGAGGCGGTCCTGGTGTGCCTGTTCGACGAGCGGGGCCGGGAGGCGCGGGTCGCGCTGACCGAGCTGACGCACGAGATCTGGCACGGCTTCGTGCCGGGCGTGATGCCGGGGCAGCGGTACGGCTACCGGGTGGACGGCCGCTGGGACCCGTGGACCGGCGCCCGCTGGAATCCGGCCAAGCTGCTGCTGGACCCCTACGCCCGGGCGGTGGACGGTGAGTTCCGGCTGCCGCCCGAGGTGTACGGGCACGTCCGTGACTGGCCGGAACAGCAGGTCGCGGACACCGTGCGGGACGAGCGCGACTCGGCGCCGCACGTGCCGAAGGGGGTCGTCGTCCACGATGACGACGACTGGTCGGACGACCGGCGCCCCAAGACGCCGTGGGCCGACTCGGTCATCTACGAACTGCACGTGCGCGGTTTCACCAAACTGCACCCCGGCGTCCCCGAGGAGCTGCGCGGCACCTACGCCGGGCTGGCGCACCCGGCCGCGATCGAGCACCTGGTGCACCTCGGCGTCACGGCCGTGGAGCTGCTGCCCGTGCACCAGTTCGCGCACGAGGACCACCTCCTGCGCCGGGGCCTGAAGAACCACTGGGGCTACAACTCCATCGGCTACTTCGCCCCGCACGCGGCCTACGCGGCCTCCGGTACGACGGGGCAGCAGGTCGGCGAGTTCAAGCGGATGGTGCGCGCCCTGCACGCGGCCGGCATCGAGGTCATCCTCGACGTGGTCTACAACCACACCGCCGAGGCCGGCGAGCTGGGGCCGACCCTGTCCCTGAAGGGCATCGACAACCGGGGCTACTACCGGCTCCAGCCGGACGCCCGCCGGTACGCCGACTACACCGGCTGCGGCAACACCCTGCACGTCGTCCAGCCCCAGGTGCTGCGGCTGATCACCGACTCGCTGCGCTACTGGGTCACGGAGATGGGCGTCGACGGTTTCCGCTTCGACCTCGCGGCGGCGCTGGCCCGCTCGATGCACGACGTCGACATGCTCTCCCCGTTCCTCGCGGTCATCGCCCAGGATCCGGTGCTGCGCCGGGTGAAGCTGATCGCCGAGCCCTGGGACATCGGTTCGGGCGGCTACCAGGTCGGCGCGTTCCCGCCGCTGTGGACGGAGTGGAACGACCGCTACCGCAACGCGGTACGGGACTTCTGGCGGCACGCCCTGCCGGACGTGCGGGAGATGGGCTACCGCCTCTCCGGCTCCAGCGACCTGTACGCCTGGGGCGGCCGGCGCCCGTACGCCTCGGTCAACTTCGTCACCGCGCACGACGGTTTCACCCTGCGCGACCTGGTCTCCTACGAGCGCAAGCACAACGAGGCCAACGGCGAGAACAACCGGGACGGCACGGACGACAACCGCTCCTGGAACTGCGGCACGGAGGGCGAGACCGACGACGAGCGGGTGCGGGCGCTGCGGCGACGGCAGCTGCGGAACCTGCTCACCACCCTGCTGCTGTCCACCGGCGTGCCCATGCTGGTCGCCGGTGACGAGCTGGGCCGTACCCAGCGCGGCAACAACAACGCCTACTGCCAGGACAACGAGATCGGCTGGCTGGACTGGTCGCTGCTGCAGGACCCCGGCTGGCGGGCGCTGTTCGAGCTGACCTCGCGGCTGATCGCGCTGCGCCACCGGCATCCGGTGCTGCGCCGGCGGGCCTTCTTCTCCGGCCGGTCGCAGACCGCGGACGGACTGCGGGACCTGGCCTGGTTCACCTCGCGGGGCGCGGAGATGACCGAGCTCGACTGGTACGCGCCCGCGGCCACGCTCGGCATGTACCTGTCGGGGCGGGACATCCCGGGCCGGGACGAGCGGGGGGCGGCGGTCCTGGACGACAGCTTCCTCGCGGTGCTGCACGCGGGCGACCGGCCGACCGGCTTCGTCCTGCCCGGGCCGCCGTGGGCCGAGCGGTACGAGGTGGTCGTGGACACGTCGCGGGAGGAGCAGGCCGAGGCACCGGGCACGGTCCACCGGGCGGGCACCCGGATCACGGTCCCGGCCCGGGCGGTACTGCTGCTGAGGGTCGCCTGAACCGGCCCCGCCGCCGGTGCGGGAGACTGCCCCGAGCCGGTGCGCGGCCTGTGCGTGACGCAGGTCACGTCCGGGGGGTGCAGCAGGGGGCGGGGTCCAGGGCCTTACTCCTGGTGTAGGCAGCCGGCGAGAACGAGGACCGTGGGGATGGAGCAGACCAGGGCCGGTGAGTACGACGCGTTCGTGGCGGCCCGCTGGTCGGTGTTGTTCCATCTGGCCCGTCTGCTCACCGGAGGGGATCGGCACCGGGCCGAGGACCTGTTGCAGGAGTCCTTGGTCAAGCTGTGGTTCGTCTGGGCGAAGGTCGCCGACGAAGCGCCGGAGGCGTATGTCCGCAAAGTGCTGGCGCGGGCCGCGGCCCGATCGGCCCGGCGGCGCTGGTGGGGCGAGCGGCCCGTGGAGGAGCTGCCCGAAGTGGCGGCGGACGGCGACGTGTCGGCGGCCGTGGCCGAGCGTTCCCGGCTGGAGGCCGCGCTCGCGCAGCTGACGCCGCAGCAGCGGGCCGCCGTGGTCCTGCGCTACTACCAGGACCTGCCCGACCGGCAGGTCGCGGAGATCCTGGGCTGCCCGGCGGGCACGGCCCGGTCCCACGCCGCGCGCGGGGTGGCCCGGCTGCGCGGGCTCCTGGCCGACGTCATCGAGCCGGTGGGGTGAGGGAGGACCCATGGACCGCATGGAGCATCTGGACGACGTGGCTCGCACGGAGCGCCTGGATCCCGGCGATGACCCGGAGTACCGGGACCACTTCGAGCGGCAGCTGACGCAGCTGATGCACACCCGGGAACAGGTGTCCTTCGGCCCCGGTCAGCGGAACCGGCTGCGCGCACGGGTGGTGGCGCGCCGCCGGGTGCGGGCCGCGCGCCGGGCCGCCGGCTGCGTGCTGGCGGTGGCGGGGCTGGGCGCCGGGCTGTTCCTGTGGCCGCACGGCCACACCGACGACCGGCCCAGCGCGCCGCGTCCCCGTCCCCTGGTCAGCCCGACCTCCGGCCCGGGCCCGTCACCGACGCCGTCCGGGGCGGCGAGCGGGCCGCCGTCGTCGTCGCCGACGACCCAGCCGCCACCGGACGCCGGCGCGACGACCTCCGACCCGCCGTCCAGCCCCGGGAGCACGGCCACGACCGGCCGGTATCCGCCGTCGGCCACGGCGACCTCCTCGGAAGGGGCGGTCTCCTCGGAAGGGACCGTCTCCCCGGACGAGACCACCACGGCGCCGGCCACCGTCTCGCCGTCGGGCATCCCGCCCTCGGCGACCAGCCGGAGTGGCTGACGCCCGCCGCCCGCCGCCCTCCCTGCCCCGGGCTGAAGTCAGCCACCCACCGGCCGCCACCCTCCCAGCCCCCGGGCTGAAGTCAGCCACCCGCCGCCCCCTGCCCTCGGGCTGACGCCCGCCACCCGCTGCCCGCTGCCCCCTGCCCTCGCATGCCCGACATACCGGAACAAACGGGGATCAACATGACTCACATCCGACCGAGCCGACCAGCGGTCCCGGCACCGGCACCACCGCGCGCCCCTGTGCCGACGCAAGCGGGCGAGCCCGTACTGGACCTGGTCGTGCCGGTGTTCAACGAGGAGAAGGACCTCGGCCCGAACGTACGGCGGCTGCACACGCATCTGCGGGAGACCTTCCCCTATCCGTTCCGGATCACCGTCGCCGACAACGCGAGCACCGACCGCACCCCGCGCATCGCCGCCCGGCTCGCCGCGGAGCTGCCCGAGGTGACCTCGCTCCGGCTGCCCGAGAAGGGCCGCGGCCGGGCGCTGCGGGCGGCCTGGTCGGGCTCGGCGGCGCCCGTGCTGGCCTACCTCGACGTGGACCTGTCCACCGGACTCACCGCGCTGCTGCCGCTGGTCGCCCCGCTGATATCGGGCCACTCCGACCTGGCCATCGGCACCCGGCTCGCCCCCGGCGCGCGGGTGGTGCGCGGGACCAAGCGCGAGGTCATATCCCGCTGTTACAACGTCCTGCTGCGCTGCACCCTCGCCGTCGGCTTCTCCGACGCGCAGTGCGGGTTCAAGGCGGTGCGCCGCGAGGCCGCCGAACGGCTGCTGCCGCAGGTGCGGGACGGGGGGTGGTTCTTCGACACCGAACTGCTGGTGCTCGCCGAGCGGGCGGGCCTGCGGATCCACGAGGTCCCGGTGGACTGGGTCGACGACCCGGACAGCAGCGTGGACCTCCTCGCCACCGCGCTGGCCGACCTGCGCGGGATCGCCCGGATGCGCCGGGACCTGGCCCGCCGCCGGCCGCGTGGCGAAGCGGTGCCCTCATGACCGCGACCCTGCCCGGCACGCAGGCGCCGGCCGCCCGGGCCGAGCCCGGCGCCCGGCTGCGGGCGGCCGGGCGCCGGCACGGGCCCGTGCTCGCCCTGTTCGGCGCGCTGAAGCTGGCCGGCTTCTGCTCCTTCATGTACCTGCTGTCCTCCGCCGGGGACTACCGCACCAAGCACCCCCGGTTCGGCGGCGGAGCGCACCCGTGGGACGTGCTGGCCACCTGGGACGGCTGGTGGTACCAGCAGATCGCCCTGCACGGCTACGACCCCAGGCTCGTCCCGGTCCCGGGCGCCACCGGCCTGATCACGCTGGAGGGCAACTCGGCGGCGTTCTTCCCGCTGTACCCGGCCCTGATGCGGCTGACCTCCGCCGTCACCGGGCTCGGCTCCTATGGTGCGGGGCTGGTCGTCTCGGTCGCCGCCTCCTTCGCGGCCGCCCTCGGCATCTACGCCGTCGCCGAGCGGCTCGGCGGCCGGCGGGCCGGATTCGCCGCGGCCGGGCTGTGGGCGGTGTGGCCGGGCTCCGGTGTGGAGTGGGCGGTCTACTCCGACTCCCTCTACGTGGCCCTGGCCGCCTGGGCCTGCCACGCCCTCATGACCCGCCGCTGGCTCGGCGCCGGGATCCTCACCTTCACGGCCGGCCTCAACCGGCCGACGGCCGCGGCTCTGATCGCCGCGCTCGCCGTCGCCGCGCTGCTCGCCCTGCGCCGCCGCGAGGACTCCGCCCTGCACCCCCTGCTCGCGCTCGCCCTGGCCCCGCTCGGCCTGATCGGCTATCTGCTGTGGGTCGGCGACCGCATGGGCGACCTGGGCGGCTACTTCAAGCTGCAGTCGGGCGCCTGGGCGCACAGCTTCGACTACGGCAAGCAGACGTTCGACGTGCTGACGTCCGTGCCGATCGGCCGCTTCGACTATCTGTTCGCCTTCCCCTTCGCGGACGTCATCAGCGTCTGCGTGATCCTGCTGGCGATCGCGCTGCTGCCCCTGTTGCTGCGGCTGCGCCCGCCGGCCGTGCTGGTCGTGTACACCGTCCTCACGCTCGCGCTGGTCCTCGGCAGCCAGCAGATCGTCGCCAACATCTCCCGCTATCTGCTGCCGTGCTTCCCGCTGTTCCTGCCGCTCGCGCTCGGGATGCGCCGGCTGAGCCTGCCCGTGCAGTGCACGCTGCTCGGCATCGCGGCCCTCGCCTCCGGCTCGTACGCCGGATACGCCCTGTTCGAGCTGGGGGTGCCGTGATCCGGCGGTAGCGGCCCCGCCCGCGGCCGGCACACCTAGGCCAGGCTCTCCCGCCACGCCCTGTGCAGGTCGGCGAATCCGCCCTCGCCGGCGATGAGTTCGTCCGGGTGCCCGTCCTCGACGATCCGGCCGTGTTCCATCACGAGCACCCGGTCCGCGATCTCCACGGTGGACAGCCGGTGGGCGATCACCACCGCCGTACGGCCCCGCAGCACCGTCGACATCGCCCGCTGCACGGCCCGCTCGCCGGGGATGTCCAGCGAGCTGGTCGCCTCGTCCAGGATCAGCACCGCCGGGTCGGCGAGCAACGCGCGGGCGAACGCCACCAGTTGGCGCTGCCCGGCGGAGATGCGGCCGCCGCGCTTGCGGACGTCGGTGTCGTAGCCGTCGGGCAGGGCGGTGATGAACTCGTGGGCGCCGATCGCCTTCGCGGCCCGCTCGATCTCCTCCCGGGTGGCGTCGGGGCGGCCGACGGCGATGTTGTCCGCGACCGTGCCGGAGAACAGGAACGCCTCCTGGGTCACCATCACGACCCCGCGCCGCAGTTCGGTCACGGGCAGCTCGCGCAGGTCGACCCCGTCCAGCAGCACGCGCCCCTCGGAGGGGTCGTAGAACCGGGCCAGGAGCTTGGCCAGGGTCGACTTGCCGGCGCCGGTGGTGCCGACGACGGCGACGGTCTGCCCGGCCGGCAGGGTCAGGTCGAAGCGGGGCAGCACCTCGCCGCCCGTGCGGTAGGCGAAGCTGACGCCGTCGAAGACCACCTCGCGGCCCGGGAAGTCGCCCGCGTGCGGCGGCAGTTCACGGGGCGCCGCCGGCTCGGGCACGGTCGGCGTCTGCGCCAGCAGCCCGGCGATCTTCTCCAGGGAGGCGGCCGCCGACTGGTAGGAGTTCAGGAACATGCCGAGCCGGTCGATGGGGTCGTACAGCCGGCGCAGATACAGCACCGCCGCCGCCAGCACCCCCAGCTCCAGCGTGCCCGACGCCACCCGGTAGGCGCCCCACAGCACGATCCCCGCGACCGCCGTGTTGGCGACCAGCCGGGATCCCACCACATAGCGGGCCATCTCCAGCAGCGCGTCCCCGTTGGTCCGCTCGTGCCGCTCGTTGAGGACGGCGAACTCGGCCTCGTTCGCGGCCTCCCGGCGGAAGGCGCGCACCGGGCGGATGCCGTTCATCGTCTCCACGAACCTCACGATCACCGAGGCGATGGCCGTGGACCGCACGCGGAACACCCGCCCCGCGCGCCGCCGGTAGGAGCGCACCAGCAGGTAGAGCGGCACGAAGGAGGCCGCCGCGACGGCGCCCAGACCCAGGTCCAGCCAGAGCAGCAGCGCCGAGATGTAGACGAAGGACAGCACCACGGTCACCAGCTCCTGGAGACCCTCGTCGAGGAGTTCCCGCAGCGACTCGACGTCCGTGGTGGAGCGGGAGATCAGCCGGCCCGAGGTGTACCGCTCGTGGAAGTCGATGCTCAGCGCCTGGGCGTGCCGGAAGATCCGGCCGCGCAGGTCGAGCAGCACGTCCTGGCTGACCCGCGCGGACTGCTCGATGAACGCGAACTGCAGCGCGCCGGAGGCGAGGCCGCACAGCAGATAGCCGACGGCGACCGCGATGAGCGGGCCGTGCCGGTGGTCACGGAACGCCGGTACGGCGCTGTCGATGGCGTACGCCACCAGCAGCGGGCCCACCTGCGCGGCCGCCTGCTGCAGCAGGAGCAGGAGCGTGGTGAAGGCGGCGCGGGCCTTCCTGGGCGCGAGCAGCGAGCGCAACAGGGCCGAGGTGGCGCCGGGCGGGGTGGGCAGGACGTCCCGGTCGAAGGGGTCGCCGGCGTCCTGCGGGCCGCTGTGCTCGTCGTCCTCGGCGACGGCCGGGGTGGCGGCGGTCGTGGTGGTCAACGGGGGTCCTCCTGGTCACCGGACATCAGACGGGCGTACTCGGCGTTGTCGCGCAGCAGTTCCTGGTGCGTGCCGACGGCGGCGATCCGGCCGCCGGACAGCAGGGCGACCCGGTCCGCGAGCAGCACGGTGGACGGGCGGTGGGCCACGATCAGGGCGGTGGTGTCGGCGAGGACCCGGCGCAGCGCCGCCTCGACGGCGGCCTCCGTGTGCACGTCCAGGGCGGACAGCGGGTCGTCCAGCACCAGGAACTCCGGCCGGCCGACCACCGCGCGGGCCAGCGCGAGGCGCTGGCGCTGGCCGCCGGAGAGGCTGAGTCCCTGCTCGCCGACGCGGGTGCCGGTGCCCTGCGGGAGCGCGTGCGCGAACTCGGCCTGCGCGATGGCGAGCGCCCGGTCGAGGTCCGCCTTCCCGACACCGCCCACGGCTCCCATGAGGACGTTCTCGCCGACGGTCGTGGAGAAGAGCGTGGGTTCCTCGAAGGCCATGGCGACCCTCGCCCGGAGTTCCTCGCGGGGCATCTGCGTGATGTCGGCGCCGTTGAGGGTGATACGGCCGGAGGTGACCTCGTGCAGCCGCGGGACGAGTGCGGTGAGCGTCGTCTTGCCGCTGCCGGTGGCACCGACCAGGGCCATGGACTCACCGGGGCGGATGTGCAGGTCGACGCCGGTGAGGAGCGGCGGGGAGCCGGGTGCGGCGTCCGGGTACCGGAACCGGACGTTCTCGAACCGGAGGCCGGCGATACTGTTAACGGTACTGGTGGCGGTGCGGGTACTGGTGGCCGTTCCGGTGCCGGTGGCGGATCCGGTACTGGTGGCCGTTCCGGTGCCGGTGGCAGACCCGGTGCCGGTCTCATTGCCGGTGCCGGTGCCGGTGCCGGTGGCGATGGCGGTGCCTCTGCTGGTGCTGGTGGCCGTTCCGGTGCCGGTGGCAGACCCGGTGCCGGCCTCATTGCCGGTGCCAGTGGCCATGGCGGTGCCACTGCTGGTGCTGGTGCCGGTGGAGGCGGCCATTCCGGTGCCGGTGGCCGTTCCGGTGCCGGTGGCCGTTCCGGTGCAGTCGGCGGGGCTGCCCAGGGCCGGGTCCTCCGGCTCCTCGTCCATCACCTCGAAGTACCTTTCCGTGGCCGTCGCCGCCTCCTGACTCATCGCCAGCAGGAAACCGATCGAGTCCACCGGCCACCGCAGCGCGAGTGCCGTGCTCAGGAAGGCGACCAGCGTGCCCGCCGACAGCTCTCCGTCGGCCACCTGGACCGTGCCGAGCACGAGCGCCGCCCCGATCGCCACCTCGGGCAGCGTGACGATGACACCCCAGATGGTGGCCAGCAGCCGCGCCTTGCGCAGTTCCGTGCCGCGCAGGGTGACCGACAGCGCGCGGAACGCCCGCGCCTGGCTGCGGTGGCGGCCGAAGCCCTTGATGATGCGGATGCCGAGCACGCTCTCCTCGACGAGCGTGGTCAGATCGCCGACCTGGTCCTGCGCGCGCCGGGCCGCGTCCGCGTAGCGCCGCTCGAAGACCACGCACGTCCACACCAGCGGGATCACCGGCCCGAGGAGGAGCAGGCCGAGACCCCAGTCCTGCAGCAGCATGATCGCCACACCGACGACGATGGTCACCCCGTTGACCAGCAGGAACGTCAGCGGGAAGGCGAGGAACATCCGCACCAGCATCAGGTCGGTCGTGCCCCTGGAGAGCAGTTGGCCGGACGACCAGCGGTCGTGGAAGGCCACGGGCAGCCGCTGGAGACGGTTGTACAGCGCCGTCCGCATCCGCGCCTCTACGTGCGACAGCGGGCGGGCCACGAGCCAGCGTCTTATGCCGAACAGGACGGCCTCGGCGATGCCGAGCAGCAGCAGGTACAGCGCGCCGAGCCAGACGCCCGCCGGATCCCGGTCGGCGACCGGGCCGTCGACCATCCACTTCAGGACGAGCGGGAAGACCAGCCCGGTGCAGGACGCCACGACGGCGACGAACGCGGCGGTGAACAGCCGGGCGCGGACGGGACGGACGAACGGCCACAGCCGCAGCAGGGTGCGGACGGTGGACCGGTCCTCGGTGGTTGCACGTGTCGTGGGCATCAACGCGAGGGTACGGACCGGCACCGACAACGCCCACCGAGTTTCGGCCGGTACCGCCCCGCCGCTTCCCTGCGCCCCGTCGCGCGCGGGCGGTCGCAAAGGCGTCGTGCGCGGCGGCCGCAAAGGCGTCGCGCGCGGGCGGTCGCACGGGGGGCCGTACGGGCATCGCGTGTGACGGTCGCGCGCCGGGGCCGTACGGGCATCGCGTGCCGCGGTCGTCCGCGCCGGTGGCACGGGCATCGCGTGCCGCGGTCGCGCGCCGGTCGTAGGGCCGCATCAACCGATCGGACGATGCCGCTTCGAGCGGTCCTGCCGATGTGCCGGGCCCCGCCCGCCCGGGATCCTCGGTGCATGCCATCCGTCATCGAAGTCACCGGTCTGCGCAAGACCTACGGCGGCCGGGCCGCCGTGGACGGCGTGTCCTTCGCCGTCGAAGAGGGCGAGATCTTCGGGATCCTCGGCCCGAACGGCGCCGGCAAGACCACCACCGTCGAGTGCGTGGAGGGCCTGCGGGTCCCCGACGCCGGCCTGGTCCGGGTCGCCGGACTCGACCCCGCCGCCGACCGGGCGGCGCTCGCGCAGGTCCTCGGCGCCCAGCTCCAGCAGAGCGAGCTGCAGGCCAAGCTCACCGTGCGCGAGGCGCTGGAGCTGTACGCCTCCTTCTATCCCCACCCGGCCGACTGGCGGGCCCTCGCCGAACGGCTGGGCCTGACCGCACAGCTCGGCACCCGGTTCGGCCGGCTTTCCGGCGGGCAGCAGCAGCGCCTGTTCATCGCGCTGGCGCTCGTCGGCGGTCCACGGGTGGTGGTGCTGGACGAGCTGACCACCGGCCTCGACCCACGCGCCCGGCGCGACACCTGGCGGCTCATCGAGGACGTCCGCGCCGGCGGCGTCACCGTGCTGCTCGTCACGCACTTCATGGAGGAGGCGCAACGGCTCTGCGACCGCATCGCGGTCATCGACAAGGGCCGGATCGCCGCGCTGGACACACCAGCCGGTCTCATCCAGCGCTCGGCCGGCGCCACCGTCGTCTCCTTCACCCCGTCCGCGCCGTTGGACGAGCGGGAGCTTCGCGCGCTGCCCGCGCTCGCGTCCGTCGAGCGCAGGGACGGCCGGATCACCCTCACCGGCACCGACGAGACGGTCGACGCCGTCGTCTCGCTGCTCGCCCGCCTGCGGATCACCGCCCACCAGCTGCGGGTCACCGACGCCACCCTGGACGACGCGTTCCTCGACCTGACCGACGGCCCGTCGGACGCGATCACCGACGGCCTCACCAAGGAGGAAGCGGCATGAACACCGCAGTGCTGCGCACCGAGTTCCGCCTGTTCCGCCGCGAGCCGGCGGCCGTCTTCTGGATCTTCCTGTTCCCGACGCTGCTGCTGGCGATCCTCGGCTCGATCCCGTCCTTCCGTACGGCCGACACGTCGATGCACGGACTGCGGCCGATCGACGCGTACGTGCCGGTGGCCGTGCTGATCGCGCTCATCATGTCGGGGGTGCAGGGGCTGCCGCAGGTGCTC
Organism: Streptomyces sp. NPDC096012; assembly: GCF_040426375.1. Taxonomy (NCBI): domain Bacteria; kingdom Bacillati; phylum Actinomycetota; class Actinomycetes; order Kitasatosporales; family Streptomycetaceae; genus Streptomyces; species Streptomyces sp. NPDC096012. The sequence goes on from NZ_JBEOTD010000062.1 coordinate 19,355, forward strand.
ACCGGCTACCGGGAGCGGGGCATCCTGCGCCGGATGTCCGTCACCCCGGTGCGGCCCGCGGCGCTGCTGTCGGCGCAGATGGCCGTGCAGGGCGTGGTCGCGCTGGCCTCCGCGCTGCTCGCCGTCGTGGTCGGCCGGCTCGCCTTCCGGGTACGGCTGCCCGAGCAGCCGGCCGGCTACCTGCTGGCCCTCCTCCTCGCGGCGTCGGCCGCGCTCGCCCTCGGCAGCGTCGTCTCGGCGCTCTCGCGGACGACGAAGATCGCGAGCGCGGTCGGCTCGGCGGTGTTCTTCCCGATGATGTTCTGCGCGGGCGTGTGGCTGCCGGTCCAGTCCATGCCGCACGCGCTGGCGCGGGTGGTCCAGCTGACCCCGTTCGGCGCGGCGGCCCGGGCCCTGGACCAGGCCGCCGCCGGGCACTGGCCCGGCTGGGGCCACCTGGGCGTGCTCGCGCTGTGGACGGTGCTGCTGACGGCGGGGGCGGCCCGCCGGTTCCGCTGGGAGTGACCGCGTGGGAGGAAGCGGAGCCGTGCCGGAGACTGGGGGCATGACGAACGCCGTGGAGCCGCGCGGGGCCTCCTTCGACCACTGGGGGCCCTACGCCCTGCTCGCCGTGGGTGTCGTGACGGCGGCCGGCTCGGCCCGCGCGGTCGGTATGACGGCGGGCGAGATGTACGCGTCCGGTGCCCTGGTGGCCGCCGCCGTGCTGCTTCAACCGGCCTGGGGGCGGCTGACCCGGAACCGGCCGGTGCCCGGCCGGGCGAGTGCCTGGTGCTACTTCGTGCGCTGGGCCCTCGGGTTCGTCCTCACCTGGCTCAACCCGTTCTTCGCCTTCTACGCCGTCGTCGGCTACTACAGCGCCGGCCGGCAACTGCCGCGCCGGCTGGTGCTGCCCGGTTTCTGCCTCACCGCCCTGACCATGGCCGGCAGCGAGATCGGCGGCATGCCGCCGCACGGCACGATGGCCTGGCTGGGTCTGGTCGTGGTGTTCGCCGCCAACCTCGGGCTGGTCGCCCTGTTCTCCCGGTTCGCCGAGCAGGAGCAGGCACGGGCCCGCGTCCAGGCCGCGACCATCGCCGAACTGGAGCGCACCAACACGGCGTTGCAGCGGGCCCTGGACGAGAACGCCGCCCTGCACACCCAGCTCCTCGTCCAGGCGAGGGAGGCGGGCGTGGCCGACGAGCGGCGCCGGCTCGCCGCGGAGATCCACGACACCATCGCGCAGGGCCTGACCGGGATCATCGCCCAGCTGCAGGTCGTGACCGGCGCAGCGGACCTGGACACCGCCCGCACGCACCTCGAGCGCGCCTCGGCCCTCGCCCGGGATAGCCTCGGCGAGGCCCGCCGCTCGGTGCACAATCTGGCGCCGGTCGCGCTCGCCGCCGACACGCTGCCCGAGGCACTGCGGAAGACGGTCGGCGAATGGGGCGAACGCCTCGGTGTGCGCGCCGGTTTCACGGTCACCGGCACCACCGAGCAGCTGCACGACGAGGTCTCGGCGACCCTGCTGCGCATCGCCCAGGAGGCGCTGTCCAACGCGGGCCGGCACGCCCGTGCGAACCGGGTCGGGGTGACCCTGTCGTTCATGGGCGACGAGGTCACCCTCGACGTCCGCGACGACGGCACCGGCTTCGACCCGGCGGCCGTACCGACGCGCACCCGGACCAAGGGCTTCGGCCTGGACGGCATGCGGGCCCGCGCCGAACGGATCGCGGGCGCCCTCACCGTCGAGTCCGAGCCGGGACAGGGCACGGCGGTCTCCGTGCGCGTCCCGCTGGTGCGCGACGACCGGCACGGCGGTGCCGGGTCGCTCACCGCCGACACGCGATGAACCGGCGGATCCCCCACCGCCGGCACGCGATGAACCGGCGGGTCCCCCACCGCCGGCACGCGCCGAACGGCACGGCGGCCCGCGCGCCGTCGGCACGCGCTGAACGGCACGGCCCAGCGCCGGTCCGCCGCCCCGCTCGCCGTCGGCACGCGCCGAACGGCACGACCCATCGCCCACCGCCGGTCCGCCGCGCCGCTCGCCGTCGGCACGTGGTGGACGGCACGGCCCATCGCCCACCGCCGGTCCGCCGCCCCGCTCGCCGCCGGCACGCGCCGAACGGCACGACCCATCGCCCACCGCCGGTCCGCGGCGGCGGGCGCGGCGGGTCGCGTACCGTGGGTTCGCGATGAACGCCGAGACCACCGTGGTGCGCGATGACCACTGACCCCGAGATCTCCCTGCTGATCGTCGACGACCATCCGGTGGTCCGGGACGGTCTGCGCGGCATGTTCGAGTCGGCCCCCGGCTTCCGGGTGCTCGGGGAGGCCGCGAACGGGGTGGAGGCGGTCGAGCGGGCCGCCCGCCTGGACCCGGACGTCGTCCTGATGGACCTGCGCATGCCCGGCGGCTCCGGCGTGGACGCCATCCGTGAGCTGACGCGGCGCGGGGCCCGTGCCAAGGTCCTCGTCCTGACCACCTACGACACCGACTCCGACACGCTTCCCGCGATCGAGGCGGGCGCGACGGGCTACCTGCTCAAGGACGCCCCGCGCGACGAGCTGTTCACCGGTGTGCGGGCGGCCGCGGAGGGCCGTACGGTGCTCTCCCCCGCCGTCGCCTCCCGTCTGGTCCACGCGGTCCGCGCCCCCGGCAACGAGCCGCTGTCCGCACGCGAGCGCGAGGTGCTGGCCCTGGTCGCCAAGGGCACCTCCAACCGCGAGATCGCCCGCGAACTGTTCATCAGCGAGGCCACGGTGAAGACCCATCTCACCCACCTCTACGCCAAGCTCGGTGCCAAGGACCGGGCGGCGGCGGTGGCGGTGGCGTACGACCGGGGCATCCTCGGCTGACCGGCCGGCCCCGGCGGACCCCGGCCCCGGCCCCGGCACTGTCCGATCCCGTCCGCCCCCGGCACTCCGCGGCCCCGCCCGCCCGCGGCTTCCGGCCCATGCGGTTTCCGGCCCCGGCGGTTTCCGGCCCCGGCCGTTTCCGGCCCCGGCCGTTTCCGGCCGAGGCGCTCTTCGCCCCGGCGGCTTCCGGCCGAGGCGCTCTCCGGACCCGGCGGCTTCCGGCCCCCGCCGTTTCCGGCCGAGGCGCTCTTCGCCCCGGCGGCTTCCGGCCCCGATGGTTTCCGGCCGCCGCGGTCTCTCCTCTCCCGCACCGCCTCGCGCGCTCCCGGACCCGGCCCCGCTTTAATCGCTGGAACGGCCGTCTCCGCCTTGGATACGTTCGACGTTTCCCGGCGGGGACGAACGGATCGGGGGACCGATGATCGACGCCTACGAGGACCCGGGCGTGCCCGACACCCGTGGCGGCTGGCACTACCTGTGGTGGCTGGTGCTCCGTCAGCCGCTGCGCTCACTGGCCGGGGCGGTGCTGGGCAGCGTGTGGATGGTGCTGCTGGCCGCACAGCCGTACCTGATGGCGCGGGCGGTCGACGACGGGCTGGTGCCGGGGCGGCTCGGGGTGCTGGCCTGGTGGACCGCCGCGATGTTCGTGACCGGGTCGGTGAACGCCTGGCTGAGCATCATGCGGCACCGCACGATGACCCGGGTGCGGATGGACGCCCACTTCCGCACGGTCAAGGTGGTCGTGGGGCACGTGGTGCGGCTCGGGGCCGCGCTGCCGCGCCGGGCGGGGGCCGGCGAGGTGGTGACGATCGGGGTCGGCGACGTCCAGACCCTCGCCCAGGCGCTGACCGTGGTCGGGCCCGGGGTGGGCTCGGTCGTGGTCTATCTGGTGGTGGCCGGGGTGCTGCTGTCGGTCTCGGCACCGCTGGCCGCGGTGGTGCTGCTGGGGCTGCCCACGATCGCGCTGGTGACCGGGCCGCTGACGCTGCGTCTCCAGGGTGCGGAGACCGAGTACCGGGACCGGCAGGGTGTCCTCGCCGCACGCATCGGCGACCTGGCGGGCGGGCTGCGCGTCCTCAACGGGCTGGGCGGCAAGGGGCTGTTCGCCGACGCCTTCCGCGAGGACTCGCGGCGGCTGCGGGCGCAGGGCTACCGGGTGGGCGCGGCGGCCAGCTGGGTGCAGGCGCTGGGCGTGGGGCTGCCCACCCTGTTCCTGGCGGTGGTGACCTGGCTGGCGGCGCGGCTGGCGGCCGGCGGGGAGATCAGCGTCGGCGAGCTGGTGGCGGTGTACGGCTATGTGGCGGTGCTGATCGGACCGGTGGCGTTCTTCGTGCTGATGGCCTACGACCTCAACCGGGGCGTGGTGGCCGCGCGCCGGGTCGTACGGCTGCTGCGGCTGGAGCCAGAGCCGGACGAGGGCACCCGGTGCGCGCCGGACGGGCCGGCCGAGCTGCACGATCCCGCGTCGGGGGTGCGGGTGGTGCCGGGGCGGCTGACCGCGCTGGCCGCGACCCGGCCCGCCGACGCCGCCGCGGTGGTCGACCGGCTGGGCCGGTACGGCCCGACCGACGCGACCTGGGGCGGGGTGCGGCTCGACGCGGTCCCGCTGGACGCCGTACGCGCGCGTGTGCTGGTCGCGGACAACGAGGCGGACCTGTTCGCCGGGCCGCTGCGGGAGATGGTGGCCGCCGAGGGCCCGACCGACGAGGCCGCTCTGCGGCGGGCGGTGTACGCGGCCGCCGCCGAGGACGTCGTACGCGGTCTGCCGGACGGTCTCGACTCGGCCGTCGCCGGGCAGGGCCGCAGCCTGTCCGGCGGGCAGCGGCAGCGGATCCGGCTGGTGCGGGCGCTGCTGGCCGACCCCGAGGTGCTGCTCGCCGTGGAGCCGACCTCGGCGCTGGACGCGCACACGGAGGCGACGGTCGCCGAGCGGCTGCGCGGCGCGCGGGAAGGCCGTACGACGGTCCTGACGACCACCTCGCCGCTGGTGCTGGACCGGGCGGACACGGTGCCGTTCCTGGTCGACGGCAAGGTGGCGGCGCGCGGCCCGCACCAGGTTCTGCTGGCACGCGAACCCGGTTACCGGGCGCTGATGGCCCGAGCCACCGAAGAGGCCGACGCCGAGGAGGCCGACGCCGACGAGACCGACGCCGAGGAGGCCGTGCGATGACGACGGACGGCACACTGCTGCCGGTCGCCGACCGGGCCGGGGTGCGGCGGGCCACCGTGCGGCTGGTGCGGGCCGACGCCCGGGCGTTCGCGGCCGCGCTGGTGCTCAACGCCCTGGCCGCCGCCGCGGGACTCGCCGGGCCGTGGCTGGTCGGGCGGATCATCGACGACGTGCGGGCGGGACGCGGGGCCGGGGCGGTGGACGGGCCCGCGCTGTGGATCCTGCTCGCCTCGCTGGCGCAGCTGCTGCTGGCGCGCTGGGCGCGGTACGTGGGGCACCGGTTCGGGGAGCGGACGCTGGCCCGGGTGCGGGAGGAGTACGTCGACCGGGTGCTGGCGCTGCCCGCGTCCGTGGTGGAGCGGGCCGGCACCGGCGACCTGACCGCGCGGGGCACCGCCGACGTGGCGACGGTGGGCACCACGCTGCGGGACGTCGGCCCGGATCTGCTGGTCAACTCCGTGCAGGCGCTGTTCGTGCTCGGCGCGGTGTGCGCCCTCGACCCGCTGCTCGGTGCCTTCGGGCTGCTCGGGCTGACCCCCGTCTGGCTGGCGCTGCGCTGGTATCTGCGGCGGGCCCGGGACGGCTACCTCGCCGAGGGGGCGGCCACCTCGCAGGTGGCGGAGATCGTGGCGGCGACGGCGGACGGCGCCAGGACGGTGGAGTCCTTCCGGCTGCGACGGCGGCGGATCGCGGCGAGCCGGGAGGCGTTGGAGACCTCCCGGCGGACCCGTCTGCACACCCTGTTCCTGCGCACGGTGTTCTTCCCGGCGGTCGAGGTGACGTACACCGTCCCGGTGGCGGGGGTGCTGCTGTTCGGCGGGTGGCTGCACGCGCGCGGCTCGGTCGGGGTCGGTGCGGTGGTGGCGGCGGCGCTGTATCTGCGGCAGTTCGCCGAACCGCTGGACCAGATCCTGATGCGGGTGGAGCAACTGCAGAGCAGCGGGGCGTCGTTCGCGCGGGTGGAGGGGATCGCCGGGGCGCCGCCGGACGACGCCGGAGGCGGGTCGCCGGTGCCCGCGGACGACCGGATCGAGGTGCGCGGGGTCCGGTACGCCTACGAGCGCGGCGGTGAGGTGCTGCGCGGAGTGGACCTGACGGTCCGGCCCGGGGAACGGCTCGCGGTGGTGGGTCCCTCGGGGGCCGGCAAGACGACCCTGAGCAGGCTGCTCGCGGGCATCGACCGGCCCGGGGCCGGCACGGTGACGGTGGGCGGGGTGCCGGTCGCCGATCTGGAGCCGGAACTGCTGCGCCGCCAGGTGGTCCTGGTCACCCAGGAACACCACGTCTTCCTGGGCACGGTCCGCGACAACCTGCTGATCGCCGAGCCGGGCGCCACGGACGCCGGCCTGTGGGCGGCGCTCACGGCGGTGGGCGCCGCCGACTGGGTGCGGTCCCTGCCGGACGGTCTCGGCACCCGTCTCGGCCCGGGCGGCGAGCGGACGGACGGCTCGCAGGCCCAGCAACTGGCCCTGGCCAGGGTCGTCCTGGCCGACCCGCACACCCTGATCCTCGACGAGGCGACGGCCCTGCTGGATCCCACCACGGCCCGCACCACCGAACGGGCCCTGGCGGCGGTCCTGCGGGGCCGCACCGTCATCGCCATCGCCCACCGTCTGCACACCGCCCATGACGCGGACCGGGTCGCGGTCATGGAGGACGGCCGCCTCACGGAACTGGGCCGCCACGAGGACCTGGTGAGGGCGGGCGGGGCGTACGCGGCCCTGTGGCGGACGTGGCACGGGGACACCGGGGAACACTGAGCGCGCGGGCGGGGACACCGGGGAGCGCAGAGCCCCCGGGGTGGGGGCGCCGGGAAACCGGGAGCGCCACGACGGCCGGCCCGCCGGAGAGACTCCGAGCATCGGACACGGCCGGCCCGCCAGGGAGCTCCCAGCCCCGGACACGGCCGGCCCGCCAGGGAGACCCCGAGCATCGGACACGGGCGGCCCGCCAGGGAGGCTCCGAGCCCCGGACACGGCCGGCCCGCCAGGGAGCTCCCAGCCTCGGACACAGCCGGCCTGCCGGGGAGACCCCGAGCCCCGGACACGGTCGGCCCCCCAGGGGGCTTCCGGGCGCCCGGGTACGGCCGGCCCGCCGCATTCCCGTGGGCCGTTCGCTCCCCGCAGGTTCGTATATCGAACCCGAACATCCGGTCAACGGGACGTTTCCGGCCAAGTTTGTGACGCGGTCCTGACAGGTGCGGTGATCCCCTGTCACTCTTCCCTGACCGACTCACAGCGACCCCACAGCTCGGCACGCTCCGACGTGAGCCGGCTTCGCACCCGCACCTGGTTCTGCGCACCGCCCTGTTCTGCCCGGGCGCTCTCGACCCATCGCCCGGTCTCCCCTGGCCGCGCGACCCGCGGTCACGCAGAAGGAGTCAGTGTTGAGAAGCATTTCCTCTCGCGGACGCACCTCCCACACCACTTCGCGCCCCACGGCGCACCGCCGCACCGCCGCCGTCGCCCTCGCCGGCGTCGCCGCCCTGATCGCCGCCGCCGTCCAGTCGGGCGCCGCCAGCGCCGCGCCGGCGAACCCGCAGCCCGGCAAGGTCAACCCGGCCCACGCGGCCGTCAGGCTCAGCCCCTCGCAGCGCGCCGAGCTGATGCGCGACGCCGATGCCGCCAAGGCGGCCACGGCCCGGTCGATCGGGCTCGGCAGCAAGGAGAAGCTGGTCGTCCGGGACGTCGTCAAGGACGCCGACGGCACGCTCCACACCCGCTACGAGCGCACCTACGCCGGCCTGCCGGTACTCGGCGGCGACCTGGTGGTGGAGTCCAGATCGAACAAGACCATGGACGTCGTCCGGGCGACCGGCGCCACGCTCGCCGTCCCCTCGCTCACCCCGGCCGCCTCCAGGGCCGCGGCCGAGAAGCAGGCCGTGCGGCGCGCCAAGGCCCTCGGCGGCACCAAGTCGGCGGCGGACTCGGTGCGCAAGGTGATCTGGGCGGCCACCGGCAAGCCCGTCCTCGCCTACGAGACGGTCGTCGGCGGCCTGCAGGACGACGGCACCCCGAACCAGCTGCACGTCGTCACCGACGCCGCCACCGGCAAGAAGCTCTTCGAGTACCAGGGCATCAGGAACGGCGTCGGCAACACCCAGTACAGCGGGCAGGTCACGCTGACCACGACCCAGTCGGGTTCGAACTACACGCTCACCGACGGGGCGCGCGGCGGCCACAAGACGTACAACCTGAACCACGGCTCCTCGGGCACCGGCACCCTGTACTCGCAGACGAACGACACCTGGGGCAACGGGACCAACTCCAACGCCGCCACCGCGGGTGCGGACGCCCACTACGGCGCCGCGGTCACCTGGGACTTCTACAAGAACACCTTCGGCCGCAGCGGCATCAAGAACAACGGCGTCGGCGCCTACTCCCGCGTCCACTACGGCAACGCGTACGTGAACGCGTTCTGGGACGACAGCTGCTTCTGCATGACCTACGGCGACGGCTCCGGCAACGCCAAGCCGCTGACCGCGATCGACGTCGCGGGCCACGAGATGAGCCACGGTGTCACCTCCAACACCGCCGGCCTCAACTACAGCGGCGAGTCCGGCGGCCTGAACGAGGCCACCTCCGACATCTTCGGCACCGGCGTGGAGTTCTACGCCAACAACGCCTCCGACGTCGGCGATTACCTCATCGGCGAGAAGATCGACATCAACGGCGACGGCAGCCCGCTGCGCTACATGGACAAGCCCAGCAAGGACGGCTCGTCCAAGGACAGCTGGTACTCGGGCATCGGCGGCGTCGACGTGCACTACTCGTCGGGCCCCGCGAACCACTTCTTCTACCTGCTCAGCGAGGGCAGCGGAACCAAGGTCATCAACGGCGTCAGCTACAACTCGCCCACCGCCGACGGTCTTCCGGTCACCGGCATCGGCCGGGACAAGGCGCTGCAGATCTGGTACCGGGCGCTGACCACGAAGTGGACCTCCACGACCAACTACGCGGGCGCCCGCACCGGCACCCTGGCGGCGGCCGGTGAGCTGTACGGCACCTCCAGCGCCGAGTACAAGGCGGTGCAGGACGCCTGGGCGGGCGTCGCGGTCGGCGCGCGCTCCGGTGGCGGCCCAGGCGGCGGCACGTCGTACGAGAGCACCACTCCGGTGTCCATTCCGGACCACGGGCCGGCCGTCACCTCGAACATCTCCGTCTCCGGCCGGACCGGCAACGCGCCGAGCAACCTCGCGGTGACCGTGGACATCACGCACACCTGGCGGGGTGACCTGGTGATCGACCTCGTCGGTCCCTCCGGCACCGCGTACCGCCTGAAGAACTTCAGCTCCTCCGACTCGGCGGACGACGTCAACGAGACCTACACGGTCAACGCCTCCGCCGAACCGGCGAACGGGACGTGGCAGTTGAAGGTGCAGGATCAGGCCACGTACGACACCGGAAAGATCAACGGCTGGAAGCTGACGTTCCCGTAAACCACACGCCAACACCCCGGGAACACAAGGTCGCCCGAGGCTCCGGCACCCTCGGGCGACCCGCGTTCACATGGCCGCAACGTTTACCGGACAGTCGGCTTTCGGCCAACATCACTTCAGGGTCATGACATGTACGCGCCCCGGGTGTCACTCTCTCTCCACCCGCCGCAGCAGCACAGCAACTTCTCAACCCCCATACACCGGCCAGTAACCCCACGCTGACCGGACTCCCCACAAGAAGGAGCTTGCGTGAGCCCCCTCTACGCGCGTCACAAGCGCACCACTCTGGCCGTCGCCACCGCTGTCGCCGCCGGAGCCCTGCTCTCGACCGGTCTGACCACCAGCGCCTCCGCGCAGGTCCCGGCCGGGTCCGCGAAGCCGCTCGCGGCCGCGCCGGCGTCGCTGTCCGCCGCTGCCCGTACCACCCTGATCCAGCAGGCCAGGGCCGGCGCCGTCGAGACCGCGCGGCACATAGGCCTCGGCGCGAA
>NZ_JBEOTD010000063.1:0-26002 GCF_040426375.1 Streptomyces sp. NPDC096012
GACCGCAGCCGCCAGCCGCTGTCACCGCCCAGACCGCAATCTGAAACGAACCGCGACTCACGTGGCGAGACGTGAACTCAAGACCAGATCACTAGTCCTGTTGCGCCGCTCTCATCGCCGCTCCCACGATCCCCGCGTTGTTCTGCAGCTGGGCGGGTACGACTTCGGCCCTGAGGCCGTCGATGTGGGGCAGGAACTTCTCGGACTTGCGGCTGACCCCGCCACCGATGACGAACAGCTCGGGCGAGAAGAGCATCTCCACATGCGCCAGGTACTTCTGGACCCGGTGCGCCCACTGCTCCCAGGTCAGCCCGTGGTCGTCCTTGGCCTTGCTGGAGGCCTGCTTCTCCGCCTCGTGGCCGTGCAGCTCCAGGTGGCCCAGCTCCGTGTTCGGCACGAGGACGCCGTCCACGAAGACGGCGCTGCCGATGCCAGTGCCGAAGGTGAGCAGGATGACCGTGCCCCGCCGGCCGCGTCCGGCGCCGAACTGCATCTCGGCGATGCCCGCCGCGTCCGCGTCGTTGACCACGGTCACCGGCAGCCCGCCGAGCACGTCGCGGAACAGCGCGCGGGCGTCCGTGTCGATCCAGCTCTTGTCGACGTTGGCCGCCGTACGGACGAAGGCGCCGTCGGTGACGACTCCGGGGAAGGTCAGCCCGACCGGGCCGGTCCAGCCGAAGTGGTCGATCACCTGCTTGACCCCGGCGGCCACGCCGTCTGGCGTGGCCGGATGCGGGGTGAGCACCTTGTAGCGCTCCTGGGCCAGGGCGCCTCTGTCCAGGTCCACAGGGGCGCCCTTGATCCCGGATCCGCCGATGTCCACGCCGAAGATCTGCATGCCACCACGTTACGACGGCCCACTGACAGTCACTACGGCGAGTGGCCCTCCCGGTGGCCCGCCGTCAGCCGGCCGCCGTGTCCGGGGCGCCCGAACCACCGCGCTCGGCGACCAGGGTGGCCGCCTCTTCCCGCAGGTCGCGGCGGAGTTCCTTGGGCAACGAGAAGGTGATGGACTCCTCGGCCGCCCTGACCAGCTCCACGTCCCCGTAGCCGCGCTCGGCGAGCCACTCCAGGACCTGCTCGACCAGCACCTCGGGCACCGAGGCCCCCGAGGTGACGCCGACCGTGGTGACGCCCTCCAGCCAGGCCTCGTCGATCTCGTCGGCGAAGTCCACCAGGTACGCCTCGCGGGAACCGGCGAGCTTGGCGACCTCGACCAGCCGCTTGGAGTTGGAGGAGTTGCGCGAGCCGACCACGATGACCAGCTCGGCCTCGGCGCCCATCTGCTTCACGGCCAGCTGGCGGTTCTGCGTGGCGTAGCAGATGTCGTCGCTGGGCGGGGAGACGAGTCCCGGGAACTTCGTCTTCAGGGCGTCGACGGTCTCCATCGTCTCGTCGACGGAGAGGGTGGTCTGGGACAGCCACACGACCTTCGACGGGTCGCGGACCTCGACCTTGGCGACGTCCTCGGGGCCGTCCACGAGCTGGATGTGCTCGGGGGCCTCGCCGGAGGTGCCGATGACCTCCTCGTGGCCCTCGTGACCGATCAGGAGGATGTCGTAGTCGTCCTTGGCGTAGCGGACGGCTTCCTTGTGGACCTTGGTGACCAGCGGGCAGGTGGCGTCGATGGTGGCGAGCCGGCCCCGCTCGGCCTCCTCGTGCACCACGGGGGCCACGCCGTGGGCCGAGAACATGACGATGTTGCCGGGCGGCACCTCCTCCGTCCGCTCGACGAAGACGGCGCCCTTCTTCTCCAGGGTCTGCACGACGTACTTGTTGTGGACGATCTCGTGGCGGACGTAGATCGGCGCCCCGTACTGTTCGAGGGCCTTCTCGACGGCGATCACGGCGCGGTCCACACCCGCGCAGTAGCCTCGGGGTGCGGCGAGCAGGACACGGCGGCCAGGCGAAGCGGTCATGCGTCCCATCGTAAGGCCGCGTTCGGCCGCGCAGAGATCGCGTGCCCGCTGCCCCCCGGGGAAGACTGGTTCCCATGTCCGACACCGGAACCAGCACCTCCGCGGTCGACGCGCCGCACCGGCTGAGGCGCAGCCTCGGCTTCCGGGACCTCGTGGTCTACGGGCTGCTGTTCATCGCCCCGATGGCTCCGGTCGGGGTCTACGGCACGCTGGACGCGAAGTCGCACGGTGCGGTGGCGCTCGTGTACCTGGTGGCGACGGTCGCGATGGCGTTCACCGCGTTCAGCTACGCGCAGATGGTGCGGGTCGTACCGCGCGCGGGCTCGGTGTTCGCCTACGCGCGCGCGGGGCTCGGTCCGGGGGCCGGGTTCGTCGCGGGCTGGATGGCGATGCTCGACTACGTGCTGATCCCGGCGGTGGCGTACCTCTTCTCCGGGATCGCGATGAACGCGCTGGTCCCGGAGGTGTCCCGCTGGGTGTGGACGGCCCTGGCCGTCGTCGTGACGACCCTGCTGAACCTGTGGGGCGTACGGGCCGCCGCGCGCGTGGGTTTCCTGGTGCTGGCGCTGGAGATCGTCGTCCTGCTGGTGTTCCTGGTGTCGGCGGTCGTGGTGCTGGCGCGGGACGGGGCGGCCCGGGGGTGGCTGTCGCCGCTGTCGGGCGACGGCACCCAGGGCGCCTTCGCGCTGTCCGCGGTGATCGGCGCGGTGTCGGTGGCCGTGCTGTCGTACCTGGGCTTCGACGCGATCGCGACGTTCGCCGAGGAGGTCACCGGGGGCTCGGCGAAGGTGGCCCGGGCGCTGCTGTTCTGCCTGGCGCTGGCCGGGGTGCTGTTCGTGGCGCAGACGTATCTGGTGGCGCTGCTGGAGCCGACGTCGTCCGCGCTGCTGGCCCGTGATCCCGGCAGGCAGGGGTCGGCCTTCTACGACGCCGTGGACGTGTCCGTCGGCACCTGGCTGCACGATCTGGTGGCCGCGAGCAAGGCGATCGGGGCGGCGTTCGCGGCGCTGGCGGGACAGGCGGCGGCCGGGCGGCTGCTGTTCGCGATGGGCCGGGACCGACGGCTGCCCCGTGCCCTGTCCCGGACGGACGCCGGGGTGCCGCGGGTCGCCCTGCTGTGCGCGGCGGTGATCACCCTGCTCGCGGCGGGCTGGGCGGCGCGGCGCGACGACGGCCTCGACAAGCTCGTCTCCGTGGTCGACATCGGCGCACTGACGGCGTTCACGCTGCTGCACGCGAGCGTGGTGGGCTATTTCACGGTGCGCCGCGCCGGGGGGCCGGTGAGCTGGTGGCGGCATCTGCTGGTGCCGGTGGCGGGCGCGGCGATCATGGTCGCCGTGATCGTGGAGGCGTCCGGGGTGGCACAGGCGGTGGGAGCGGTATGGCTGGGCGTCGGCCTGCTGATCCTCCTGGCACAACGGGGCCGCCGGGAGACCCCCGAGGCCCTCGAGTAAGCAGGCGGCGGACAGGCCGACACGCGCTTCCGCGCGTGGCCGACGCCTCGACGGCCGCGCGCGTGCCCTCGTCTCCGGCGCCTCGACGTCCGACGGCCCCGCCCCCAGGGGCGCGGGAACCGCACGGCCGGCCACAACGGACCCGCAGCCGGCGGACGGCCCGCAACCCCACGGCGAAGCCCCTTTGGAGGGCAGGGCCAAGCCCCCAGGGGCTGGGGAACCGCGCGGCCGGCCACAACGGACCCGCAGCCGAGAGACGGCCCGCACCCGAGCGCGCGGTCACTGTCGGTACCGCCCGTTACGCTCGGGCGCATGGCTGCGAACACGTCCCCGGAATCACCGCTCCCCGTCGGCGAGGTGTCCCGGCTGATCGGAGGCTGGATCGACCGGCTCGGGACGGTGTGGGTCGAGGGACAGATCACGCAGTTGTCGCGGCGCCCCGGCGCGGGCGTCGTGTTCCTGACGCTGCGTGACCCGTCGCACGACATCTCCGTCGGCGTGACCTGCTACCGCCAGGTCTTCGACGCCGTCGCGGACGTCGTCGGCGAGGGTGCTCGCGTGGTCGTGCTGGCGAAGCCGGAGTGGTACGCCCCGCGTGGCCAGCTGTCGCTCAGAGCGGCCGAGATCAAGCCCGTCGGCGTCGGCGAGCTGCTGGCCCGGCTGGAGCGGCTGAAGAAGGCGCTGGCGGCCGAGGGGTTGTTCGCGCCGGAGCGGAAGCGGCCGCTGCCGTTCCTGCCGCAGCTGATCGGCCTGGTGTGCGGGCGGGCCTCCGCCGCGGAGCGGGACGTGCTGGAGAACGCCCGGCACCGCTGGCCCGCCGTCCGCTTCGAGGTGCGCAACGTCCCCGTACAGGGCGTGCACGCCGTCCCGCAGGTCGTGCAGGCGGTGAAGGAGCTGGACGAGATCGACGAGGTGGACGTCATCGTCGTCGCCCGCGGCGGCGGCAGCGTGGAGGACCTGCTGCCCTTCTCCGACGAGCAGCTCGTGCGGGCGGTGGCCCGGTGCCGTACGCCGGTCGTGTCCGCTATCGGGCACGAGCCGGACAACCCGCTCCTGGACCTTGTCGCCGACCTCCGTGCCTCCACCCCGACCGACGCGGCGAAGAAGGTCGTACCGGACGTGGGCGAGGAGTTCGAGCGGGTGCGGATGCTGCGGGACCGCGCCCGGCGCTGTGTGAACGCGTCCCTGGAGCGCGAGGAGCGCGGCCTCGCGCACGCGCTGGCCCGGCCCTCGATGGAGGACCCGCACCGGATGCTCGACGAGCGGGCCGATCACACGGCGTCCCTGGTCGAGCGGAGCCGGCGGACTCTCGGGCACCTGCTGGACCGTGCCGACTCGGAGCTGACGCACACCCACGCGCGCGTGGTGGCCCTCTCCCCCGCGGCCACCCTCAGGCGTGGCTACGCGGTGCTGCAGCGCGGCGACGGCCACGTGGTGCGCGCCCCGGACGAGGTCGCGCCGGGTGAGACGCTGCGGGCCCGGGTGGCCGAGGGCGAGTTCTCGGTGAAGGTGGACGAATGACGACGCCGGGCGAGTGACGGCGTCGGGCGAACGTGCCGGGCGGGCGCATGACCGGAGCGGGCGCACGGGCAGAGCGAGCGTATGACCAAGGTGGGCGAAATGATCAAGGTGGGCGAATGACCGGCAAGGTGGACGAGGCGCTCTCGTACGAGCAGGCGCGGGACGAGTTGATCGACGTCGTACGGCGCCTGGAGGCGGGCGGTACGACGCTGGAGGAGTCCCTGGCCCTGTGGGAGCGCGGCGAGGAGCTGGCCAAGGTGTGCCGGCGCTGGCTGGAGGGGGCGCGGGCCCGGCTGGACGCGGCGCTGGCCGAGGAGACCGCGGAAGAGGACGCCGAGTAGGCAGCGCCGGGCCGGGGCTGTGAAGCGGATCACCAGCCCCCGCTTTTAATTGAACATTGAACTTCCATTCGCGTAGGGTCGCAGGCGTCAGCCGGTCCCGCACTCCCGGACCGGACGCGCACCGCTAGGAAGTCACGATGTCTCTCGTTCTTGACCCCGCCGCCCAGGACCTGCTGTTCCGCGAGGCCCGCACCGCGAACACCTTCACCGACGAGCCGGTGACCGACGAGCAGGTCCAGGCGATCTACGACCTGGTCAAGTACGGCCCGACCGCCTTCAACCAGTCGCCGCTGCGCATCACCCTGGTCCGCTCGGCCGAGGCCCGCGAGCGCCTGGTGCAGCACCTGGCCGAGGGCAACCAGGCCAAGACCGCCACCGCGCCGCTGGTCGCGATCCTCTCCGCGGACAACGAGTTCCACGAGGAGCTGCCGGCCCTGTTCCCGCACTTCCCGCAGGCCAAGGACGTCTTCTTCGGTGAGCGCCCGGTCCGCGAGAACGCCGCCGCGCTGAACGCCGCCCTCCAGGCCGCGTACTTCATCATCGGCGTCCGCGCCGCGGGCCTGGCCGCCGGCCCGATGACCGGCTTCGACTTCGAGGGTGTCCGCAAGGAGTTCCTGGACGACGACCACACCCCGCTGATGATCGTCAACATCGGCAGGCCGGGTCCGGACGCCTGGTACCCGCGCTCGCCGCGGCTGGCGTTCGAGGACGTCGTCACCACCGTCTGAGCCCCCGCACCGCGTACGAGGAAGGCCCCCGGCAGTGCCGGGGGCCTTCCTCGTACGCGGTGCGCCCCGCCGCGCCTCGCGCGGGCCGCGGTCCTCACTCCATCTTCAGCGCCGCCGCCATCGTCTTCAGCTCGCTGAAGGACGCCGTGCCGGCCACCACCGTCGTGGAGCCGGGTGTGCCCTGCAGGACGAGGGCGTCGTAGCGGCCGCCGGTGTAGCGGGTCCAGGTGCGGTCGCCGATGCGGTCGGTGTGCTTCGTCGCCGACGCGCCCTGGCCGGCCTCGTCGATGAAGTCGGCGGGCTTCTGCGTGGACTGCTCGATCTGCACGTACTGGCCGTCCGGGGTCTGGAAGCCCAGGTGCCAGCGGTCGGAGTTCTGGCCCTGGAAGCGGACGGACGTCGCCTTCCAGGTGCTCGGCAGTCCTTCGGGGGCGGCCACCGGGTAGCTCACCGCGCGCCGGGCCGTCAGCAGCTCGACGCGGTAGTCGACCCGCTTGAGGTCGGGAGCGCCGCCGTCGTGCGGGATGGCGAGGAAGTAGACGACCAATGCCGCGATCCCGATGAGGGCCAGGGACAGGACCATGTCCCTGGCCGTCTTCTGCTTGCCGTTCGAAGCTGCCACGCCCCTATCGTCGCAGGTACCCCGGGCGCTCATCCGTGGGGTCCCCTGCTCATTTTGTCTGCCTAAGGATAGAGTCGGAGGTTGAGACCCTCATCCGGCCGTCGTCGTATCAGAAAGGTGCGCTCCGATGACCGAAAATCATCACCTGCCGTCCGAGCTCGATGTTCCCTCCGAGGCTCCCGACCGCAACCTCGCCCTGGAACTCGTCCGGGTGACCGAAGCCGCCGCGATGGCCGCGGGCCGCTGGGTGGGGCGCGGCGACAAGAACGGCGCCGACGGCGCCGCGGTGCGCGCGATGCGGACCCTCGTCTCCACCGTTTCGATGAACGGCGTCGTCGTCATCGGAGAGGGCGAGAAGGACGAGGCCCCGATGCTCTACAACGGAGAGCACGTGGGTGACGGCACCGGCCCCGAGGTCGACATCGCCGTCGACCCGATCGACGGCACCACGCTGACGGCCAAGGGCATGCCGAACGCGATCGCCGTCCTCGCCGCCGCCGAGCGCGGCGGCATGTTCGACCCGTCGGCCGTGTTCTACATGGACAAGCTGGTCACCGGCCCCGAGGCGGCGGACTTCGTCGACATCAACGCCCCGGTGGAGGTGAACATCCGCCGGATCGCCAAGGCCAAGCGGGCCACTCCGGAGGACGTCACCGTCGTCATCCTGGACCGCCCGCGGCACGAGAACCTGATCCGTCAGGTCCGGGAGGCCGGCGCCCGCATCAAGCTGATCTCCGACGGCGACGTCGCCGGCTCGGTGTACGCGCTGCGCGAGGGCACCGGCGTCGACCTGCTGCTCGGTGTCGGCGGCACCCCCGAGGGCATCATCTCGGCCTGCGCCGTGAAGTGCCTCGGCGGCACGATCCAGGGCAAGTTGTGGCCCAAGGACGACGAGGAACGCCAGCGGGCGATCGACGCCGGGCACGACCTGGACCGTGTCCTGATGACGGACGACCTGGTGTCCGGCGAGAACGTCTTCTTCGTGGCGACCGGCATCACCGACGGCGAGCTGCTGCGCGGTGTGCGGTACCGCTCGGACACCGCGCTGACCGAGTCGATCGTGATGCGGTCGAAGTCGGGGACGGTACGCCGGATCGACTCCGAGCACCGGCTGCGCAAGCTGCGGGCCTACAGCGCGGTCGACTTCGACCGGGCCAAGTAACGCCTCACCGGCGCGGGGGGCGCCGGCCCGTGAGGCGTCGGCGCCTGCGGGCCTGCGGTGGCCTGGGGCGCGTCCGCGTGCCCTCGGGTCGGTGCGGCCCGCGCCCTCACGCCAGTACGGCACGGGCACTCGTGCGAGTGCGGCCCGCGCCACCCTCGCGGCAGGGGATGCGCCCTCGGTGCGGAGAGGGCGCCCCCTGCGCGCTCAGCCGGCTATGCGGTTGGCGGCCGTCACCCTCGCCGCCTTCTTCAGCTCCATCTCCCGGCGGCGGCGCCTCGCCAGGACCACGCGGCGCTCCGCCGCCGTGAGGCCGCCCCAGACCCCGTAGGGCTCGGGCTGGAGGAGGGCGTGTTCACGGCACTCGACCATGACCGGGCAGCGGGCGCAGACGCGCTTGGCCGCCTCCTCCCGAGACAGCCGCGCGGCGGTCGGTTCCTTCGAGGGTGCGAAGAACAGGCCCGCCTCGTCGCGCCGGCACACCGCCTCGGTGTGCCAGGGAGCGTCTTGGTCCCTGTCCCGCGCTGGCACCCGCTGGGCCGGAACGGCAGCGACCTGCAGGGACGAATGCGGCGGTTGCAGCACGGTCTACTCCTGACGACGGCTTCGCGAGCGAGAGACGATGCAGCAAGGCCTACCCGCTGTGCGCGCGCCTATGCACTGCGTTTCCGGGGGCGGGTGCGCGGCGGCCCGTTCGCGCCCCCGCGCCGGCACCACGGGCGGACCGGGACCCTCCGGTGGCCGCCGGCACCACGGGCGGACCGGGACCCTCCGCGGCCGCCGGCTTCGCGGCCGTCAACGGTCCAGGTGTCTGCGCAGCTTCCGGTCCACCTTGTCCTGGACGCGCTCCAGGATGTCCGCCACGAGCTTGCCGCGTCTGGGGCGCGCCTCCACGTTGCCGAGGACGGCCCATCCGTCGACGTAGACGACGGGGGCGTCCGGCGCGGCCGAGTCCAGCGGGCTCACCTCGAAGTTGCCCAGTACTCCGCCGCCGGTGCCGCGCAGCGAGACGTTCTCCGGGACGCGGATCTGGACGTCGCCGAACACCGAGACGGCCTTGATCACGACCTGCTGGTACTCGAAGATCGCCTCGCTCAGGTCGATCTCGACCGAGCCGAAGACCGCGTACGCGTGCAGCCGGCGCCCGGCGCGCCAGCGGCCCCGGCGCACGGCGCTGCTGAACACGGCCACCACGCTGGCGTCGGCCTCGGCCGGGATCGCGCCGGGCGAGGGGTGGAGCGGGGCGGGCGCACCGGCCGGTCCGGCCGCGCGCCGGTGGGCGGCGGGCAGGTCCCGGATGAAGACCTCCAGCTCGCCCACCGTCTTGGCCCGGAGCACCCCGTCGACGCGCTCGGCGTGCTCGTCGGCGGTCAGCCGGCCCTCGGCGAGGGCCTCACGGAGGAGGTCGGCGATGCGGTCGCGGTCGGCGTCCGAGGCGCGCAGTTCGGAGACGCGCGGTCCGGCGTCCTGGGTCGGGGCGGGCTTCTGAAGGTCCACGGCAGCAGCGTACCGAAACGCGATAGATCGCGACCAGGGGTGTGGAAAACCCCGGGCGTGTCGGACTGAGCCCTACCTCACAGGATCCGCGCCGACGGCAGGTTCTACGCTGGACGGGCCCGCCAGCGTCGGCGGGCAGCCGTCCGTAGAGTGAGGAATGGGCTGCGATGCCTGAGTTCGCGTACACCGATCTGCTCCCCCAGGGAGAGGACACCACCCCCTACCGGCTGGTGACGTCCGAGGGCGTCTCCACCGTCGAGGGACCGGACGGGCGGACGTTCCTCAAGGTGGAGCCGGAGGCGCTGCGCAAGCTGGCCGCGGAGGCCGTCCACGACATCCAGCACTACCTGCGCCCGGCCCACCTCGCCCAGCTGCGCCGCATCATCGACGACCCCGAGGCGTCGGGCAACGACAAGTTCGTCGCGCTCGACCTGCTGAAGAACGCGAACATCGCGGCGGCCGGCGTGCTGCCGATGTGCCAGGACACCGGCACGGCGATCGTGATGGGCAAGCGCGGACAGAACGTGCTGACCGAGGGTGCGGACGAGAAGCACCTCTCGCACGGCATCTACGACGCCTACACCAAGCTGAACCTGCGCTACTCGCAGATGGCTCCGCTCACCATGTGGGAGGAGAAGAACACCGGCTCCAACCTGCCGGCGCAGATCGAGCTGTACGCGACCGACGGCGGCGCCTACAAGTTCCTCTTCATGGCCAAGGGCGGCGGCTCGGCCAACAAGTCGTTCCTGTACCAGGAGACGAAGGCCGTCCTGAACGAGGCCTCCATGATGAAGTTCCTGGAGCAGAAGATCCGTTCGCTCGGTACGGCCGCCTGCCCGCCGTACCACCTGGCGATCGTGGTCGGCGGCACGTCGGCCGAGTACGCGCTGAAGACCGCGAAGTACGCCTCCGCGCACTACCTGGACAACGCGCCCGCCGAGGGCTCGCCGCTCGGCCACGGCTTCCGGGACAAGGAGCTGGAGGAGAAGGTCTTCGAGCTGACGCAGAAGATCGGTATCGGAGCGCAGTTCGGCGGCAAGTACTTCTGCCACGACGTCCGCGTGATCCGCCTCCCGCGGCACGGCGCCTCCTGCCCGGTCGCCATCGCCGTGTCCTGCTCGGCCGACCGCCAGGCCGTCGCGAAGATCACCGCCGAGGGCGTCTTCCTGGAGCAGCTGGAGACCGACCCGGCGCGCTTCCTGCCCGACACCACGGACGAGCACCTCGACGAGGCCGGCGACGTCGTGCGGATCGACCTGAACCAGCCGATGGACGCGATCCTCGCCGAGCTGACGAAGTACCCGGTCAAGTCCCGGCTGTCCCTGACCGGTCCGCTGGTGGTGGCCCGTGACATCGCGCACGCCAAGATCAAGGAGCGGCTGGACGCGGGCGAGGAGATGCCGCAGTACCTGAAGGACCACCCGGTCTACTACGCGGGCCCGGCGAAGACGCCCGAGGGCTACGCGTCCGGGTCCTTCGGGCCGACGACGGCCGGCCGCATGGACTCCTACGTGGAGCAGTTCCAGGCCGCGGGCGGCTCGAAGGTGATGCTCGCCAAGGGCAACCGCAGCAAGCAGGTCACCGACGCGTGCGAGGCCCACGGCGGCTTCTACCTCGGCTCCATCGGCGGCCCCGCCGCGCGTCTCGCCCAGGACTGCATCAAGAAGGTCGAGGTCCTGGAGTACGAGGAGCTGGGCATGGAGGCGGTCTGGAAGATCGAGGTCGAGGACTTCCCGGCGTTCGTCGTGGTGGACGACAAGGGCAACGACTTCTTCACTTCGCCGGAACCGGAGCAGCCGACGTTCACCAGCATCCCGGTACGGGGTCCCGGCCTGTCCTGAGCCGCACGAAGAGCCTCACGGACCCCTCGGCGCCGCCGGGGGGTCCGTTGCCGTCCCGCGGGTGGCGGAGCCCCCGCTCCCGTGGCTCGAAGCGCACCCCGGACGCCGGGGGAGGCCGCTGTGTCGCCGCGGCTGATCGCCAGGGACCCGAACACGGACAGGGCGGACTGCCCCGCGGTCCGGGCCGACCAGGGGAGGCAGGAGATTCGTGTGGGACGGTGGACGAGGCGGCGCCCCGAGTGCCTGACGACCGGCCGGCCCCGTCCCCGGCAGCGACGGCCGTCCGTCCGGTCCGGGATCCGACGCGGTCAACGACGGCCGTCCGTCCGGTCCGGGATCCGACGCGTTTCGCGATGCCTCCCCGAAGCGGGTGCCACCCGGGTGTGTACTGGCGGGTAGTCAGGCGGGGAATACGCGTGCCGTGACCAGTGCTCACGTTTTCGGAGGTACCACGATGACGACCGAAGAGCCGCAGTACCGGATCGAGCACGACTCCATGGGTGAGGTCCGGGTCCCGGCCCACGCCAAGTGGCGGGCGCAGACCCAGCGGGCCGTGGAGAACTTCCCCGTCTCCGGGCAGCGGATCGAGCGAGCCCACATCGAGGCGCTGGCGCGGATCAAGGCGGCCGCGGCGAAGGTGAACGCCCAACTGGGCGTGCTGGACCCCGAGGTCGCGCAGGCGATCCAGGAGGCGGCCGGCGAGGTCGCCGCGGGCACGTGGGACGAGCACTTCCCGGTGGACGTGTTCCAGACGGGCTCGGGGACCTCGTCCAACATGAACACCAACGAGGTCATCGCGACCCTCGCCACCGAACGGCTGGGCCGGGACGTGCACCCCAACGACCACGTCAACGCCTCGCAGTCGTCCAACGACGTCTTCCCGTCCTCCCTCCACATCGCGGCCACCGCCGCCGTCACCCATGACCTGATCCCGGCCCTCGAGCACCTCGCCGCCTCCCTGGCGCGCAAGTCGGAGGAGTTCGCGGACGTGGTGAAGGCGGGGCGGACGCACCTGATGGACGCGACGCCGGTGACGCTGGGCCAGGAGTTCGGCGGATACGCGGCCCAGGTGCGCTACGGCGTCGAGCGGCTGCGCGCCTCGCTGCCCCGGCTGGCGGAACTGCCCCTCGGCGGCACGGCGGTCGGCACCGGCATCAACACCCCGCCCGGGTTCGCCGCCGCCGTCATCGAGGAGGTCGCCCGGGTGACCGGGCTGCCGCTCACCGAGGCCCGCGACCACTTCGAGGCGCAGGGCGCCCGGGACGCGGTCGTGGAGACCAGCGGGCAGTTGCGGACCATCGCGGTCGGCCTGACGAAGATCGCGAACGATCTGCGCTGGATGGCCTCCGGGCCGCGCACGGGCCTCGCCGAGATCCGGCTGCCCGATCTCCAGCCCGGCTCCTCGATCATGCCGGGGAAGGTCAACCCGGTCGTCCCCGAGGCCGTCCTGATGGTCGCGGCCCAGGTCGTCGGCAACGACGCCACCATCGCCACCGCCGGTGCCGCGGGGAACTTCGAGCTGAACGTGATGCTCCCGGTCATCGCCAAGAACGTGCTCGAATCCGTCCGGCTGCTGGCCAACGTCACGCGGCTGCTGGCCGACCGGACCGTCGACGGCATCACCGCCGACCGCGAACGCGCCCGCGAGTACGCCGAGTCCTCCCCCTCGGTGGTCACCCCGCTCAACAAGTACATCGGCTACGAGGAGGCCGCGAAGGTCGCCAAGAAGGCCCTCGCGGAGCGCAGGACGATCCGTCAGGTCGTCCTGGACAGCGGGTACGTCGAGCGCGGCGACCTGACGCGGGAGCAGCTCGACGAGGCCCTGGACGTCCTGGGGATGACACACCCGTGAGGCCGGGCGAACCTTTTTCCGGCCACAGCGGTACAACCGTGACACGCACCGCAGCGTCGTATGCCTACGGCACCTAATATCTGTGCATGACGGACGACGGAGCGGTGACACGAGTGGAAGCGGGACCTGCGACGTACTGGCCGCCCGGCACGCCGGTCCTGTGGCGCTACCGGGAGAACGCCGGTGAGCACTTCCACATCGCCCGGCCCGTCACGGTCGTACGCGACGACGCGGACCTGCTCGCGGTGTGGCTGGCGCCCGGCACCGAGTGCGTGCGGCCGGTCCTGGCCGACGGCACGCCCGTGCACCTGGAGCCGCTGGAGTCCCGCTACACCAAGCCGCGCACGGTCCAGCGGGACCGCTGGTTCGGCACGGGTGTCCTCAAGCTCGCCCAGCCCGGCCTGCCCTGGTCGGTGTGGCTGTTCTGGGAGCCGGGCTGGCGGTTCAAGAACTGGTACGTCAACCTCGAGCGTCCGCTGACCCGTTGGTCGGGCGGGGTGGACTCCGAGGACTACTTTCTGGACATCACCGTGCAGCCGGACCGCACCTGGCGATGGCGGGACGAGGACGAGTTCGCGCAGGCCCGGCGGGACGGGCTGATGGACGACGGGACCGCCGAGCGGGTGCGGCAGGCCGGCCGGGACGCGGTGGCGGCGATCGAGGCGTGGGGGGCGCCGTTCTCGGACGGCTGGCCGCGGTGGCGCCCGGACCCGGGCTGGGCGGTACCGTCACTTCCCGATGACTGGGACCGTACGCCCGCGCACGTGTCCTCATGAGACCCTTGATGCGCCCCCCGGCAATAAACGTAGGATCGTCCTCCGCAAGGGCGCACAAAAGCAACTCCCGGCGCATGGACCGGGCTTGACCGAACGTCGTTGAGGGGCGGCAGGACGTGAGCGAGGGGTACCAGGGCAACACCACCGCCGGCCGCGCCGGTGGCACGGCGACAACCTCTGAGCACGCGGGAATCCCGTTCCCGGGGCACGTATTGCGGGTATCGGAATTTCTGCGGGACCAACTGCGCGCCCGGCGCGCAGCCCCGGACGGATGGATGCGACACGCGTGACGGAGCAGCCCACCTCCTTCGAACGCCCCCAACCGGGCGTCGACCCCGCGGAGGCCCGCGGGGCGCTCCTGCGTACCCCGAAGCCGCCCGGCAGCCCGGGCTTACCGGTGCAGGCCCGGACCGACGGGACACCGTCCTCCGGTGCCGGGACGGCAGCGCCCCGCGGCAAGGGAAAGGACGGCAAGGGGAAGGAGCCCCCAGTCAACGGCCCCGAGCACTCCCAGCCCGCCGCCGCCGACCCCGGCGCACATCGCCCGCGTCCGGCGCCCGACGGCATTCCGCCGCAGCCCGGCGCCCAGCAGGAGCGGACGCCGGGCGGCCAGGAACGCCGTACCGGAGGGAATCTGCCGCCGGGCCGGCCCATGCCGATGCGGCGCGACGGGGACCGCCTGCGCTTCGTGGGCGCGGCCACCCGGCGGATCGCCCGCGGGCTCGACCTCGACGAGATCGTGATGGGGCTGTGCCGGGCCACCGTGCCGACCTTCTCGGACGCGATCCTGGTCTATCTGCGCGACCCGCTGCCGGTCGGCGACGAGCGGCCCACCGGGCCGGTCGTGCTGCGGCTGCGCCGTACCGACCGCATTCCGGAGGAGCGGGACACCGAGGGAGTGCTGCTGCCGCCGGCCTTCGAGCCGGATCCGGACCCGTCCGCGCTGGCCGACCTGGCGTCGCTCACCACCGAGCTGTGCGAGGTGCGGCCGGGTGGCGCGCTGAACGAGGTGCTGCGCGGGGTGCGGCCGGTGTTCGCCGACGCGCCCGCAGCCCGGGCTGCGTTGCCCGAACTGCTCGGCGAGGGCGGCGAGGCGGTCGTACCGGACGGGCAGCACGCGATCCTCGCGCCGCTGCGCGGCCGGCGCCGGGTGATCGGCGCGGCCCTCTTCCTGCGCCGCCCGGAGCGGCTCGCGTTCGAGGCCGACGATCTGCTGGTGGCCGCCCAGCTGGCCACGCACAGCGCGCTCGGCATCGACAAGGCGGTGCTGTACGGCCGGGAGGCCTACATCGCCGACGAGCTGCAGCGCACCATGCTGCCCGAGACCCTGCCCCGGCCGACCGGTGTGCGGCTGGCCTCCCGGTATCTGCCGGCGGCGGAGACCGCGCGGGTCGGCGGCGACTGGTACGACGCGATCCCGCTGCCCGGCAGCCGGGTCGCGCTGGTGGTCGGCGACGTGATGGGCCACTCCATGACCTCGGCGGCGATCATGGGCCAGCTGCGCACCACCGCGCAGACCCTGGCCGGCCTCGACCTGCCGCCGCAGGAAGTGCTGCACCACCTGGACGAGCAGGCGCAGCGTCTGGGCACCGACCGGATGGCGACCTGCCTGTACGCCGTCTACGACCCGGTGACGCACCGCATCACCATCGCCAACGCCGGCCATCCGCCGCCCGTGCTGCTGCACCTGGGCGGCCGGGCGGAGGTGCTGCGGGTGCCGCCGGGCGCGCCGATCGGGGTCGGCGGGGTCGACTTCGAGGCGGTCGAGCTGGACGCGCCCGCCGGGGCCACGCTGCTGCTGTACACCGACGGGCTGGTGGAGTCCCGGCTGCGGGACGTGTGGACCGGCATAGAGCAGCTGCGGGAGAAGCTCGCCGCGACCGCCCAGTTGACCGGCCCCGACCATCCGCCGCCGCTGGAGGCGCTCTGCGACGAGGTGCTGGACATGCTCGGTCCGGGCGACCGGGACGACGACATCGCGCTGCTCGCGGCCCGCTTCGACGGGATCGCGCCGAGCGACGTCGCGTACTGGACGCTGGAGCCGGAGGACGCGGCCCCCGGCCAGGCCCGCCGGCTGGCCCGGCGCGCGCTCGCCCGCTGGGACCTGGAGGAGCTGACGGACTCGGTGGAGCTGCTGGTCAGCGAGGTGGTGACGAACGCCGTGCGGTACGCGTCCCGGCCGGTCACCCTGCGGTTGCTGCGCACGCACGTGCTGCGCTGCGAGGTCGGCGACGACGTGCCCCAGCTGCCGCGCCTGCGGCAGGCCCGGGCCACGGACGAGGGCGGGCGGGGCCTGTACCTGGTCAACAAGCTGGCCCGGCGGTGGGGCGCGACCCGGCTGAGCACGGGCAAGGTGGTCTGGTTCGAGCTGAACCGGGGCTGAGTCCGCCCGGTGCGACGACCGCACGAGAAGGGGCGCCCGGAGTGGTCCGGGCGCCCCTTCTCGTGCGCTGCTCGTGGCGTCCTCGCCGTGCGCGGCTAGTGCAGGCCGACGTTGTCGCTCGGGTTGAGCGGGTCCTGCGTGCCGGGGGCCGTCGGTGGCCCGGTGGTCGGCGTCTGGCTCGGAGTCTGCGACGGCGTCTGCGAGGGCGTCCGGGACGGCGTCTGCGACGGGGTCTGGGACGGCGTCTGCGAGGGCGTCCGGGACGGCGTCTGCGAGGGCGTCTGGGACGGCGTCTGGGACGGCTTCTGGCTCCAGGACAGGGTCGGGGTCGGCTCGATGGCCGCGCCCTGGGTGGTGTTCAGGTCGAACCTCGTCCTGTCCGTGACCCCGAAGGTGTACGCGGCCCAGATCCTCGCCGGCGGGCCGCCGCCGTTCACACGGCCGCCGCCCATGGCGCCCTTCAGGGAGACGTGGTCCCCCTTCTTGACGGGCCGGCCGTCGCACCCCGTGCCACCCGTCTCGGCCGCCTCGCCGAACAGGCCGACGGAGGTGGCCAGGCCGGGCGTGTAACCGTTGAACCAGGCCGAGCGGTTGCAGTCGGAGGTGCCCGTCTTGCCCGCCACCTGGCGGCCGTTGCGCAGCGGGTTGCTGGCCACCGAGGTCTTGGCCGTGCCGTCGTCGACCACGCCGGTGAGTACGGAGGTCACCGAGTCGGCGGCGGTCCGGCTGAGCACCGAGCCCCCGACCGGGTTCGGCATGTGCACCGAACGGCCCGTCTTCTCGGCGGACTTGATGATGGTCGGGGTCACCTTGTCGCCGTGGTTGGCGAGGGTGGCGTAGATCCCGGCCATCTGCAGCGGGCTGGCGCCCATCGAGCCCAGCGTCTGGGCGGGCACGGCCTGCATGCCCTTGGTGTCCATGCCGAGCTTCTTCGCCGTGCCCATGACGTTGTCCATGCCGACGTCGACGCCCATCTGCGCGAAGACGGAGTTGACGGAGGCGTTCATGGCGTTCTGGACGGTGATCTTGCCGTAGTTGTGGTCGTCCTCGTTGGGCGGGGCGAAGCCGACCTTGGCGCCTTGGTCCAGGACCTGCCGGCGGCTGGTGCCGTCGTAGACCGTGTCCGCGGTGATCGGCTTGCCGTCCTGCGTGGTGGCGTCGTCCTCCAGCGCGGCGGCGAGGATGACCGGCTTGAACGTCGAGGCGGGCTGGTAGTCGGTGCGGGTGGCGTTGCTGAAGTAGTGCTTGTAGTAGTCCTGCCCGCCGTACAGTGCGACGATCTTGCCCGTCTTCGGGTCGACGGAGACGGCACCGGCCTGGACGTCGGCGTCGACCTTGCGCTTCTTCCTGTCGAGCCTGCTCGTCAGCTCCGCCTTGACGGCCTTCTCCAGGGCGGCCTGCTTCTCGCGGTCGATGTTGAGGGTGATGGTCCAGCCCTTGTACATGACCGCGTTCTCCGCCTGGCCCGGGCTCAGCCCGTCCTGGGTCATCAGCTGCCGCTCCAGCTGCTGGTTGGCGAGTTCGACCAGGTAGCCCTTCTGCCCGTCGAGGCCAGGGGCGCCCTTGGGCTCCTTGGGGACCGGGAACTTCATGCCGTCGCGCTCGGTCTTGGGCAGCCAGCCCTCCTCGACCATGTTGTCCAGGACGTAGTTCCAGCGGGCCTTGACGAGTCGCTTGCCGGTGTCCGTGGCCGCGGTCCAGTCGTACTGGCTGGGGGCCTGGAGCAGGGAGGCGAGGTAGGCGCCCTGTGGAACACTGAGGTCCTTGGCGTCGATGTGGTAGTAGGCCTGGGCGGCGGCCTGGATGCCGTAGGCGTTGCGGCCGTAGTAGCTGGTGTTGATGTAGCCGGCGAGGATGTCGTCCTTGGACGTCTCGCGGTCCACCTTCAACGAGATGACCAGTTCCTTCAGCTTGCGCGAGACCGTCTGGTCCTGGTTGAGGTAGAAGTTCTTGACGTACTGCTGGGTGATCGTCGAACCACCCTGCTTGCCCTTGCCCGCCAGGGTGTTGAGGATGCCGCGGGCCGTGCCTTTGAAGTCGACGCCGGAGTCGTGGTAGAAGCTCTTGTTCTCCGCCGCGACGAAGGTCAGCTGGACCTTGCGGGGCACCTTGGACAGGTCGACGATCTCGCGGTTGACCTTGCCGTCGCGGGCCAGGATCTTTCCGTCGCTGAACTTGTAGACGTTGCTCTGCTGCTGCGCGGCGGGGTTGCCCTCGGGGACGTCCACGTAGAGGTACAGGCCGATGAAGGCCGCGATGACCAGCAGGCACATCCCGAAGAACGTTCCGAGGATCTTCTTCCAGGTGAACATCCTGCGTATGAGGCTCTTGGCGGGCTTGCCGCCGGCCGCTGAACCGGTACCCCCGGACCTGGTGCCCACGGGACCCGTCTCGGGTGCGGAGGGGCGGCGCTTGGGCGCCGCGCGGTGGCCACCGCGCTGTCGCGCTCGTCTCTCTTCCGCTCGTCCCATGCGTCCCTACGCTCGCTTCCGTCTCGGGGTCAGCTCCGAAAGCTAACACCCCTCTATATGACAAAGAGCGTCCGATCCGCTCTTTTACGGACGTGACAATCAGCACCCGCCCCGAAAGAACCGACGGGTAATGGCGCCGGAAGGTTGCCTTACCCGATAATGTGCTATCACTTAGCTAGAACCAAGCTAGGCGCTCCTCCTCGAGCGCCCTGAGAACGGGGGGTCCCCATGTCCACATCCGATCCGGCAGCCACCGCCGACGTACCCGAGATGCCCGCCCCGCGGGTGCGCGAGTTCACGGCCCACAGCATCGGCGGCGGGCTCGCCCTGCTGCTCGGGCTGCTCGGGCTCGGCGGCGCCGCCGCGCTCTTCGCCGGCGCCGCCGCGGTCTCCGCCGCCGGCGCCAAGGCGGGATTCGCCGTCGCCGGTGTCCTCGTCTTCCTCGCCGCGGTCATCGCGATGCGCGGCCTGAACACGGTCGCGCCCGGCGAGGCGCGGGTCGTCCAGCTCTTCGGGCGCTACCGGGGCACCATCCGGCAGGACGGGCTGCGCTGGGTGAACCCCTTCACCTCGCGGACCCGCGTCTCCACCCGGGTGCGCAACCACGAGACGGCCGTACTGAAGGTCAACGACGCCTACGGCAACCCGATCGAACTGGCCGCGGTCGTGGTGTGGAAGGTCCAGGACACCGCCCAGGCCACCTTCGAGGTGGACGACTTCGTCGAGTTCGTCGCGACGCAGACCGAGACGGCGGTGCGCCACATCGCGATCGAGTACCCGTACGACGCGCACGAGGAGGACGGGCTGTCGCTGCGCGGCAACGCCGAGGAGATCACCGAGAAGCTCGCCGTCGAACTGCAGGCGCGGGTGGAGGCGGCCGGGGTGCGGGTCATCGAGTCACGCTTCACGCATCTCGCGTACGCCCCCGAGATCGCCTCGGCGATGCTGCAGCGGCAGCAGGCGGGCGCGGTCGTCGCGGCCCGGCGGCAGATCGTCGACGGCGCCGTGGGGATGGTCGAGGCGGCGCTCACCAGGATCACCGAGCAGGACATCGTGGAACTGGACGAGGAACGCAAGGCGGCGATGGTGTCGAACCTGATGGTGGTGCTGTGCGGCGACCGGGCCCCGCAGCCGGTCCTCAACACCGGGACGCTCTACCAGTGACGGACTCTTCGGAAACCCCGAAGCGGCGGCCGCAGCAGCGCAAGCAGGTGCTGCTGCGGCTCGACCCGTCGGTGTACGAGGCGCTCGCCCGGTGGGCCGGGGACGACCTGCGCTCCGCCAACGCCCAGATCGAGTTCCTGCTGCGTAAGGCGCTGGCGGAGGCGGGGCGGCTGCCGAAGGACACCGGACCGCTGCCCCGGCGAGGCCGGCCGCCTGTTTCGGAACCGTGACAATCGGCTCCCACCTGCGCCGCCGTACCCCCGGCCATGATCTGCACACTCTGTGTATACATGTTGCGTATACACCGTGTGTAGTGTGCTCGCATGTCCATCGGTCACACCCTCCTGGGGCTCCTGGAGTCCGGTCCGCGCCACGGCTACGACCTGAAGCGGGCCTTCGACGAGAAGTTCGGTCACGACCGGCCGCTGCACTACGGCCAGGTCTACTCCACGATGTCGCGGCTGCTGAAGCACGGCCTCGTGGAAGTCGACGGCATCGAGGCCGGCGGCGGCCCCGAGCGCAAGCGGTACGCCATCACCGACGCCGGCGTCACCGACGTCGAACACTGGCTCGCCACCCCGGAGAAGCCGGAGGAGTACCTCCAGTCGACCCTCTACACCAAGGTCGTCCTCGCGCTCCTCACCGAACGGAACGCGGCCGACATCCTCGACACCCAGCGCGCCGAACACCTGCGCAGCATGCGGATCCTGACCGACCGCAAGCGCAAGGGCGATCTGGCGGACCAGCTGGTCTGCGACCACGCCCTGTTCCATCTGGAGGCGGACCTGCGCTGGCTGGAACTGACCGCCGCGCGTCTGGACAAGCTCCGTGAGGCGGTGGCCAAGTGACTGCTCCCCCCGGCTCCCTGCTCACCGCCCAGGACCTGCGCAAGGCCTACGGCCCGACCGTCGCGCTCGACGGCGCCGAGTTCTCCATCCACCCGGGCGAGGTCGTCGCCGTGATGGGCCCCTCCGGCTCCGGCAAGTCGACGCTGCTGCACTGCCTCGCCGGCATCGTGCCGCCCGACTCCGGCTCCATCGTCTACGCCGGCCGGGAACTGGCCGGCATGAGCGACGCCGAGCGCAGCGCGCTGCGCCGCAGCGAGTTCGGCTTCGTCTTCCAGTTCGGCCAACTGGTCCCGGAACTGACCTGCGTGGAGAACGTGGCGCTGCCGCTCCGGCTGAACGGCCGCCCCCGCAAGGAGGCCGAGCGGGCCGCGCTGGCCTGGATGGAGCGGCTGGAGGTGGACGACCTCGGGGGCAAGCGGCCCGGCGAGGTCTCCGGCGGCCAGGGGCAGCGGGTCGCGGTGGCGCGGGCGCTGGTCACCGAGCCCCGGGTGGTCTTCGCCGACGAGCCGACCGGCGCGCTCGACTCCCTCAACGGCGAACGGGTGATGGAGCTGCTGACCGACGCGGCGCGCTCCACCAACGCGGCCGTCGTGCTGGTCACCCACGAGGCCCGGGTGGCCGCCTACTCCGACCGGGAGATCGTCGTACGCGACGGCAGGTCCCGGGACATGGAGCGCGCCGTATGAGCGCCCGTCAATGGGGTCGGGACCTCGGCATGGGAATGAAGTTCGCCTTCACGGGCGGGCGCGAGGGCCGGATCCGGGTGCTGCTGACGGCCGTCGGTGTCGGACTCGGCGTGGCGCTGCTGCTGCTGACGACCGCGATCCCGAGCGCCATGGCGGTACGGCACGACCGCGACGAGGCACGGCTCGACTACACCTACGGTCCGAAACGGCCGAAGGCCGCCGACACCCTGGTGATCGCCGACGCCGACACCACGTACCGGGGCAAGGACGTCCGCGGCCGGCTGGTGGAACCCGAGGGGCCGCGGGCCCCGGTCGCACCGGGCCTGTCGGCGTACCCGGCCCCCGGCGACATGGTCGTCTCACCCGCGCTGAAGGAACTGCTCGACTCCGACGCGGGGAAGCTGCTGCGCGAGAGGCTGCCGTACCGGATCGCCGGCACGATCGGGGAACCCGGGCTCATCGGCTCGCGTGAACTCTCCTACTACGCCGGCGCGAAGAACCTGGCCTCGCGTATCGACGGCTGGCGGACGGCCCGCATCAACGAGTTCGGGCCGCCACAGAACCGGCCCGCCAGCCGTCTGGACCCGGTCCTGATCCTGCTGGTGCTGGTCGTGTTCGTGGTGCTGCTGATGCCGGTCGCCGTGTTCATCGCCACGGCCGTACGGTTCGGCGGCGAACGACGCGACCGCAGGCTGGCCGCGCTGCGCCTGGTGGGCTCCGACAGCCGGATGACCCGGCGGATCGCGGCCGGCGAGGCGCTCGCCGGATCGCTCGTCGGACTGGTCTTCGGCACCGTCTTCTTCCTGCTCGGCCGCCAGCTCGCCGGCTCGGTCGAGATCATGGACATCAGCGTGTTCCCCAGCTACCTCAACCCGACGCCGACGCTCGCCGCCCTGGTCGCGGTCGCCGTCCCGGCGGCGGCCGCGCTGGTCACGCTGTTCGCGCTGCGCGGGGTGGTCATCGAGCCGCTGGGCGTGGTCCGTACGGCCAAGCCCGCGCGCCGCAGGCTGTGGTGGCGGCTGCTGCTGCCGCTGGCCGGCCTCGCCATGCTCAGCCCGATGATCGGCCAGGGCCGCAGCAACGGCAGCTTCAACGAGTACCTGGTGATCGGCGGCGTCCTGCTGCTGCTCGTCGGTGTGACCGCACTGCTGCCGTGGGTCGTGGAGGCGGTCGTGGTCCGGCTCGGCCGGGGCTCGGTCTCCTGGCAACTCGCGGTACGGCGGCTCCAGCTGAGCAGCGGTTCCGCGGCCCGCATGGTGAACGGCATCGCGGTCGCGGTGGCCGGGGCGATCGCGATCCAGATGCTGTTCTCGGGCGTCCAGGGCGACTACACCAAGAGCACCGGGCAGGACACGACCCGGGCCCAGATGCAGGTCAACCTGTCCCAAGGCGTGGACTTCCTGCCCGCCGCCGCGAAGTTCGCCACCACCGAGGGGGTGCGCAGGGCCAGCGCGCTCGGCAGTACCGAACTGGGTGACCGGGACTGGAAGCACGCGCCTGCCACCACGGCGGGCCTGACCGTCGGCGACTGCGCCTCCCTGCGCGAGGTGGCCCGGCTGACCTCCTGCCGCGACGGCGACGTCTTCGTGGCGCGGGGCGGCGACTCCGACGGGGACGTGGCCAAGCTCGTCCGGCCGGGCCGCACCCTGCACGCCGAGGCCGTCGGTAACCATGCCGACGGACCCGATGTGACCTGGACCGTGCCGAGCCGTCTGAAGCACGTCCAGGCGATCACCGGCCCGACCGGGATGAAGCAGGGCGGCGTGCTGCTGACCCCGGCCGCCGCGTCCGACCGGCTGGCCGCGACACTGGGCGGGGCGGTGTACCTCTCGCTCGACTCCTCGGTGCCCGACGCGCAGGAGCACGTGCGCAACACGGCCGCGCGGATCGACCCGCTGGCGGACCCGATGGTGTGGGCGTCTACCGAGCAGTCCGCGAAGTTCACCTCCATCCGCACCGGTATGTTCGTCGGCGCGATCTGTGTGCTGGCTCTGATCGGGGCGAGCCTCCTGGTCTCCCAGCTGGAGCAGCTGCGCGAGCGCAGGAAGCTGCTGTCGGCGCTGGTCGCCTTCGGCACCCGGCGGCGCACGCTCAGCCTGTCGGTGCTGTGGCAGACGGCGATCCCGATCGCCCTGGGCCTGCTGCTCGCCTCGACCGTGGGACTGACGCTGGGCGTGGTGCTGCTCAAGATGGTCGGCGCGACGGTGGGCGTGGACTGGCCGAGCGTGCTGACGATGACCGGCGCCGGCGCGGTGGTGGTCGTCGCGGTCACCCTGCTCAGCCTGCCGCCGCTGCTGCGGCTGATGCGTCCGGACGGGCTGCGCACCGAGTAGCTCCCCCGCCGCGCGAGGGCTCCTGGCCGAGAGCAGCCCTGTGGTGTCGGCCTCCGCGGGGGCTCCTTCCCGAGGACGGGGCACAGCCCTGTGGCGTCAGGCCTCCGCGCGGGCTCCTCCCCGAGGACGGGCACAGCCCTGTGGCCTCAGGCCTCCGCGTGCAGCACCCGCACCGGCAGCGCGCCCAGCGCCTCCCGCAGGGCGGCCGCCAGTTCCTCGTACTCCGCGCCCCGGGCCGCACCCGCCCGCATCGCCAGGGCGACCCGGCGGGTGGGGGCGGGTTCGGCGAAGTAGCCGGTCAGCAGCTGGCTGCTGCGGGTCGTCTCCAGCTTGAGCGCGGTGCGCGGGAGCAGGGTGCAGCCGAGGCCGCCGGCGACGAGCTGCACCAGCGTGGACAGTCCGGCGGCCGTCGTGGTGACCGGCGCGTCCTCGCGGCCGGCCTCCCGGCAGATGTCCAGGGCCTGGTCGCGCAGGCAGTGCCCCTCGTCCAGGAGCAGCAGGTTGAGTTCCTTCAGCGCCTCGCGCGGGATCCCCTCCCGGCCGCCGAGCCAGTGGTCGAGCGGAGTGACGAGCACGAAGTCCTCGTCGAACAGGGGGAGTTCGACGACGCCGGGCACGCCGACCGGTACGGCCAGCAACAGCAGGTCGAGCCGGCCGGAGTTCAGGCCGTCGATCAGGTTGGCCGTCTGCTCCTCGTGCACCTGGAGGTCGAGGTGCGGGTAGCGCTCGTGGACCAGCCGCAGCACGGTGGGCAGCAGATACGGTGCGACCGTGGGGATCACCCCGAGACGCAGCGCCCCGGTGAACGGCGCCCGGACCGCCTCGGCCTCCTCCAGCAGTACCCCGACCGCGTCCAGCACCGCCCTGGCCCGCACGGCCAGCCGCTCCCCCGCGGGCGAGAGCAGCACCTTGCGGGTCGTACGCTCGACGAGGGTCACGCCGAGGGTCTCCTCGAGCGCCGAGACCGCGCCGGACAGGGCGGGCTGGCTCATCCCGATGGCGGCGGCCGCGTCCCGGAAGTGCAGGTGCTCGGCCACGGCGGCGAAGGCCCGGAGCTGGGCGAGACTGGGCTGCCGGCGTTTGCCGTTACCGATGGTCACTGATAACTACCTCCGATCAACACGACCGAGTGTAGCTATTTCCATAATCAATGCACCCTGTGCCAGCATCGGTGAAGTCCAACCCATGGGAAAGACCCTCACGAGGGGTGTTTCCTCGCTGCAAGGAGAGTTTGTGCTCACTGTCGGTGACAAGTTCCCCGAGTTCGAACTGACCGCCTGCGTCTCGCTGGAGAAGGGCTCGGAGTTCGAGCAGATCCACCACAAGTCCTACGAGGGCAAGTGGCTCGTGGTGTTCGCCTGGCCCAAGGACTTCACGTTCGTGTGCCCGACCGAGATCGCCGCGTTCGGGAAGCTGAACGACGAGTTCGCCGACCGCGACGCCCAGATCCTCGGCTTCTCCGGTGACTCCGAGTTCGTGCACCACGCCTGGCGCAAGGACCACCCGGACCTGACCGACCTGCCGTTCCCGATGCTGGCGGACTCCAAGCACGAGCTCATGCGCGACCTCGGCATCGAGGGCGAGGACGGCTTCGCGCAGCGCGCGGTCTTCATCGTGGACCCGAACCGCGAGATCCAGTTCACCATGGTCACCGCCGGTTCCGTGGGCCGTAACCCCAAGGAGGTCCTGCGGGTCCTGGACGCCCTGCAGACCGACGAGCTGTGCCCGTGCAACTGGAGCAAGGGCGACGAGACCCTGGACCCGGTCGCGCTGCTGGCCGGTGAGTGACCCATGTCTCTCGACTCCCTGAAGTCCCGTGTCCCGGACTACGCCAAGGACCTGAAGCTCAACCTGGGCTCGGTCATCGGCAACTCGGACCTTCCGGCCCAGCAGCTGTGGGGCACGGTGCTGGCGACCGCCATCGCCTCCCGTTCCCCGATCGTGCTGCGTGAGCTGGAGCCGGAGGCGAAGGCGAACCTGACGCCGGAGGCGTACACGGCCGCCAAGGCCGCCGCCGCGGTGATGGCGATGAACAACGTCTTCTACCGCACCCGCCACCTGCTGTCCGACCACGAGTACGGCACCCTGCGCGCGGGCCTGCGGATGAACGTCATCGGCAACCCGGGTGTGGAGAAGGTCGACTTCGAACTGTGGTCGTTCGCGGTCTCCGCGATCAACGGCTGCGGCATGTGCCTGGACTCGCACGAGCAGGTGCTGCGCAAGGCCGGCGTCGAGCGCGAGGTGATCCAGGAGGCGTTCAAGATCGCGTCCGTGGTCCAGGCGGTCGGCGTCACCCTCGACACCGAGGCGGTACTGGCCGAGTCGGCCGAGTAACCCGCCACGTCGTACGACGGCCCCCCCGCCGGCCGGGGACGGCGCCGGTCAGAGCTTGGTGCCGAAGTCCTGT
>NZ_JBEOTD010000064.1:0-25494 GCF_040426375.1 Streptomyces sp. NPDC096012
ACCGCAGCCGCCAGCCGCTGTCACCGCCCAGACCGCAATCTGAAACGAACCGCGACTCACGTGGCGAGACGTGAACTCAAGACCAGATCACTAGGCCCCGCCCGCCGAGGGGGTGCCGGCGAGGACCTACCGGTCCGACTCGACCCTCTTCTTCAGGCCCGCCAGGGCCCGGTCGATGATGACCTTCTCCGCCTTGCGCTTGATCATGCCGAGCATGGGGATCTTGACGTCCACCGTGAGCCGGTAGGTGACCTCGGTGGCCCCGGCGTCGGCCGGCTTCAGCAGGTAGGAGCCGTCCAGGGAGCGCAGCATCTGGGACTTCACCAGGGTCCAGGCGACCTCGTGGTCGCCGGTCCAGGTGTAGGCCAGGGTCTGGTCGTCCTTGATCGCGCCGGCGTCCATGACGAGGCGGACCTGCTCGGCGCGGCCCCGCTCGTCGGTCGCGAGCACCTTCGCCTCCTTCACCTCGCCGGTCCAGTCCGGGTAGCGCGCGAAGTCGGCGATCACCGCCATGACGTCGGCCGGAGCGGCCTCGATCGTGATGCTCGAACTGGTGTGTTCCGCCATCGCCGTGGCTCCTCCGGATACGCGCCGTGTTGAGAGGTCTGTGTGCGCCTGGGCTGCGCACGTGTGTGCAGCGTGAAGGCTACCGCGCCGCCGCACCGGCGCCTTCACCCGCGGGGCCGCCGGTCACCATTCGAGCACCCAGGGCCTGCCGGTCCCGGCGAAGTGGCCCACGTTGACGCACTCCGTCGCGCCGACCCGCATGCGGCGCACCAGCGGCTGGTGGACGTGACCGAACAGCGCGTAGCGCGGCCTGGTGCGGCGGATGGCGTCCAGCAGGGCCCGGCTGCCGCGTTCGAAGCGGCGCGCGACGGTGTCGTAGACGAGTTCGGGCATCTCCGGTGGGATGTGGGTGCACAGCACGTCCACCTCGCCGACCGCCTCGATCTTCGCCGCGTACTCCTCGTCGCTGATCTCGTACGGGGTGCGCATCGGCGTGCGCAGGCCGCCGCCGACGAAGCCGAAGGTCCGGCCGCCGATCTCGACGCGCTGGCCGTCCAGGACGGTGGTGCCGGGCCGGGCGTACTCCTGCCACAGGGGCGGCATGTCGACGTTGCCGTAGGTGGCGTACGTCGGGGTGGGGAACGCGGCGAACAGCTCGGCGTACTGCTTGCGCACCGCCCGCTCGATGGCCGCGGCCCGGTCGGAGCCGATGCCGGCCCACAGCCGGGCGCCGAACTCGCGGGCCTCCGCGAAGCGGCGGGCGGTGCGCAGCTCGACGATGCGGTCGGCGTTCTCCCTGCCGAACAGGTCGGGGAAGATCCCGCGCGAGTGGTCGGCGTAGTCGAGGAAGAGCACGAGGTCGCCCAGGCAGATCAGGGCGTCGGCACCCTCGCCGGCCCGGGCCAGGTCCCGGGCGTTGCCGTGCACGTCGCTCACCACGTGGACGCGGGTCCTTCGGTTGCCGGAGGGTGTGGAGGCCATGGTGATCAAGCGTAGGCCCGTGCGGTCTGCGTGAACAGTGTCGGCCCGGCCTGCGGTTACTCGCCGGTCGGTTCGGGCGTGGACTACTGTGCGCGAAGGAACGCCAAGCTGTGTGACGCAGCGAACATCTCGCCGGACCCCCCTGTCCTAGACGCCATACCGGCGGGTAACGTCCGGGCAGTCCAGTCGTGCTCTGGATTTCAACCACCGAAGTCCCGAGCACTTGCCCGAGCCTTGGACCGCACCGTCGCATCACACAGTGTCGTGGCGTCGGCGCCCTATGAGGAGCAGCAGTCTTGCGCGAGTTCAGCCTTCCGGCTTTGTACGAGGTCCCCTCGGACGGCAATCTGACCGACATCGTCCGCAGAAACGCCGCGCAGCATCCCGATGTCGCCGTCATCGCCCGCAAGGTGGCCGGTGCCTGGCAGGACGTGACCGCCCGGGACTTCCTGGCCGAGGTGCGCACCGCCGCCAAGGGGCTCGTCGCCGCCGGGGTGCAGCCGGGCGACCGGGTCGGCCTGATGTCCCGCACGCGGTACGAGTGGACGCTGCTGGACTTCGCGATCTGGAGCGCCGGCGCGGTCACCGTGCCGGTGTACGAGACCAGCTCGCCGGAGCAGGTGCAGTGGATCCTGTCGGACTCGGGCGCGACCGCGTGCGTCGTGGAACTGGACGGCCACGCCGCCGCCGTGGAGTCGGTGCGCGACTCGCTGCCCGCCCTGAAGAACGTCTGGCAGATCGAGGCCGGCGGGGTGCAGGAGCTGGGCCGGCTCGGGCAGGACGTGTCGGACGAGGCGGTCGAGGAGCGCAGCTCGCTCGCCAAGGCCGACGACCCGGCGACCATCGTCTACACGAGCGGGACGACCGGCCGCCCCAAGGGCTGTGTGCTCACCCACCGCAGCTTCTTCGCCGAGTGCGGCAACATCGTGGAGCGACTGCGCCCGCTGTTCCGCACCGGCGAGTGCTCGGTCCTGCTGTTCCTGCCGCTCGCGCACGTCTTCGGGCGGCTCGTGCAGATCGCGCCGATGATGGCGCCGATCAAGCTGGGCTGCGTCCCCGACATCAAGGACCTCACGGACGAACTCGCCGCCTTCCGGCCGACGCTGGTCCTCGGCGTCCCGCGGGTCTTCGAGAAGGTCTACAACTCGGCGCGGGCCAAGGCGCAGGCGGACGGCAAGGGCGCGGTCTTCGACAAGGCGGCGGACACCGCGATCGCCTACAGCAAGGCGCTGGACAGCGCCTCGGGCCCGTCGCTCGGCCTGAAGTTCAAGCACAAGGTCTTCGACCGGCTGGTCTACGGCAAGCTGCGCGCGGTGCTCGGCGGCCGGGGCGAGTACGCCATCTCCGGCGGCGCCCCGCTGGGCGAGCGGCTCGGCCACTTCTTCCGGGGCATCGGTTTCACCGTGCTGGAGGGCTACGGCCTGACGGAGTCCTGCGCGGCGACCGCGTTCAACCCGTGGGACCGGCAGAAGATCGGCACGGTCGGCCAGCCGCTGCCGGGCTCGGTGGTGCGGATCGCGGACGACGGCGAGGTGCTGCTGCACGGCGAGCACCTGTTCAAGGAGTACTGGAACAACCCGGGCGCGACCGCGGAGGCGCTGGCGGACGGCTGGTTCCACACCGGTGACATCGGCACCCTCGACGAGGACGGCTACCTGAGGATCACCGGCCGCAAGAAGGAGATCATCGTCACGGCGGGCGGCAAGAACGTGGCGCCCGCCGTGATAGAGGACCGGATCAGGGCGCACGCGCTGGTCGCGGAGTGCATGGTGGTGGGCGACGGGCGGCCGTTC
This sequence comes from Streptomyces sp. NPDC096012, assembly GCF_040426375.1. Classification (NCBI taxonomy): domain Bacteria; kingdom Bacillati; phylum Actinomycetota; class Actinomycetes; order Kitasatosporales; family Streptomycetaceae; genus Streptomyces; species Streptomyces sp. NPDC096012. The sequence continues at coordinate 3,282 of NZ_JBEOTD010000064.1, forward strand.
GTGGGCGCGCTGGTCACCGTCGACGAGGAGTTCCTCGGCCGGTGGGCCGCGGAGCACGGCAAGCCGGCGGGCTCCACCGCGGCGTCGCTGCGCCAGGACCCGGATCTCGTGGCCGCGATCCAGTCGGCGGTCGACGACGGCAACGCCGCGGTGTCGAAGGCGGAATCGGTGCGGAAGTTCCGCATTCTGTCCTCCCAGTTCTCGGAGGAGTCGGGCCACCTCACCCCGTCGCTGAAGCTCAAGCGGAACGTGGTGGCGAAGGACTACGCGAACGAGATCGAGGCGATCTACGCCAAGTGACCGGCGTGTTCGCTCATGGCGCGGTGTCCTCGGCGAGGACCCGCGCCATCGTGCGTTCGGCGAGCGCGGTGATGGTGACGAACGGATTGACGCCGAGCGAGCCGGGCACGAGCGCGCCGTCGGTGACGTACAGCCGTGGATACCCCTTGACCCGGCCGTAGTCGTCCGTCGCCCTGCCCAGGACGCAGCCGCCCAGCGGGTGGTAGGTGAAGTCGTCCGCGAAGACCTTGCCGCCGGAGCCGAAGAGGTCGTGGCGGTAGACCGTCAGGTTGGCCAGGTTGATCCGGTCGAACAGCCTCTTGGCCATGGCCACCGACACCGCGCTCTGGGCGGCCGTCCAGCCGAGCCGCACCGCGCCCGTCGAGGAGTCGTACGTGAACGACGCCCGCTCGGGGTTCTTGGTGATCGCCAGGTAGAGGCTGATCCAGTGCTCGAAGCCCATGGGCAGCGGGGCGATCTCGGCGAAGACCGGGTTGGCGGTGTTGGCCCAGTCGTCGATGCCCATGACGGGCATGGTGGCCTGGTCGGCGCCGACGGTGTCCCAGACGTGGTTGGCGCGCCCGAGCATGGTGTTGCCGTTGGTGCCCCACCCCGCGCCCACGCTGGGGTCCAGGTCCGGCAGGGTGCCGGTGTCCCGGGCGCGGACGAGGAGTTCGCTGGTGCCGAGGCTGCCCCCGCCCAGGAACAGATACGTGCAGCTGTAGCTCTTGGTCTCGACGACCTTGCCGGTGTCGTCGATCCGGTCCGCGGTCAGCAGGTAGGTTCCGTCGCCGGACCTGCCGACCGACGTGACCTTCTCCCGGGTGTGGATGGTGACGGCCCCGGTGCCGAGGGCGGCGGCCAGGTAGGTCTTGTCCAGGCTGCGCTTGCCCTCGTTGTTGCCGTAGATGACCTCTCCGGCCAGCGCGGACCTGGTGGCGGTGCCGGCGGCCTCGCGCTGCATGTGGCCGAAGTCGTAGACGTTCGGCACGAAGGTGGTCCTCAGCCCGGCGTTGGCGGCGGCCTTGCGGGAGGTCCGGGCGAAGCGGTACCACTCGGTGGACTCGAACCACGCGGGGTCGATGGTGTTCACCCCGAGCATGGCGCGGGCCCGCGGGAAGTACGTGCCGTACATCTCGTCGGCGTCCACGGACGGGAACTGCTCGGCGAAGTAGGACTTGAGCGGGGTGACGGCCATTCCGCCGTTGACGAGCGAACCGCCGCCGACACCCCGGCCCACGTAGACCGACATGGCGTCGTAGTGCACGCGGTCCAGGACGCCGGGGTAGGGGTCGATGGGCTTGTTGACCACGTCCAGCCACAGGAAGGTGGCGAGCGGGGCCTCGGTGCGGGTGCGGAACCACATGGCCCGCTGGTCGGGGGCGGTGGTGGAACAGAACACCTTGCCGTCGCCGCCCGCGGTGTTCCACAGGCGGCCCATCTCCAGGACGAGGGTGCGGACGCCCGCCTGCCCGAGGCGGAGGGCGGCGACGGCACCGCCGTAGCCCGAACCGACCACGATCGCCGGGGCGGACTCGACCGCCTCGGGCTCGGCCGCGTGCGCGGATTCGAGACCTATGCGGGTCAGACCGGCCGTGGCGGCGGTCTGCAGGGCGATCACGCCCAGGATGTGACGTCTACTCAGCTGACGCTGCATCAGTTTTGCTGTCATGCGCGCAGCATGTGCGGATTCTGCGGTTCCGCCAAGGGGCGCCGCGGGAAGCGGCACCCGCTAGAGCAAGTCTTTGAGCTTCTCCGCCAGCAGGTCCCAGCGCCACTTCTCCTCGACCCACTGCCGGCCCCGCTCGCCCATCCGGCGGCGCAGCCCGGCGTCACCGAGGAGGGCCACGATCCGTTCGGCGGCCTGTGCCGGTTCGCCGCCCCGGACCACCCAGCCGGTCTCCCCGTCCAGGACCGCGTCGGGTGCGCCGCCGGAGTCTCCGGCGACGACCGGCAGGCCGGTGGCGGACGCCTCCAGGTAGACGATGCCGAGGCCCTCGACGTCCAGACCGCCCCGCCGGGTGCGGCAGGGCATCGCGAAGACGTCACCGGCGCCGTAGTGCGCGGGCAGTTCCGACCAGGGCACCGCGCCGGTGAACCGGACGGAGGGCTCGACGCCCGTGTCGCGGGCCAGCCGGCGCAGGTCCCGCTCGTAGGGGCCGCCACCCACGACGAGCAGCACCGCGTCCGGTTCGGCCGCGAGGATGCGGGGCATCGCCCGGATCAGCGTGTCCTGGCCCTTGCGCGGCACCAGCCGGGAGACGCAGACCACCACCGGGCGGTCGGTGAGGCCGAGCCGCGCCCGGACCTCGTCGCCGCCGGAGCCGGGGTGGAAGGTCTTCTCGTCGACTCCGGGCGGCAGCTGCGCCATCCGCCCGGCCGCCGCCGGGCTGAGCGCGGTCGCGATCCGGGAGCGGGTGTACTCGCCGAGGTAGGTGATCGCGTCGGTGGCCTCCCCGATCCGGCCCAGCAGCTGCCGGGCCGCGGGCAGCTGGGCCCAGCCGGCCTCGTGCCCGTGGGTGGTGGCCACCAGCCGCTCGGCGCCGGCCCTGCGCAGCGCGGGCGCCATCAGGCCGAGCGGCGCCGCCGCCCCGAACCACACCGAGGCGCAGCCGTGCTCCCGCAGCAGCCCGGCCGCCCGCCGGGTCGCCTGGGGCGTGGGCAGCAGCATGGTCGTACGGTCGCGCACGACGGTGAAGGGCTGTTCGGCGTCGAAGTCGGCCGTGGCCCGGACACCCTCCCGGCCCCGCTTCCAGGTGGACGCGTAGACGACCAGCCGGTCCGGGTCCAGGCGCAGGGCCATGTTGTGCAGGAAGGCCTGGATGCCGCCCGGCCGGGGCGGAAAGTCGTTGGTGACGATCAGGGTCTTGTGCATCGCCGCCGACCCTACCCAATCGGCCGCGCGCGGCCGGGCGCGGCCGAGTCTGTGGCACCCCCGCGCCCGCGCAGGTCATGATGGGCACGGGTAATCGAACGGCACGGGACAGCCACGCCGTAGATCGAAGGGCAGGGCATCACGTGGAGACGAACGCCGCCCGGTGCTCCCTGGCCCGGCTGCTCACCGTCTGGGCGGGCACCCGAGCGGTGCTGCTGCTGCTCGTCTTCCGGGTCTTCGCCTTCCCGGGCCCGGACGTCACCTCCGACGTGTCCGTGATCTACCGCGGCTGGTACGAGGTGCTGCGGCAAGGAACGTTTCCGCTGGACGACGTCACCTGGCAGTACCCGCCGGCCGCCGCCCTCCCGATCCTCTCCCCCGGCCTGCTGCCCTTCCTGTCGTACCCGCACGCCTTCTTCGTGCTGGCCTTCCTCACCGACCTCGTGGTCCTGGCCCTGCTGCGGTACGCGGGCACGTGGCCGGACCGCTCCCCGCGCGGGGCCTGGGTGTGGGTGGCCGGCATGCCGCTGCTCGGGCCGACGGTGTACGCCCGGTACGACGTGATGGTGACCGCCGTGGCCGTGGCGGCGCTGCTGGCCGGGGCCCGCCACCCGCGGCTGACGGGGGCGCTGGCGGCCTTCGGGGCGCTGCTGAAGGTGTGGCCGGCGCTGCTCCTGGTCGGTGCCGTGCGGCGGCGGACGTGGGCGTCGGCGGCGGTGACCGCGGCGGGCCTCGCCGCGCTGTTCACGGTCTCCATGCCGGGCGCCTTCGCCTTCCTGACGTTCCAGCGGGACCGGGGCACGGAGGTGGAGTCGCTGGGTTCGCTGGTCTTCCATGTGGCCCGGCACTTCGGCTGGGACGGTCAGGTGCTGCTGAACTACGGGTCGATCGAGTTCCTCGGCCCGCACGTGGACCAGGTCAGCAGCGCGGCGCTCGCCCTCACCGGGGCCGCGTTCGGCTGGCTGCTGCTGTGGCGGCTGCGCGCGGCCACGTTCACGCCGCACACCCTGGCCGACGCCGCCTTCACGGCGGTGCTGCTGTTCACGGTCACCAGCCGGGTGATCAGCCCGCAGTACCTGGTGTGGCTGATCGGGCTGGCCGCCGTCTGCCTGACCCACCGGGCGAGCCGCATGGGCGCGCCCGCCCTGATGGTCGTGCTCGCGTCCTTCGTGACGGTCCTGGAGTTCCCGCTCGGCTTCACGCACGTGGTGACCAGCGACTGGTACGGGATCACGCTGCTGGTGCTGCGCAACGGTCTGCTGGCCGCCGCCGCGCTCACGGCGGCCCGCCGGCTGTGGCGCTCGACCGTACCGCCGGCCCCGGCCGCCCCGTTCCCGCCGCAGCCCACCCGGGAGCAGGAGACCCCGGTCTCCTCCTGACGCCCCGCCCCGGCAGCAGCGGCACGACCGCCGCCACGGCACGGCCGTCGCGCACGCACGCCGGCGTGAGGCGGACGCCGGCGTGAGGCGGACGCCGGGCAGGCCGAGCGGGAACGGCCGGGTGAGGCGATCGGGACGCTCAGCCGAGCTGCGCGCGGACGTACGCCCGCCAGCTCGCGGTGAACTCCGCCGCTGTCGTGCCGAGCACCTCCTTCAGGGCCTGCTCCACCGCGCCCGCCCGCTGCCCGTGGGCGCCCACGGCCCGGTAGAAGGCGTCGAGTCGTTCCGTGCCCCAGCGGTCGGCGACCATCCGGCAGGCCAGCCAGCCGCCCTCGTAGGCCCGCGCCAGCTCGGAGGGGTCGCTGGTGAAGCCGAAGCGAGCGTCCGGGGGCAGCGTCGCGGGCACCCGGCCGTCCCGGACGGACCGGGCTAGTTCCGGCGCGATCTCCTCCGGGGCGCGGCCGGTGCCGAGGTAGCCGATCCAGTCGGCGTACCCCTCGGAGAGCCACAGCGGGGTGGCGGCGGTGGTGTGGGCGCGGGTGGCCACATGGGTGGTCTCGTGGGTGATCACGACCTGCCTGCCGACGTCACCCAGCCCGGCGTACGCCTCCGGGTTGACGACCACCCGGTCCGCGGGCGCCTTGCCCGCGCCGCCCGCCTCGCCGGTGGTGACGGCCGCGATGCCCCGGTAGTTCACGGCGGGTGAGCCGAGCAGAGCCGCCATCCCGGCCAGCGTCCGCGGCACGAGGACGACGACCCGCCGGCTCCAGCGGGGCCCCCAGGCCCCGGAGACGGCCGGGACCGCGCGGTCGGCCAGCCGGACGAAGGCCCGCAGCTCGGTGGCCGGCCGGCCGGCGCCGAGCACCAGGCTGTGCGCGCCCTTCGCGGTGGTCACCGTCGCCTGGTCCCACAGCTGCTGGCCGGCGTCCCGCGCGGGCCGGTCGGCGCTGACGTACCACTTCCCGTCGGCGGTACGGCCGAGGGTCAGGGTGCGGCGGGTGTCCACGGGCGCCGTGTCGTAGCCGGTGACGCGGTAGCGCAGCTCGGCGTCGGCGACGGCACCGGCGGAGGTGCGCCGCACGCCGGTGACCCGGTAGGTCCAGGAGCTGAGCGGGAGGGCGCGCAGCCGGGTGTACTCGGTGCGGGCGCCCGTCGCGCCGTACGCGGTGCCGTCGTGGCCGAGGAGGGCCGCCGCCCGCCGGTCGAGCACCCGCTGCACCTCGGCGCGGGTGGAGTCGGTCGCCGCCGGCCCGCCGCAGCCCGTCAGCGGCAGCAGCAGGCAGAACCCGGCGACTGCCGCGCCTGCTGCGCCCCACACGTCTCTGCGACCGGCCACCTGCCGATCGTACGGCGCGCGGTGCGGTCAGGGCCGGGTGACCGAGGAGACCGGCATCATGCCGACCGGGTCGTACCGCACCGGGGCACCCGGGTACGGCGCGTGGATCACCTGGCCGTTGCCGGCGTACATCGCCACGTGGCTCGCGTCGGACCGGTAGACGATCAGGTCACCGGGGCGGGCCTGGGAGAGCGGCACCTGCCGGCCGGCGAAGCGCTGCTCCTGGGAGGTGCGCGGCAGATGGACGCCGGCGTGTGCGTACGACCACTGCATCAGGCCCGAGCAGTCGAACCCGGAGGGACCGTTGGCGCCCCACACGTAGGGACGGCCCAGGGCGGCGCGGGCGGCCGCCAGGGCCGCGGCGGCGCGGCCGTCGGGGGCGACGGCGCCGGCCGGGCCGGGCAGCTCGGTACGGCCGCTCCGGGAGGCGCGGTCGTAGGCGGCGCGGTCGGCGGCGGACAGGGAGTTGAGCAGCCGGCGGGCCGCGGCGAGCTTGCGCTCCACGCTCCGCTTGTGCACGGCGACGGCCTTGCGGCTCTTCTCCAGGTCCGCGAGCTTGCCGGCCGCCTGCGAGCGCTCCTGGACCAGCTCCCGCATCAGCGACTGCAGCTCCTTGAGCTGGCCGGCCTGCCGGGCACCGATCCGGTCGAGGGTGGCGGCCCTGTCGAGGTAGTCGTCGGGGTCGTCGGAGAAGAGCAGGGCGACGGCCGGGTCGATGCCGCCGGAGCGGTACTGGGCACCGGCCAGCGAACCGAGCCGCTCCCGCAGGGCGTTGACGCGCAGCTGCTGCCGGGCGATGTGGTCCTGCGCGTCGCGCACCTCGCGGCGCAGCGAGTCCGCGCGCTCCGCGGCCTTGTCGAAGGCCTGGGTCGCCTGCTCGGCCTGCTCGTAGAGCCGGTCCACCTCGGCACGGGTGTCACCGTGCGGCGTCGCGTGCGCCGATACGGTGCCGAGCGCTGCGGCCGCGGCCGACAGCGCGCACAGGGCGGCCGCGCCCCGGTCGAACCCGGACGGTGCAAGGCGACGATGAGACCCCACGGCAGTCCTTCTGCTGGCGGACAGAGACCGCTTCCCCGGCGCCGGGGACGGGGAGGCCCCGGCGCCGGGGAAACGCGGCAGACAGTAGCCGTGCGGAAGGGCCCGGGCCAAAGACATCGGAGTCAACACACGCTGACGCCCCGCCGCTGACGCAGGTCAACGGCGGGGCGAGGAGTCAGTTCCGGTTTCCGGGATTCGCCCGTTCGGGCGCCACCGGGTGCGGGTGCGGAGACGGTTCGCGGGGTCCGTGGGGTCCGTGCGACTCAGACCCGGACGCCGAACATGAACGGCCCGCCTATGGTGCTCATGGACTCGTACCGGACGACGGTGCCGGTGCGCGGGGCGTGCAGGATCTGGCCGTTGCCCGCGTAGAGGCCCACGTGGTGGATGTCGTTGAAGAAGAAGACGAGGTCGCCGACCTGCAGATCGCTCTGCGAGTAGATCCTCGTGCCGATGCCCGCCTGCGCCTGCGAGGTGCGGGGGATGGAGACGCCGGCCTGGGCGTAGGCCCAGGAGGTCAGACCCGAGCAGTCGAAGGAGGACGGCCCGGTGGCGCCGTAGACGTACGGCTTGCCGATCTGGCTCTGGGCGGCGGAGAAGGCAGCGGCGGCCCGGCCCGAGGAGGGCGGCGTGTCACCGAGGTTGACGCGCTCGGTGGACGAGCGGTTGGCGCGCTGCTGCTCGGCGGCGAGGGCCGCCTTCTCCTTGGCGGTCAGGGTGTTGAGCAGTCTCTGCGCCTCGGCGAGCTTGCCCTGGACTTCCTTCTTCTTCTTCTCCAGCTCGGTGCGCGTGGAGGAGAGGTCCTTGAGCTTCCCGGTGGCCTCCGCCCGCTCCTGGGCCAGTTCGCGCTGCTTGTCCTGGATCTTCTTCAGGGCCTCGACCTGCTGGCCGCTCAACTGGTCGAGCGTGGACGCCTTGTCGAGGTAGCTGTCCGGATCCGAGGACAGGAAGAGCTGCACCGAGGGGTCGATGCCGCCGGAGCGGTACTGCGCGGTGGCCAGCGAGCCCAGGCCGTCGCGGAGCTTGTTGAGGTCCTGCTGACCGCGGGCGACGTTGTCCTGGATGGTGGAGATTTCCTTCTGCAGCTTCTGCTGCCTCTCCTTGGCCCCGTTGAACTTCTCGGTGGCCTGCTCGGCCTCCTGGTAGAGCTTGTCGACCTTCGCCTTCACCTCGTCCTTGTTCAGCTTCTCGCTGGGAGCGGCGTTGGCGGCGTTCGCGCTGAGCGCGACGGCGGCGGCTGCTGCGGTGGTCAGCACGGTGACACGCGTGCGACTCGGCTGCTTGGGTCGACGATGGGACGCCACGGAGGAGGAACTCCTTCTTGTGAGTGACCACCCGTTCGGAGGTTCGAGCCCAGACCCTAGTGACCCAGTTGTGATCAGTTCAAATCCTCACGCCAAAAAACACGTCACGCAATGCATTCTTTGCACACAACTCACATGCAGTGATGCGCGATTGACGCTGCGCTGCGTGACGATACGGCCAATTCGGGCAATGCCTGTGCCCGTTGGACGTTCAGGACAGTCGCTTGAGAAGCACCGCAGAGGCCACGGGTCGGGCACCGGCCTTGGCGACCCCGTCGGCCACCTCCCGGTCGGTGGAGGCGACGATGACCGGACGGCCCGGCGGCTCGGCGCGCACGATCTGGCGGATCAGCTCGTCCGCCGTGACTCCCGGCTTGGAGAACAGCACCCGCACCCCACGCGGCGGTGCGAGCAGGACCGGCGCGGCCAGTTCGGCACCGTCGAAGACACACGTCACCTCGGCGCCGGTCTGCGCGGCGAGCGCCGAGAGCTGGCCGAGCAGTCTGAGCCGCTGCTTCTCCAGCGGCATCTGCGGATAGCCGGTCTTGGTGACGTTGTAGCCGTCGACCACCAGATGCACCTGCGGCAGCGCCAGCAGCTGGTCGAGGATCGCCGGGTCGTTCTCGGACAGGGCGCGGGCCGCGATGTCCTTCGGGGTCATCCGTCCCGGTTCCACCGCGTCCACGGTCTCGGCCGGGCGCACGGAGACCGGCGGCAGGGCGAGTTCGCGCCGCAGGCCCTGGGTCGCGTCCAGCAGGGTGTCGAGCAGCAGCCGTACCCGCATGTCCTCCACGCTGCGGCCCTCGCGGGCGGCGCGCCGGGAGGCCTCCAGCGCCGCCTCGGCCTCGCCGAGCCGGGCCTTGAGCCGGCGGGACTCGCTCTCGGCGGCCGACACCTGCAGCTGCGCCTCGGCGCGCACGGCGTCGGCCTCGGCCTGCACCTTGCGCAGCGCGGCCTCGCCCCGCTTGACGTCGCTGTGCGCGGCGCGCAGCTTGCGGTGCAGGGATTCGGCCTCCTTCTTCGCCGACTCCAGCTCGGCGCGCAGCCGTTCGGTCTCGGCCCGGGTGTGGTCGCGGGCCTCCACCAGTTCGGCGCGCAGCCGCTCCAGTTCGGCCCGGCTCTCCTCCTCCACCCGCTCGGCGTGCGCGCGCTGCGCCTCCTCGCCGGCCGCGGTGACCAGCTTCACCCAGCCCGCCGGCCGCAGTACGTAGGCCGCGGCCGCCACGTCGAGCGGGTCCGCGGCCGGGGGCGGGGAGCCTGAGTCGAGGGCGCCGGCGAGTTCCGGCTGCGCCTCTCTGAACTTCTCCCCGATCCGCTGCCGGAACAGCGGATCGGTCTCCAGTGCCGCCGCCATCGCGTTGCCGGCGAACTTCGCCCGGCGATTGGGGGCGAACCGGGCGTACTGCCTCAGCTGGGCGGGCAGTTCCACCACGGTCAGGCCGCCGAAGCCGTCCGAGACGATCTGCACGACCCGCCGGCGCACACCGTCGGGCAGCGGACGGTCAAGCACCTCGGCGGTGCCGTCGCCCGGCCCCCCGCCTGCGGTCTCCACCATCCGTCACACCCCACTACGTCCGCTGTTCCCCGGGGGCCGCTCCGCTCAGGAGCCGGCACCCGGCCTGTCCACGAGTTCCACCTGGTCCACCGCGTTGCACCAACGGCAGCGCACCGACTCGATGGTCTCACCGACCACCTCGCGCTCCTCCACCGTCGGCTCGCCGGCCAGATCGAGATGGACGTACTCGACGACCTTCGAGGAGCGGGTCACGTCGAACCGGGTGAGATTGCCGCACAGGGTGCAGCGCCATCGCGTCGTGGCGGTCGGCAGGGGAACCGTCATCGTCGTCCGCATCCTTATCGCTCTCGGCGCGCGCCACCGGCGGGCGCGTGTGGCTCGTAACCCTACGGCCTGGCGGGTAGTCGCCGCCCATCCGTTCACGGCGGCGAGGCGGTCTGTCAGCTTGCGTCCCGTTACGTCATGCTCTGTAGTCATGATCAGCACCTGGAGCACGGCGGCCGGCAGGACACTCAGAGCGGTCCGGGGGACCTCGGCGCCGATGACGTACGGCCTCATCGCCCTGTGCTGCCTGATCTTCGTGCTGAGCCCCGCCTCCGGCCTCACCCCCGCGTACGGCACCGGGGACGCGATGCTCGCCGCGCAGCGGGCGTACTTCCGCCGCTGGGGGGTGGTCCCGGCCGAGCTGTTCGACGGAGCCGCCCGCGACGCGCTCACCCCGGCCACCGCCCTGTTCGTGCACGGCAGCTGGGTGCATCTGCTGGGCAACATGCTCTTCCTCTTCGTCTTCGGGGCGATGACCGAGGAGCGGATGGGCCGGGTGCAGTTCACCCTCTTCTACGCCGGCTGCGGGTACCTGGCCCTGCTCGGCTACGCGGCCGCCAACGCCGCCTCCGAGCAGTCGCTGGTGGGCGCCTCCGGGGCGATCTCGGCGGTCCTCGGAGCGTTCCTCTACCTGTTCCCCCGCGCGCGCGTGACCAGTCTTCTGCCGTTCCTGTTCTTCCTGCCGCTGCGCTTCCCCGCCTGGGTCGTGCTGCCCTGCTGGGCGGCCCTGCAGTGGCTCGCGGCGGGCCGCGCCTCCGACGGCCCGGGCGTGGCCTACCTCGCGCACCTGGTGGGCTTCGCGCTCGGCTTCGGCTACGCCTGGGCGCGCTACGGCGGCCGGAGGGGTCCGAAGGGCGTCCTCACAAGGGCACTGGCGGGAAGCCGGAGGGCTAGAGTGAAGCCCGCACCGGCCCCGGCTCCCGAGGGAGAGAACCAACCGTGATCACCGCGATCGTCCTCATCAAGACCAGCGTGGACCGGATCCCCGAGATCGCGGAGCAGATCGCCGCGCTGGAGAGCGTCAGCGAGGTCTTCTCGGTCACGGGCACCTACGACCTGATCGCCATGGTCCGGGTACGGCAGCACGAGGACCTGGCCGAGGTCATCCCGGGCCGGATCAGCAAGATCCCGGGCGTGGAGGGTACCGACACGCACGTGGCGTTCCGCACCTACTCCCAGCACGACCTCGAGGCCGCGTTCGCCATCGGCCTGGACAACTAGGTCCTGTCTGACAGGGCCTAGCCCCGTCCACCGCGGCGACGCCGGCGCCCCAGGGGGCGTACGGGCGAGGGCCGCGGACGACGACCGGCGCCACCGCCGCCGCCATGGCCGCACCCGGGCTCCCTCGGGTGCGGGCCGGCCGCCACCCAGGCCGCACCCCAGGTTCCCGCAGGGGTGTGCCGGCCGCCGCCGAGGCCGCACCCGGGTTCCGGCAAGGGCGGCACGGCCGTCGCGGAGGCCCTGTCCGGCCCCCCTCGCGGCGGCCGTCCGCCGGGCGGTCTCAGACCGCGGGGACGCAGCGGCCGTCCTCCGTGCGGTAGCGCCACTTGGCGCCCTCGCGGACCAGTTCCCGTACGGCGTTCACGAACCGCTCCACGTGCTCGTCCGGCGTGCCCGCGCCGAAACTCACGCGGATGGCGTTCAGGGACTTCTCGCCCGGGGCCGCCTCCGGGGCGCCGCACTCGCCCTGGGCCTGCGGGTCGCTGCCCAGCAGGGTGCGCACCAGCGGGTGCGCGCAGAACAGGCCGTCGCGGACGCCGATGCCGTACTCGGCGGAGAGCGCGGCGGCGAAGTGGGAGCTGTTCCAGCCCTCCACGACGAAGGAGATGACGCCGACGCGCGGGGCGTCGTCGCCGAACAGGGAGAGGATCCGCACCTCGGGCACCTCGGCGAGGCCCTCGCGGACGGTGCGGACCAGGTGCTGCTCCCGGGCGACCAGGGACTCCCAGCCGGCCTCGGTGAGCGCCTTGCAGGCCGCCGCGATCGAGTAGGCGCCGATCACGTTCGGGGAGCCGGCCTCGTGGCGGGCGGCGCTCTCGTGCCACTCCACGTCCACTCCCCCGTCGGTGCGCCGGGTGACCTTGCGGCTGGCGCCGCCGCCCGCGAGGTACGGCTCGGCCGCCCGCAGCCAGTCGGCGCGTCCGGCCAGCACGCCGGAGCCGAAGGGGGCGTACAGCTTGTGCCCGGAGAAGGCGACCCAGTCGACGTCCAGGTCGCGGACGTCGACCGGGTGGTGCGGGGCGAGCTGGGCGGCGTCGAGGACGATCCGGGCACCGTGCGCGTGCGCCGCGGCGGCCAGCTCGCGCACCGGCCACAGCTCCCCGGTGACGTTGGAGGCGCCGGTGACGCAGACGAGGGCGGGGCCGTGGCCCCCCTCGGCGGACACCGTGCGGCCGGCGAGGGCCCGCTCCAGGGTCTCCACGGCCTGCCGGGGGCTGCGCGGGGCGTCGAGGTAGCTGACCTGGGCGTCCTGCCAGGGCAGTAGGGAGGCGTGGTGCTCGGTCTCGAAGACGAAGACCTGGCAGCCGGCCGGCAGGGCGCGGGCCAGCAGGTTCAGGGAGTCGGTGGTCGACCGGGTGAAGATCACCTGGTCGTCCTGCCGGCAGCCGAGGAACGCGGCGACGGTCCTGCGGGCGTTCTCGAACAGGTCGGTGGAGAGCTGGGAGAGGTAGCCCGCCCCGCGGTGGACGCTGCCGTAGTACGGCGCGTAGGCGGCGACGTCGTCCCAGACGCGCTGGAGGGCGGGGGCGCTGGCCGCGTAGTCGAGCGCGGCGTAGCCGACCTCGCCGCCCGTCACGAGCGGAACGGTCACGTCCCGGCCCAGCACGGACAGCGGGGCACAGACGGTCTGGTCGGCGGCAGCGGTGATGACGGACATGGGGGAACTCCCGTGCGAGCAGATGGGACCCGCCGCGCGAGCGGACACGGCTCGAGCGCGGACGAGGGGAAAAAGGGTGTGCGGAGGCGGGGCTCTGCGGCCCTATCGCATTCGCCGGCTCACGGAACGGCTCCCTCGATGACCAGGACCCCTGGCCCCGCGCTCGTCACGAGCGCGCGAGGGGTCCGCGCTTGCCGCAGACCTTGCTGTCCGCGACCTGGTCTTCACCCGGGGCACCCCGCCACGGACGGAGGGTTGCCGGACAGTCGGCCGGGGCCTCATGACTGTCACTCATGACCTGGTTCAGTATCCTGCCACACGGTCTTCGGCGCGCAAGGCGCAGTCCGGCATACGGACTGCGCCTCGGCCCGGCCCCGGGTCAGGCGTTGCTGGCCGCCACCCACCGCTCCAGCGACCGCTTGGCCGCGCCCGAGTCGACCGACTCCCGCGCCTCGGCGATGCCGGCGCGCAGCTGGTCGGCGAGCGGCGCGTCCGTGGGCCGCAGGGCGACGAGCGCGGCCGCCGCGTTCAGCAGGACCGCGTCCCGCACCGGCCCCCGCTCGCCGTCCAGCAGGCGGCGGGCGACCGCCGCGTTGTAGGCCGCGTCGGCGCCGCGCAGTGCTTCCACGGGGACGAGGTCGATGCCGACGTCCCGCGGGTCGAAGACCTCCTCGGAGACCTTGCCGTCGCGGACCACCCACACCCGGGAGGTGGCGGTGACGGTCAGCTCGTCCAGGCCGTCGTCCCCCCGGAAGACCAGCGCGGAGTTGCCCCGCTCGGCGAGGACGCCGGCCACGATGGGGGCCATCCTCGGGTCGGCCACCCCGACCGCCTGGGCGCGTACCTTGGCCGGGTTGGTCAGCGGCCCGAGCACGTTGAACGTGGTCCGGATGCCCAGCTGGCCGCGGGCCGCCGCCACATGGCGCAGGGACGGGTGGAACTTCACCGCGAAGCAGATGGTGATGCCGGCTTCCTCGGCGACCTCGGCGACCCGTCTCGGGGTCAGGTTCAGATTGATCCCGAGCTGCTCCAGGACGTCGGAGGACCCGGAGGCGGAGGAGGCCGCGCGGTTGCCGTGCTTGACGACCTTCGTGCCGGTGCCCGCGACGACGATCGAGGCCATGGTGGAGATGTTCACCGTCTTGGCGCCGTCCCCGCCGGTGCCGACGATGTCGACCGCCGGGCCGGGCACCTCGATCACGTTGGCGTGCTCGTACATCGTCCGGACGAGTCCGGAGATCTCCTCGACCGTCTCGCCCTTGGCCCGCAGCGCCACCATGAAGCCGGCGATCTGGGCGTCGGTCGCCTCACCGCGCATGATCCGGTCCATCGCCCACGCGGTCTCGTCGGCCGACAGGTCCCGTCCGGTCAGCAGACCGTTCAGCAGGACGGGCCAGGAACGGCCCGCCGCGGTGTCGCCTCCAGCGGGGGTCACAGCGCTCATCAGCCGCTCCTCGTACACAGTCCTGCAAGGTCGTACACCACCCTATCCAGCCCGGAGGACGGCGAAGGGCCCCGTCCGCAACGGACGGGGCCCCTCTCCGTGGTGTGGCGACGCGGGGATCAGTGGTGGCCGTGGCCGCTCGTGATCTCCTTGTACTCCTCGACGGTCGGCTTGGGGATCTGGTTGTCCTCGCCGTAGTAGGCGGCGGAGAGCTTCGCGCGAAGCTTCTCCGTGCCCTTCACCTTGCGCTCGACACCGTTCTCGTCGACCGCCGGAGCGATCTCGGCCGGCTGGTACTGCTCGTGCGCGGTGAGCGTGTGCAGCTGCTCCTGGCTGAGCGGCTCGTGCACCTCGATGAACTCACCGTGCGGCAGCCGCTTGATGATGCCGGTCTCGCGGCCGTGCAGCACCTTGTCGCGGTCGCGGCGCTGCAGTCCGAGGCAGATCCGCTTGGTGACGACGAACGCGATGACCGGTCCGACGAAGAAGAAGATCCGGACGAACCAGGTGACGGCGTTGATCGACAGCTGGAAGTGCGTGGCCCACAGGTCGTTGCCACCGCCGACCAGGGTGATCATGTAGATCGTCACCCAGGCGACACCGAAGGCGGTGCGGGTCGGGGCGTTGCGCGGGCGGTCCAGGATGTGGTGCTCGCGCTTGTCGCCGGTGACCCAGGACTCGATGAACGGGTAGACCGCGATGGCCGCCAGGACCAGCGGGAAGAGCACCAGCGGGATGAACACGCCCAGGACGAGCGTGTGACCCCAGAAGTTGATCTCCCAGCCCGGCATGAAGCGGATCAGACCCTCGGCGAAGCCCATGTACCAGTCGGGCTGGGCGCCGGTGGACACCTGGTCCGGGCGGTAGGGGCCCATGGCCCAGATCGGGTTGATCTGCGCGATCGCCGCGATGGCCGCGATGACACCGAAGACCAGGAAGAAGAAGCCTCCGGCCTTGGCCATGTAGACCGGCAGCAGCGGCATGCCGACGACGTTCTTCTCGGTCTTTCCGGGACCCGCGTACTGCGTGTGCTTGTGGTAGAAGACCAGGATCAGGTGGGCGACCACCAGACCGAGCATGATGCCCGGCAGCAGCAGGATGTGGATCGAGTAGAACCGCGCCACGAAGTCGTGGCCGGGGAACTCGCCGCCGAAGAGGAAGAACGACAGGTACGTGCCGACGATCGGCACGGACAGGATCGCGCCCTCCATGAAGCGGACACCGGTGCCGGAGAGCAGGTCGTCCGGGAGCGAGTAACCGGTGAAGCCGGTGAACATGCCAAGGACGAACAGCAGGAAGCCGAACAGCCAGTTGATCTCACGCGGCTTGCGGAACGCGCCGGTGAAGAAGACGCGCATCATGTGCACGAACATGCCGGCGAGGAAGATCAGCGCAGCCCAGTGGTGGATCTGCCGGATCAGCAGGCCACCGCGCACGTCGAAGGAGATGTGCAGGGTGGAGCTGAACGCCTCCGACATCAGCTGCCCCTGGAGCGGGACGTAGCTGCCGTGGTACTCCACCTCGTTCATCGACGGGTGGAAGAACAGCGTCAGGTAGACACCCGTCAGGATGATGATGGTGAAGCTGTAGAGGCAGACCTCCCCCAGCATGAACGACCAGTGGTCGGGGAAGATCTTGCGCATGTTGGACTTGGCCAGGGAATAGATCCCGAGCCGTCCGTCGGCCCAGTCGGCGATGCGCTCGCCGGCCGGTGCCTTGCCGCGAGAGCGGCCCGCCGCGTCGGCGGCGGATGAATTCGTCTCGTTCGCTGCAGTACTCATCCGCGCTCCCAGAATGCAGGACCGACGGGCTCCTCGAAGTCGCCGAGCGCCTGGAGGTAACCCTCGTTGTCCACACCGATGCGCAGCTGCGGCAGGGCGTGGCCGGCGGGGCCGAAGATCACTCGGGCGCCGTCGGAGAGGTCGAAGGTGGACTGGTGGCACGGGCACAGCACGTGGTGCGTCTGCTGCTCGTACAGCGAGATCGGGCAGCCCACGTGGGTGCAGATCTTGGAGAACGCGACGATGCCCTCGTGCGCCCAGTCGAGTTCACGCTTGTCCTTGATGTTGCCCGGCTGGAGCCGGACGATCATCAGGGCCGCCTTGGCGATCTCCGTCTGGAACTCCTCGGACTTCTCCTCCAGGCCGTCGGGCTTGGCGAAGGTGAGCGAGCCGACGGCGACGTCCTCAGGACGCAGCGGCTGGTTGGTGTTCATGTTGACCAGGCGCTTGCCCTTGGCCCACAGGGTGTGGCGCAGCGTGCTCTGGGGCAGCGGTCCGAGGTCGCGCAGCAGCATGACACCGGAGAGCGGCACCAGGGTGAGCGCGCCCAGCATGGTGTTGCGGATCAGCTTGCGGCGGCCGATCGCCGATTCCTTCGCGCCCTCGCGGAAGTCCTCGTGGACCTTCGCGCGCACCTCGGGCGGCGCCTCGATCGGGTGGCGCTCGTCGGCGATCTCCACGTCGGACATCAGGGTGCGGGCCCAGTGGACCGCGCCCGCGCCGATGCAGAACAGGGCCGTACCGAGGGTCAGGCCGAGCGCGAAGTTGAGCGCGCTGAGGTGACCGATCGGGAAGACGAAGATCGTCTTGTCGTTCGGGATCGAGACGTACGAGGCGATGAAGCCGAGGGTGGCCAGCATCGACACCGTGAACAGCAGGGCGACCGCGCGCTCGGACCGCTTGGCGGCCCGCTCGTCGATGTCCTGGATCCGGTGCTCGTGCGGCGGCAGGCCCGGGTCGGAGAACGGGTTCTCCTCGTCCGCGACGCTCACCGCGCCGTGCGCGTGGTCCTGCTCAGCGGGCAGGTTCTCTTCTGGAATGTCTTGGCTACTCATGACTTCTTGGCCTTTGCGGTCCGAGCGGCGACCCAGACGGCGACCGCGATCAACGCGCCCAGTCCGAAGATCCAGGCGAACAGGCCCTCGCTGACCGGCCCGAGGCCACCCAGCTCCATACCACCCGGGTTGTCCGTATCGCTGCTGTCGACCGCGTGCAGGTACGCGATGATGTCCTTCTTGTTCTTCTCCGTCAGCGTGGTGTCGGGGAAGGAAGGCATGTTCTGCGGGCCGGTCTGCATGGCCTCGTAGATGTGCTTGGGGTCCACACCCTCGAGGCTCGGGGCGTACTTGCCCTTGGTGAGGGCACCGCCCTTGCCGGTGAAGTTGTGGCACTGCGCGCAGTTGGTGCGGAACAGCTCGCCACCCTTGGCGATGTCCGCCCCGTCCGGGCTGTACTGCTGCTTGGTCGGCACGCTCGGGCCGGCGCCCAGCGACGCGATGTACGCGGCCAGCTGGTCGATCTGGGCCTGCGTGTAGACGGCCTTCTTGCGCGGGATCTGGGCACCCTGGGAGGTGGCGGCGGGCATACGCCCGGTGCCGACCTGGAAGTCCACGGCGGCGGCGCCGACACCGACCAGGCTCGGCCCGTCGGAGGAGCCCTGGCCACCGGTGCCGTGGCAGCTTGCGCAGCCGACCTCGTAGAGCTTCTTGCCCTCCTTGATGGTCAGGGACTGGGCGGTTTCATCGGCCTGCGCCTTGCTCGCGGGCGCGAACGCGGCGTACAGCCCCCCAGTGGCCGCCAGCGCGAGGAGTAGGACGACGACCGCCGCCAGCGGATGGCGTCGTCGTGCGGAGAGCTTTTTCACGGATTACCCCGGTGTCAGGATCTTCTGCGTCGATGCTTCTGGATGTGCGGGAGCGGTCCCGGCTACTTGATCAGGTAGATCGTGGCGAAAAGGCCGATCCAGACGACATCGACGAAGTGCCAGTAGTAGGACACGACGATGGCGGCGGTCGCCTGCTCGTGCGTGAACCTCTTCGCCGCGTAGGTGCGGCCGAGGACCAGCAGGAAGGCGATGAGACCACCCGTCACGTGCAGGCCGTGGAAGCCGGTGGTCAGGTAGAACACCGAGCCGTACGGGTCCGAGGACAGCGAGATGCCGTCCTTCTTCACCAGCTCCGTGTACTCGTAGATCTGACCGCCGATGAAGATCGCACCCATGATGAAGGTGAGGGTGAACCAGCCACGGAGCTTCTTCACGTCGCCGCGCTCGGCCGCGAACACGCCGAGCTGGCAGGTGAGGGAGGAGAGCACCAGGATCGTGGTGTTCGTCGCGGAGAAGGGCACGTTGAGGGCGTGCGCCATCTCCTTCCAGTGGTCCGGTCCGGTCACCGACCGGAGGGTGAAGTACATCGCGAAGAGGGCCGCGAAGAACATCAGCTCGGAACTCAGCCAGATGATGGTTCCGACGCTGGTGAGGTTCGGCCGGTTGACCGACGGGTGCGCGTGCCCGGTATCTACTGTCGTTGCTGTCGCCACGACCGACATTATGTCGGTCGCTTATCCCGCCCTCACTCCGGGGGGTGCCGTTCGGAGTGTTGCTGCCTGCCGAACCGGTGCTGACGTGGTGTTCATGGGAGTAACATCCGCCCAAACGGCCCTGTCCGTCCTGTCCGTACGACGCTGACGTCCCGGAGGAACAATGCAGCCGACCGCCACGGTGCTGGTCTACAGCGACGACTCCAACACCCGCGAGCAAGTACGGCTGGCCACCGGGCGCCGGCCCGCTCCGGACGTGCCCCAGGTCGAGTTCGTGGAGTGCGCGACGCCCGCCGCGGTGCTGAGCGAGCTGGCCAAGGGCGGTATCGACGTCTGCGTGTTCGACGGCGAGTCCGCGCCCATGGGGGGCATGGGGCTGTGCCGGCAGATCAAGGACGAGGTGTTCCAGGCTCCGCCGGTGCTGCTGCTGATGGGCCGGCCGCAGGACGCCTGGCTGGCCACCTGGAGCCGGGCCGAGGCGGCGGTCACCCTGCCGGTGGACCCGGTGGAGTTCGCCGCCGCGCTGGCTTCCCTGCTGCGGCAGAAGAGGCTGCTGAGCGCCTGAGAGCCCGGGGCGCGCGGTTCGTGCGCGCGAGCGGCCCCGTGGCCTCTCGCGCGCCTCCCCGCGCCCCTCGCCGGCGCTCACACGGCCGTCGGGCGCAGCCTTGCCACGTCTCCCGACGCCGAGCCGTCCGCGGTGCCGTTCGTCAACGCGCTGCCCGTGCGCCACTTCTTCCAGTCGAGATTCCAGTCGCCGAAGCCGTTGCCGAAGGGCTCCATCGGGTCGCCGTTGGAGTTCACGACCTTGACGATGTCGCCCTGGTGGACGTTGTCGAAGAACCACTCGGCGTTGGACGTGCTCATACCGGTGCAGCCGTGGCTGACGTTCGCGTACCCCTGGGATCCGACGGACCAGGGGGCGGCGTGCACGTACTCGCCCGACCAGGTGACCCGGGTGGCGTAGTAGACCGGCAGGTCGTAGGAGTCGGAGCTGCCCTCGGCGATGCCGACGGTGCTGCCGCGCATGCGTACGAAGTACTGCTTCTCCAGGACCACCTTGACGCCGTTGCGGGTCTCGAAGCCGGGCTTGCCGGTGGTGACCGGGATCTGCTCGACCTGCCGGCCGTTCTTGTAGTACGTGAGCTGGTGCGTGGCGGCGTCCGTGATGGCCTCGATGCGGTCACCGATGGTGATCGTCAGCGCCTTGGACTTGCCGCCCCACAGCCGGTCGCTGATCTTCACGCCGTCGAGGTTGCTGTGCACCTGGACGGTGGCGTGGGCGGGCCAGTACTCCCTGGGGCGGTAGTGGAGTTCCTTGTCGCTCACCCAGTACCAGGAACCCTGCACGGCGGGCACGGAGTCCACCCTGAGGGCGCGCTCCACGACGGCCCGCTGGGCCTTGTCCTTGATCGGCTGGTCGAGCTGGGCGGTGATCGGCTGTCCGACGCCGTAGGTGCCCTTGTCCGGCCCGAAGGTGACGCCCAGGCGCTTCTTGCTGGTGGGCATGCTGGTGTCGAAGGAGAGGACCTTGCGGCCGGGCGCCCCGTCCTCGTCCTCGGTGCTCACCGCGACCGTGTAGTGGGCGTTCGCGGCCAGCGGGGAGGTGCTGTGCCAGCGGCTGCCGTCGGCGGCCAGTTCGCCCGCCACATAGCGCCCTGTGGAGTCCTGAGCGGTGACGTCGGTGATCCGGCCGCCGCTCTGGGCGGTGACTTCCAGAGGCTTGTCCGGGTCGGCCCGCTTCCCTGCGTCGGTGGGGCCGTTGAAGGAGATCAGGCCCGCCGCGTCGTACGGCTTGGCCGACAGGGGGTTGCCGTCAGAAGCGCAAGCGGTGACGCCCGCACCGAGGGCGGTCACCAGCAGGGTGCAGCTGACGACGGTGCGGGTGCGCGGAGTGTGGTTCATATGATCACGCTATGAGGTGCTTGCCGTACAGGCACGGCGAGTAACCCGTTCGAGCGACCGGGGCTGCGGCAGAAGACGGACCCGCCTGTCCGGCCGGAAAAGGCGGGAGCCCGGGCCCCCTGACAGGGGGTCCGGGCTCCCGGCGCGTGCTCTCGCGTGCTACTGGGTGCGGTTCTCACCGTGGTAGTACTCGAACACCCAGCCGAACAGGCCGAGCATGATGATCGGTGCGGCGAAGTAGATCAGCCACCAGCCGACCGCGACGCTGAGGAAGGCGATCGCTCCGCCTGCGCCCAGCATGAGCGGCTGCCAGCTGTGCGGGCTGAAGAAGCCCAGCTCGCCGGCGTCGTCCGCGACGTCGGCCTCCTTGTCGTCCTGCGCACCCGCGTCGACCCGCCGGGCGGTGAAGCCCAGGTAGAAGCCGATCATGACGCTCAGGCCGAAGGCCAGGAAGAGCGCTGTGGTACCGGCCGGCTCCTTCGACCACACGCCATACACGATGGCCATGATCAGGATGAAGACGCTCAGCCAGATGAACATCCGACCCTGGATCTTCACTTGCCGGCCTCCTTGCTGCCCGCGATGGCGGTGCCGTGACCGGCGTGCTCGAGCTGTTCGAGCGCGGCGATCTCAGGGTGGTGCAGGTCGAACGCCGGGGATTCGCTGCGGATCCGCGGCAGGGTGAGGAAGTTGTGCCGCGGCGGCGGGCAGGAGGTCGCCCACTCCAGCGAACGGCCGTAGCCCCAGGGGTCGTCCACGCCGACCGGCTTGCCGTACTTGGCCGTCTTCCACACGTTGTAGAGGAACGGCAGGATCGACAGGCCGAGCAGGAACGAGCTGATGGTCGAGACCGTGTTCAGGGCGGTGAAGCCGTCGGCCGCCAGGTAGTCGGCGTAACGACGCGGCATGCCCTCGGCGCCGAGCCAGTGCTGGACCAGGAAGGTGCCGTGGAAGCCGATGAACAGCGTCCAGAAGGTGATCTTGCCCAGGCGCTCGTCGAGCATCTTGCCCGTCATCTTCGGCCACCAGAAGTGGAAGCCGGAGAACATCGCGAAGACGACCGTGCCGAAGACCACGTAGTGGAAGTGCGCCACCACGAAGTACGAGTCGGAGACGTGGAAGTCCATCGGGGGCGAGGCCAGGATGACACCGGTCAGACCACCGAACGTGAAGGTGATCAGGAAGCCGGTGGCCCACAGCATCGGGGTCTCGAAGCTCAGCGACCCCTTCCACATCGTGCCGATCCAGTTGAAGAACTTCACACCGGTCGGTACGGCGATCAGGAAGGTCATGAAGGAGAAGAACGGCAGCAGCACACCACCGGTGACGTACATGTGGTGGGCCCACACCGTCACGGACAGACCGGCGATCGCGATGGTGGCCGCGATCAGGCCCATGTAGCCGAACATCGGCTTACGGGAGAAGACCGGGATGACCTCGGAGATGATGCCGAAGAACGGCAGCGCGATGATGTACACCTCTGGATGGCCGAAGAACCAGAAGAGGTGCTGCCAGAGCAAGGCTCCGCCGTTCGCCGCGTCGAAGACGTGCGCCCCGAATTTCCGGTCGGCCTCCAGGGCGAACAGCGCGGCCGCCAGGACCGGGAAGGCGAGCAGGAC
>NZ_JBEOTD010000065.1:0-24619 GCF_040426375.1 Streptomyces sp. NPDC096012
ACCGCAGTGGAGCGGGGGGGGGTGTTGGGCGTGGGGCTGGCGGTGGTCGGGTTCCGGACGCGGTCCAGCGCCGCGGGCCCGCCGGGGCCCGCGTGCCGCCCGTCGGACTGGGGGAGGGGGGTGCCCGGCGGGCGGCCGATCCCGGCTTGCGCCGGGGGGAAGGGCGGGGGTCACGGGACGTTGCCGCGGTGGCCGCCCGCCCGGGCCCCGGTCAGGACGCGTTGGCGAGTGCCTGGGTGACGGCCGACGCAGTGGCCTGCTCGGAGGCGAGGGCCGCGCTCGACGCCCCGAGCAGGTTGTAGACCAGAGCGGTCGCGTTGGACGCCGTCGCCGTGAGGACGTTGGTTCCCACCACCTGCGGCTGTCCCTGGCAGTCACCGATCGCAGCCAAGAGGTAGGTGGCGGTGCTCACGTTGTGGGTGCGAGCGGCTGCGGGGTTGTTGGCCTGGTCCGCCGCGATGGCGGCGTTGTTGGACGTCTGCGCCGACTGCAGGTCGGCGACACAAGCTGAGACGGCCGCGGGGGCCGCCATGGCCAGCGGGACGATACCCACGACGGCGCCGGCCGCCATGGTGGTGACTACGGCGGCAGCGGCGAGACGGGAACGGAACATGGTGCACTCCCTTGGAGATGGCTGTTGCGCGGATTTGTCACGACGCCGGTGGGAGTGGCCCAAGGGGGGTCGGGGGTGGCTGCTGAGGAACGAGAACTCGACCTGATCGCCGCGCACTGCGCGCTGGGAGTGACGACCGGAACGGGCAGCAGTCACGTCCCCGGAAAGGGATGGGCGGCCCGCCGGTTCGTGCTTCAGTAATGCGCTACGGGTGAGGGGCATCTCAAGGGGAACGCTGCCTGCGTCGCCCGATCGGAGTAGGACATCAGGCGTTAACCCCCGGCATTTCGGGCGGCGTCTTGCGCGCGGCAGGCGGCTGTTCTTTCTCGAGTTCAGCGCGGGCCGATGGTGCTTCGAAGGTGAGCGAAGAACGCCGGCTTGTATGACCGGCAGGTACTGCGTGCCGACGAGGTGCCGGCGAACGCCCGGCAGCGGAAACGCCCGCGCGTGACCATGGGAAAGGGAGTGGACCGACCGGTGACGGGACGCTCGTCGGCGGTGCTGTGGTCGAGGCTGTGCCGCACGGTCCGGGGTCCCCCGAGTGGCGCGTGCCGGCCGGCGCTCGGCCGGTACGGTCATAAAGCGCGTGGAATAGAGTCGGCATTCAGTGCGCTATCGTTTCTCCTATCCCGGTACACTGAGCTCCATAGTTCACACCCGGCGTGCGCCGTCAGTATCGGAGCATTGGCTCCTATGCGCCCCGGGGTGTACGCGTATAATTTTTATCACTTTACATTGCGCCATTCGGGTGTTATGGCTTCAGCATGTGTTGCCGCCATATGCCGACAGGGTGGATAACAATTGCATCCAACGGTGGGCTGCCCGTCCTCTCTGGGAAGTGGTCGCCCGCGCTTCTGCGTGTCGGCTTCGGCCGGCCGCGGAATACCGGGCTGCCGCGATGGGCACCCGAGAGAGGTGTTGGATCCGTCAGCCGGCGTCGGCCGGCGCCGGCTGACGCGTCGCTCCCGGACTGTATTTTCCGGAGCGATGCAGTCCTGAATACTGTAATCCCCGTATGACCAGTCGGCAGTTCTGCCGAGAGCTCGGAGCGCGCTGCAAACTGTGACACCAGTGCCCTGCCACGGCGGTTTCATTCACCTCTCTTCGACGTCAGAAGCGATGTGCAATCCGTCGTCGACGCGCAGCTGCGCGCACTTTCTGCCCGGGCGACGGTCGCCCCCACCGCGTCGGGCGCCGACCCGTGACCCAGGGGTACCGGCACCTCTCTTCGCTGCCCGCACCCCCGACAGCATCAGGAGAGACAAAACATGGTGACCGAACCCGAATGCGCGAGGATCATTCTTGCCCCCCAGGACATCGAGCGGTGGCCCGACACATCTGTGGTCCGGTCGACGCCCCCCGCCTGGTGCCGATCGCGCACCATCACCGTCCGGCTTCCCGCGGTGGATCGGGCCATCCCGATCTGCCGGTATCTGACCCGCTTATGGCTGGACCAGCAGCACTTACCGGACGAAAACATCTGCCACACGATTCTGCTGGTCACCACGGAACTGGCGACGAACGCCATCGTCCACACCGACAGCGCCGTGATCACCACCCACCTTCGGCGGAATCGGACTCATCTGCGCATCCAGGTGCGCGACCAGGGAATCGGCTCTGCAGGGAAACAGCACTGGCACAAGGCCCCGGAATTCGGTCGGGGTCTCGGAATCGTCGCCAGCTCCACTCGGGCTCTTGGCACCCGTGTCGCCGACAGCGGAGCCCGGACGACCTGGGCCACTGTCTCCCTGCTGGACGGCCAACCGTCCTCTGCCCCCGACAAGCCCGACATCATCCCCGCACAGGTGGGCCACGCTCAGCGGAGTCCTGCGCATGCGAGCGGGGGGCCACTGGGCTCCACAACACAGGAGGGGCATCGGGCGCACTGACGACGGTGACGTGGGGAGGCGCAGATGACCGCCCTGAGGTCCGCGTGGTCCGCGCGCGGTCTCCCGTCGTACAGGACCGATGACCAACGAGGCCCCCGAGCGGCGTGGTGGAGACGTCGGACATCTCGATCAGCAGCTCAGGGGCCTCGCTCGTTGCGCTTGGCGGCCTGTCACCTGACCAGGGACCAGCTCGAAGAAGCTCACTGAGCGGTATGCACCTTCACGATGCACACCGCTCGGTGGCCGTCAGGCGAACACGGACAGGAGGAGCGCCATTCCGAGGCCCAGTTTCGGACATCAAGGATCTGAGGGCGTGGTGGATCGCTCGGGTTGCGGATCTCGATCGTCTGGGGCTTGCGGCCGGCTCGTCGGCGCCGCCAGGATCGGCTGCATGATCAAGGGTGTGATGTTCGACTTCTCCGGGACCCTCTTCCGGATCGAATCGGCCGCGCAGTGGCTGCGGGCGGTGACAACGAAGGCCGGTCTGGACGTGCCCGAGGATGAACTCGACGCGTGCGTCAGCCGGCTGGAAGAGTTCGGGGCTCAGCCCGGAGGGGTTCCCCCGCGCACAGTGCCGCCCCATCTGGAGGCACTGTGGCGGGAGCGCGACCTGACCGCCGAACGACACCGGGCTGCCTTCACAGCCCTCACCCGGGAAGCGAAGCTGCCTGCGGCTGACCTGGCCGAGGCCCTGTATGAACGTTCCCAAGTGCCCGGGGCATGGCTGCCTTATCCCGACACCGAGGAAACCCTCCGCGCCCTGCGTGGGCGAGGCATCCCGGTCGCTGTCGTCAGCAACATCGGCTGGGACATGCGCCCTGTCTTCCACGACCACGGTGTCGATGGCCTCGTGGACGCCTACTTCCTCTCCTTCGAGTGCGGGGTGAAGAAGCCCGATCGCCGCATCTTCCAGATGGCGTGCGACAAGCTCGGAGTGGCACCCGGCGAAGCACTCATGGTGGGGGACGAGCCTTTTGCGGACGCCGGCGCCGCCGAGCTGGGGTGCCAGGTCCACCTGGTCGATCCCTTGCCCGTGGACCGGCGTCCCGGCGCACTGGTCGAAGTGCTCCAACTCCTTTGACGTCGCCAGACCGACGCGACTTCCGGCCCGAGGCCGAGGGCCCGGCGACCGAAGGTGGTCGGGCCGGGCCCTGGCGATCGGTGAGGGTCAGTCGTGGTTGGTCGCGTAGCAGGTGCGGAGGACCGGGTCGATCCCGGGGACGATGTCGCTGATGAGCACTGGCAGCCAGGCTCCGCGATCGGGATCATCCGGCGGTGGAGGGCGCCGCGCGGCCGGAGCGCTCGGCTTTCGCACACTGGTCCAGCAGCTCGTGGTACGTGGTGGACGGGAGGGCCGAGCCACTTTGGCGCAGGGCGTCCCGGAAGGCTCGGGTGGCCTCGGTGAGGTAGTGGGCCTGGCTCAGGACGCGCATGCAGTCGTCGAAGAGCGCGGAGAAGGCGGCGAGGCCGTCGGCCGCGGCCCGGTCGCGCCGGGCCCGCACCTCGGCCAGGCAGCCGCGGGTCATCAGGGATACGAGGTGGTCGGGGCCCCCGATCCGCAGGGCCGCCGACAGCAGGTCTTCGTACGCGGAGGCCGACCCGGTGAAGTCTTCGCCGTCCGCGAGCAGCCTGGGGCTGGTCGATGTCCCCACGCCGGCCGGGACGACACCCCGCGAGATCGGAGTCCCGGCGACCGCGACGCTCCTGCCGATCGTCGCCGTCAACCAGGGCAAAGGCTGAGCTACTACTTGGCAGATCTGATTCCACGGAGTACCGGTTTTTCGGTGCTCGAATCGGTAGCGGACGTGCGCTTCCTGACCAGTGACAGGCGAGACTCCGACGCCATGGTGTTCGGCCACAGAGCCTGCGAAAAACCCGTTGGCGGAACCACGGCAGCCACTGCTACGTTTCCGGAGGCCGTGCAAGAGAGCGAGGAGGTGGTACCCGTGAACGTATCGACATGGGTGCTCCCCTCCGGGGTCACGGTCGGGCGATAGGTCGTCCGGGAGCGCCGTTCAATGGCACTCCCGAAAGGCACGACCATGCACTTCACTTCTGAACAGCGTCTCGACGACGCTGTCCTCGAGCGCGAATTCACCCTCGGTGACATCCCCGGCATCCTGTGGACGCCCGCATCCGCGTCCGCACCGGCGCCGCTGATCCTGCTCAGCCCCCCTCCCCTCGGGCTGCGCAAGACGTACCCCCGGCTGGTGGCCCGGGCCCGGCACGCTGCGGCGGACGGCTTCGCCACGGCTACCATCGAGCTCCCCGGAAGCGGCGACCGACCCCGCCTGCCCGCCGCTGAGCAGGCCCGCGCCGACCTGCGCCGGGCCATGGAGACCGGCGAGCCGGTCAGCGACGAGATCATCGACGCCCTCGTCCTCCCGCTCGTCGACAAGTCGGTCCCGGAATGGCAGGCCACCTTGGACGCTCTCCTGTCGCTGCCCGAGATCGGCGGCCCGGTCGGGTACTCGGGGGGAGTGATCTCCATCGGGACCCGGCTGGCGGTGGTCGAGCCACGCATCTCGGCCGCCGTTCTGTTCGCCGGGAGTTTCGTCCCCCGGGCCATGTTCGAGGAGGCCCGCCAGGTCACCATTCCGCTGCACGTCCTGCTGCAGTGGGACGACGAAGGCAACGACCGGCAGGCGGCCCTGGACCTGTTCGACGCCTTCGGCTCCAAGGAGAAGACCCTGCACGCCAACATGGGCGGGCACACCGGCGTTCCGCAGTTCGCAGGCGACGAAGCGGGCCGATTCCTCGCCCGGCACCTGAAGTGACGCCGGGCCGTCAAGCCACCAGCAGACGGTAAGCCGTGTCGGTCGGGATGCTGCCCAATCAGGGACAGGTCCCGGCCCTCCTCGGCTCTCTACACCACGGGCCCCTGCCAGACTCTCGGCGGGGGCCCGCGCTGCCCGAAGCCATGAACTGCTCGACGTCTGCAGAGCTTCGCAGGCTGCGCTTGACCAGCTGCTGGAACGGCTGGTCGACGTCCCCACGCCAGCCGGGACGACACCTCGCAAGATCGCAGTCCCGGCGACCGCGACGCTCCAGCCGACCGTCGCCGTCAACCTGGGCAAAGGCTGAACTACTTGACAAATCTGATTCCACAGAACACGGGCAAAGATGGTGCGCACGGCGCGGCCGAGTTCTTCGAGTGCCTCTGGTAGGTGGGGTGCTTCGGACCGCCGCGGGTGCAGCGTCGCGGCACCTGCTCGGCCTCCGCAGTGCCGAGCCGCAGGGCGGTGGCGTACTTGACCATCTGGTCGTACTGCTGGGCGATCAGGTCCCATTTGATGGCCGGGACGACAGCGAGCCGCCGAGCGCAGGCCAGCCGGGCGGACCGTCGTCAGGACGGTACAGGCGAATGCTGCCGACCACCCGGTTGCTGGACGCCGTCAGAGGCGGCGTCGGCCGTCGGCCGGACCAGCCCCCGGTGATCTTGGTCGGCGCATCCGGGATGGGCAGGTCCTCGCTGTTGCCGGCCGGGCTGGAGCGGCTCCACGAGGCAGCCGGGAGTGGCGGCGGCCCGACTCGGTGCCCTGGCCCGCGCTGCTGAAGCTCCTCGCCGCCCATCTCGGCCTGCACCCCTACCGCTGACCGCCCTCACCAGCTCGATTCCGCGCCCGGCCCCGTGCTGTCCTGCACGGGGCCACACGCGCACGCCCACCTGCCCGCCCCAGGGGGCCGCGCCGTCCCGAACCGCCTTCGGCCTGCTGCCGGGCCCGTGTCCGCGCGTCCCCGGTGAGGAGGGCCTGGGTGGCCGGTTCGACGGCCTGCTGCGACAGGCTGCCGTTCCCTGTCGCCCGTCCAGCCACCGCGAAGGCCAAACCCGCTGGCAGTCGGCAGAGTGGGACCTATGGGTGATTCCGGAAGCCTGACGACCCAGCAGCGGGCCGCCATGCTGGCCACAGTGACTGCGAGTGCTCTGCTGTTCTCCAGCCTGACCAGCATCATCGTTGCCCTGCCGGCGGTCCAGCGCGACCTCGGGCTGGACAGCTCAGCCCTGCACTGGGTCGTTGTCGCCGGGCTCCTGCCGCTGTGCGCGCTTGCCGTCGTCAGCGGTCGTCTGGGCGACACGATCGGACGACGCCGGGTCTTTCTTCTTGGCATGGCCTGCTTCGTCACCGGATCAGCACTGTGTGCCGTCGCACCCGACGGGTCCTTTCTCGTAGGAGCTCGTGCCGTGCAGGGCCTGGGCGTCGCGCTGGCGGTACCGCTCGCTCTGGCGAACCTCACCACCGCCCTACCGGCTGAGAAACACGGGTGGGCTATTGGCGTTCAGACCACGGTGATCTCCGTTTCCGCCATCACCATGCCTTTGGGCATCGCCCTACTGGCTCAGTACGGGAGTTGGCGGTGGGCCTTTGCCGCCACTGTCCCTGTGGCCGCACTGGTCGTCGTCCTGGCCTGGCGGCACCTGGTCGAGACACGCGCTCCCGCCACGACCTCGCTGGACCTGATGGGCTGTGTCCTCATCGCTTCCGGGCTCGCCCTCCTGGTCTTCGCCTGTGAACGCTCTTCCGACTGGGGGCTCACCAGTGTCGGGACGCTCGCTCCGCTCACCGCCGGTATCGCGCTGCTCGTCGCCTTCGTGCTGGCTGAGCGCCGCGCCCGAAGCCCACTGCTCGATCTCCGGCCTCTGCGCGGCGCCGCGACATCCGTCCCCTTGGCGGCTCTGGCCCTCGTCCAGTGCGCGTCAATCGCTCTCGTCCTCTACATGACGCTGTATCTGCAGCATGTACTTGACATGGGTGCATTTCGCACGGGTCTCCTACTGCTGGCCACCAGCGTGGGGACCATCGTGCTTTCGCCGCTTGTGGGACAGCTGACTCAGCGTGGCCATGGTGGCCGGCTGGTCATCACGGGCATGGCCGCCCTCGGTGTCTGCCTGCTCTGGCTTACCCTCGAGGTGTTCGACAGGCGCATCATCTTTCTCGTTCCAGCCCTCTTGCTGTTCGGGCTGGCGCCCCCGTTGGTCTACCCGTCAGCGACCACACTTGTTGCGGACACCGCTCCGGGCTCGGCCAAGGGTGTCGGCGCAGGTCTGGCGATCCAAGCCCGACAGGTCGGCGCCACTCTCGGGCTCGCACTGACAAACACGCTGTTCACCGCCGTGGAATGGCAGAAGCGGAACAGCCTCCTGAAACCCGGCGATGCCTTCACTCCGGAAGAACAGGGTGCTCTCGACGACGCCCTCACACGCGAGCGGATCGACACCGATCTCCTCGCCCAGCTGCCGAGCGCCTCACGGGACCACGTCCGCGGAGCCGCTGACCAAGCCTTCGCAACAGCAATCGAGATCACGTTCCTCACCCTGGGCGGAATCATCCTGCTTGGTGCCCTCGTCGCCGTCACCGTGCAGCGCGGAACCATCGGCCGGCCCACGCCCAGACCGTCGGCATGACCGGTCAGGCCACCGCGGGACCGCTCGAGAGCCTGTCTGCCGGCTCGCGGCACGACGTCATTCGGCCTGGTCACCATGCCGGTGCTGGCCGCCACGGGCGTTCAGACGTGCGCGTTGGGGAACCACGACGTAGGCCGGGTCCTTGGTCGAGGCGACTCCCGCCTCGAAGGTGCCGAACCGCTGAAGGGCGCTGCCGGCCAGCAGGGCGAGCCCGGCGGCGGCAGCGGCGGGTCGGCTGCGGCGGGCGACGGTGACGGCGGCCAGGGCACCGGCGAGGGTGAGGTACTCGGATGCCCGGCGCAGCCGATGGGCCCGGCCTCTGGTGTAGGCCTTGGTCTCCAGGGCCGGCCGGCGTTCGATCAGCCGGGCGGCGACGAGTTCGGCACTCGCCCCGAGGGCCGCGAGCTGTCGGGCGGGGCCCGCCTCGTGCACGGGGGCCAGCAGCATCCCGAGCCCCGCGCCGCTCGCCGCCGCGGACCCCGTGAACAGGAAGGGCAGCTCCCGACGTGCCTCGTGCCAGGCCGGCACAGCCGTCTGGGAGAGCAGCACCGCGGTGTAGGACGCCAGAGCGGGGGCGAACGCGGCCGAGGACAGACCTGCCAGCCGGCCGACCCGAGCCGGCAGGCGGCCGGGCAGCATGGCGCGCAGGGAGCTCGGCAGCAGCTCGGTCATGGCGGCCAGACCGCTGCCGGGTCCGTAGGCGACAAGGATCCAGGTGCCGACGGACATCGGTGAACTGGGCTTGGCCACCCGCAGCATGTGGTGGAAGCGTTCGGGACGACCGAGGTCTGCGATCAACAGGTAGCTGCTGGCCAGCAGGGCGCCGAAGCCGCCCAGGCGCCCGGCGCGGCACAGGGCCGGACGGCCGGTCAGGTCGGCGCCGGCGGAGAGCAGGGCGGCACCGGCCGACAGGCCGCCGGTGAACAGGTAGGCCGGCACCTTCCACTCCCACACCGGCGGTTTCAGTACCGGCCGCCCGTAATAGGAGCGGAACTCCGAGTCCGCTACGACGCCCTGGTCGTCGTGTCGGTCGCGGCCCGCGCCGAACGTGGGCGCACGAAGGTCGGCGGCGCCCGCGTCGCTGCGCGGCTCGCGCAGGAGTCCGTCGTCGTCGGTCATCGGCGGCCCTCTCTGACGAAGACGGCGGCGGTGGCCGCGAGCAGAGCGGAGGCCGCCACCGCGGCGTGCTTCCACATGGACGGCAGGTCACGCGTGGGCACGACGGGGTCCGGCGGCAGCCCGTAGACCTCCGGTTCGTCGAGCAGCAGGAAGAAGGCGCCGTCGCCGCCCACTCCGTCCTCGGGATCGCGCCCGTACAGCCGTGCCTCGCCCACGCCCGCCTCGTGCAACTGTTCCAGTCGCCGGTCGGCCCGCTCCCGCAGTTCGTCGAGCGGCCCGAACTGGATGGAGTCGGTCGGGCAGGCCTTGGCGCAGGCGGGTTCGAGGCCGCCGCGCAGGCGGTCGTGGCACAGGGTGCACTTCCAGGCCCGGCCGTCGTCGGGCCGCCGGTCGATGACCCCGTAGGGACAGCCGGACACGCAGTAGCCGCAGCCGTTGCAGATGTCGGGCTGCACCACCACGGTGCCGAACTCGGTGCGGAAGAGCGCTCCGGTGGGGCAGACGTCGAGGCATCCGGCATGGGTGCAGTGCTTGCAGACGTCGGAGGACATCAGCCAGCGGAAGTCGGTACGGGTGTCCGCGCCGGTACCGGCGCCGGGCAGGTCGAAGGAGGGGAAGCCCAGGTCGACGGGCTCGGTGCCCAGTTCGCCACCGCCCCGGGGCGCGTCCCGCAGGGCGTCCGCGACGACCTCGGCGGTGTGCTCGGTGGCCGAGGGCCCGGTGGGCAGGTCGGACAGGCCGGGGTCCTGTCGTCCCAGTGGGCGTTCCTGCTCGATGAAGGCTACGTGCCGCCAGGAACTCGCGCCGAGCATGCCGGTGTTGTCGAAGGACATGCCCAGCAGGTCGAGGCCGTCCTCCGGGACGTCGTTCCACTCCTTGCAGGCGACCTCGCACGCCTTGCAGCCGATGCACACGGAGGTGTCGGTGAAGAAGCCGACCCTGGGCGGGTGGTCGCGGTGGCCGGCGTCCGCGGCGGGGTCCTCGAGGTGCCCGTACAGACTGTGCTCGTCCGTCATGGGGAGTCCTCCCTGCGGTGGGGCTCGGTGTGGGTCGGCCTGTGGTCGTCGCCCGTCGTCGCGATGCGGGTGCCGGTTTCCGGTGTGATCCCGGCCCGGCGGCGGTAGTCCTGGACGTACGCGAGGAGGGCGGCCCCCCTGGGCCGTCGTCCGGGGCGGACGTCGCAGGTCAGAACCTTGCTCTCCTGGATCAGCACGTTCGGGTCGGCCACCACTCCGATCAGGTCGTTGACGACGTCGCCGGTGGTGAGCCCGGCGCCGCCCCAGTGGTAGGGCATCCAGACCTGGTGGACGGTCCGGTCCTCGACGCGCAGCGGCGCCATCCGGTCGGTGACGAAGACGCGGGCCTCCACCGCTGTCCTGCTGGTGATCACGTGGGCCCAGTCCATATGGCGCAGGCCGCGTTCGGCCGCCAGTTCCGGCGAGACCTCCACGAACAGCTCGGGCTGCAGCTCCGACAGGTACGGCAGCTGGCGGCTCATGCCCCCGGCGGTGTGGTGCTCGGTGAGCCGCGACGCCGTGAGCACGAAGGGGAACACCTCCCCGTGCGCCTCGGGGGGAGCCGGGTTGGAGGGGTTGTCGCGGCGCCCGTAGACCTTCCTGGTGGGGTTGGCCTGCTGGCCGTACAGGAGGTTGCGCACGGGCGACTCGTGCGGCTCGTAGTGGGTGGGCAGCGGGCCGTCCGCCAGGCCGGTGGGCGCGAACAGCCACGCCTTCCCGTCGGACATCATGATGAACGCGTCGTCGCCGCTCAGGGCCTGCGGCCCCGATGCGCCCTCGGGAGGCCGGTAGTGGGGCGGCTTGTCCTTCTCGAAGTCCGGGGTGTCGTGTCCGGTCCACTCCCCGCGGTCCTCGTCCCACCAGACGAGGGCCTTGCGCTCGCTCCAGGGCCTGCCCCGCGGATCGGCGGAGGCACGGTTGTAGAGCACCCGTCGGTTCAGCGGCCAGGTCCAGCCCCACTCGGCATCGTAGGGCCCCTGCTCGAAGCGGGGTTTGCGGCGCCGGGCCTGGTTGGTCTCGTCGGCGTACACGCCGCTGTAGATCCAGCAGCCGCAGGCCGTGCTGCCGTCGGCCTTCAGGTCGGGGTAGCCGCCGACGGTCCGGCCGGTCCGCAGGTCGATGCCGTTGATGTGACGCAGCACGTCGGGCGCGGACGGTTCGTCGCCCTCGGTGCGGTAGTCCCAGGCGAGGTCCAGCACCGGCCGGTCACGGTCGTCGGTCGAGCCGGCCAGCTTCTCCTTGACGCGCCTGCCCAGGTGGTAGAAGAACCACAGCTCCGACCGCTGGTCGCCGCTCGGTTCTACGGCCTTGTCCCGCCACTGCAGCATCCGCTGGGTCTGGGTGAAGGTGCCGTCCTTCTCCACGTGCGAGGCGGCGGGAAAGAAGAACACCTCCGTGCGGCAGCGCTCGGTGACGATCTCCCCGGTCTCGCCCTCGGGGGCGTCCTTCCAGAACGTGGCGCTCTCGATCATGGTCAGGTCGCGGACGACGAGCCAGTCGAGGTTGGCCATGCCGAGGCGCTGGAGGCGGCCGTGCGCGGACCCGACCGCGGGATTCTGACCGAGCAGGAAGTAGCCGAAGACCTTCCCGTCGACCATGTCCATGGCGGTGCGGTAGGTGCCGTGATCGCCGTTGATGCGGGGCAGGTAGTCGAAGCAGTAGTCGTTCTCCGCTGTCGCCGCCTCACCCCAGTACTCCTTGAGCAGGGAGATCATGTAGGTGTCGGCGTTGCCCCAGAACCCCTTCTGGTCGGGGCGGCGAATGCCGTCCAGGTAGGCGGTCAGGTCTTCGTGGGTGGTGTCCGGCATCGGCAGGTAGCCGGGCAGCAGGTTGAACAGGGTCGGGATGTCCGTGGAGCCCTGGATGCTGGCGTGCCCGCGCAGGGCGTAGATGCCTCCGCCGGGGCGGCCGATGTTGCCCAGCAACAGCTGGATGATCGAACCGGTCCGGATGTACTGGGCGCCGACGGAGTGCTGGGTCCAGCCGACGCTGTACACCAGCGCGGCGGTGCGTTCCCGGCCGGAGTTCTCCGTCCAGGCCCGGCACACGTCCAGGAACCGTTCCCGGGGCACCCCGCAGATCCGCTCGACCATCTCCGGGGTGTAGCGGGCGAAGTGCCGCTTGAGCACCTGGAAGACGCAGCGCGGGTGCTGCAGCGTGGGGTCGGCGGCGATGTCTCCGGTGGCTCCCCCGATGACCGGGCCGCCGGCACCGTGCTGGTAGGGCGCGGCCTGCTCCTTGTGACGCTTCCCCGGGCGCTCCTCGGCCTCGATGCCCTCGTACGTCCAGCTGGAGGAGTCGTAGGAGGCGGTGTGCGGGTCGTAGCCGCTGAACAGGCCGTCCAGGTCCTCGGTGTCCTGGTAACGATCGCTCAGCAGGAACGGGGCGTTGGTGTACGCCTGTACGTACTCCTTGAAATGGAGGTCGTTGGACAGGATGTGGTTGACGACGCCCCCGAGGAACGCGATGTCGGTGCCGGCCCGCAGCGTGACGTGCTGGTCGGCCAGCGCGCTGGTCCGGGTGAAGCGCGGATCGATGTGGATGACCCTGGCGCCGCGTGCCTTGGCCTCCATCACCCACTGGAAGCCGACCGGATGGGCCTCGGCCATGTTCGAGCCCATGATGATGATGCAGTCGGCGTTGACCAGGTCCTGCTGGTAGTCCGTGGCACCGCCACGTCCGAACGAGGCTCCCAGACCGGGAACCGTGGCGGAGTGTCAAATACGGGCCTGGTTCTCGATCTGCAACGCCCCCAGGGCAGTGAACAGCTTCTTGATGAGGTAGTTCTCTTCGTTGTCCAGCGTGGCCCCGCCCAGACCGGCGAAGCCCATGGTGCGACGCAGCTTCCTGCCGTCCGCGTCGCTGTCCTGCCAGCCCTTGCGGCGGGCGTCGAGCACCCGGTCGGCCACCATCTCCATGGCGGTCTCCAGATCGAGGTCCTGCCACTCGGTGGCGTACGGCGCACGGTAGCGGACCTTCTGCTCACGCTGCGGGCCGGTGACGAGCTGCTTGCTGGCGGATCCCTTCGGGCACAGCCGGCCGCGCGAGATGGGGCTGTCCGGGTTGCCCTCGATCTGGATGACCCGCTCGTCCTTGACGTAGACACGCTGCGCGCAGCCCACGGCGCAGTAGGGGCAGACGGAGTCCGCGACTCGGTCCGCGCGGTCGGTGCGGGGTCCGAGGGCCGCCGAGCGCGGGGACTCGGCCGCCTTGCCCCGGCCAAGCCGGTCGGGGCCGGTGAGCTGCCGGTACACGGGCCACCGGCCGATCCACCGTTCCAGGCCCATAGGCTCGCTCCTTCATGGGTGGCATACGCCTTGATCGACGCTACTCGCGTGGGGACCGAGTGCAAGTCGACGTCCGCGTCGGCATCGGCCCCACCATCGCAGTCGCCGCGACCGCTTCCGGCCGGATCACAGGCCCGGGAGGCGCCCTGTCATCGCCCCCGACCAGGAAGCCGACTGGCTCGGCCCCCTGCCCGTGGAGGCCCCGCACGGCACCGGGCCCCGCCAGGCCACCGTCCTTCGCGACCACGGCATCCACTGCATCCGGCTCCTCGCGGGCGTCTCACCCGCCACCCTGCAGCGCCTGCTGGGCAAGAAGGCCGGCCGCCTCGGGTGTTCGAGTGCGTGGCGATGGTGTCCCTCTCCCGCCGGAGGAAGCGCGCGGGCTGCAACCTCGGTTGACGTACCAGCTGAGCGCATCTCGATCAGGTCCGTGACCTCTGCGGGGTCGGATGGCGTGGGTGAGGGAACCCGGGGGCGGACTGACCGAAGATCTCTCCGGGAACGTTCCCGTCACTGGGCCGGGGAACGTTCCCGTGCTGACGCGAGACCGGAGGAACCGCCATGGAGCCGGAGGACCAGATCAGGCAGGGTCCCGGGGAGCAGCGAGTCGCCGAAGCGGCGGAACGGATCGTGGCCGAGGGCCGGCCACGGCTGCACCGCACCTGGACGTCGCTGGTGGCCACCTCGCTGCTGGGCGGTATCGATGTCGGCGTCGGCGTCATGACGCTGCTGTTCGTGCGGCACGCGACCGGCAGTGAACTCTTGGCCGGACTGGCCTTCTCCGTAGGGCTCATCGCTTTGCTGCTCGGGCACAGCGAGCTCTTCACGGAAGGGTTCCTGGTGCCCGTCGCCACCGTTATCGCCGGCGCTGCCACCTGGCTCGACCTGGTGCGCATGTGGGCGACGGTCCTGGTGATGAACCTGATCGGCGGATGGGTCTTCATGTGGCTGGTCATGCAGGCGTTCCCGGACCTGCACCGCACCGCGGCCGCTCTGGGCGCACACTTCGTCGACGCAGGCTACACACTGGGCACCTTCTGCCTCACCATGCTGGGCGGCGGCGTCATCACCCTCATGACCCGCATGCATCACGGCACCGAGTCCATGACCGGGAAGATCACCGCATCGATCACCACCGCGTTCGTCCTGGCGGGGCTCGGGCTGTGGCACTCGGTGCTGGACTCCCTGATCGCATTCGCCGGCCTGCACACCGGCAGGACGTCCTACGGTTACGCCGACTGGCTGAGGTGGCTGGCCTGGGCGGTCCTCGGCAACATCGTCGGCGGCCTCCTGCTGACGACGACA
This sequence comes from Streptomyces sp. NPDC096012, assembly GCF_040426375.1. NCBI lineage: Bacteria > Bacillati > Actinomycetota > Actinomycetes > Kitasatosporales > Streptomycetaceae > Streptomyces > Streptomyces sp. NPDC096012. The sequence goes on from NZ_JBEOTD010000065.1 coordinate 14,634, forward strand.
CTGCGCCTCATTCGCAGTGCCCCGGTGCTCAACGCCGACAACAAGGCGGCGAAAGCCGACTCCTAACGCCGGCGAAGTGGGCATGAAGCCCCGCGGCTCACATCCCGTCCGCTGACCACCGTCCCTCCCGCCCGGCTGCACCTACCGGCCTGTCGCTATGGCTCGAAGCGACGTGGTTGTCGTTCGTGTCCGGGGCAGGTGAGTCGTGACCAGGCAGGGGACCGGGAGCGTCATCTGCTGCGCGAACCGACCCCAGTCACGATGTCCTCCTCCATCGATCCCGCCTTGGGCCGGCCTTCCACGCCATCGCCCGATGTCAGAGGAGGCGGCCCAGTCCATGGCGACGACTCCGGTGACAGACTCGGGCGTGGTCGGCTTGGGGCGGATGGGGCCGCCAGCCCGGCTGATGCAGCCGATGAGAGTCATTGTCAATAACTACGGATCGTTGGCGAAGGCGAGCGGTCTGGGGTCCTGTTCATGGCTTGTGCCTGGCTATTCCCGCTCGGGACGCAGTAGGACCTCGCTGCTTATGGGGGTGAACCCGCAGGCGAGGAAGGCGCGTAGGGAGCGGGCGTTGCCGGGGGATACGGCGGCGAAGACCGGTTCGGTTTCCGGAACAAGGGAGAGGGCGTCGGTGAGGAGCGACCGTCCGTGTCCTTGGCCGCTGTCCTGGACGTTGTGGAGTTCGATACTCAGTTCGCGCCGCCCGGCGAGGCCGTCGGCCAGGGTGATGAGGCCGCGTTCGTCACCGTAGACCTTGACGTTCGTCCGCAGCTTCCGGGCATGGCGGACGCGTGGATGGTCATCCGCACCGGACAGCTCTGCCAGGCGCGGTGGGCCGCCCGTGCCGCGGGCCGTGAGTGTCGCGTCGGTGACGTCGATCCAGCCCTTCGGGCCGGCCAGGTGACGCAGGAAGTCCGGCGAGAGCGACGCACCGAAGCCATCCGGTCCTTGGGCGTATACGGCCTGTCTGGTCAGGGCGGTGGCGACGACAGCGTGGCCGGTGAAGGCGACCGAGCACTCAAGTCCCCCAGGCAGGGGCGGTAACACCGTTACCCGGCCGTCTGCCGGCGGGAAGCGACCGTCGGCGGCGGCCAGGAAGAACGTCAGGAGCGGGTGCGATTCGCCCACGATTGCTCGCCTGTCTGTTGAGGGAGTCCGGCTGGGGCAATTGTCGGACAGGTCCCGTGGATCAGTCGAGGCTCTTCATGCTGGGAGGGTTTCCGGGCGTTCGACGAGCCGGCCGCGTTCGAAGCGGGCGCCGGCCCGGACCAGGGCAGCGAGGTGGGGTGCGTCCGCTGCGCGCCACCGGTTCCGGGCGGACTCGACCAGCTTGAAGACCGTCGCGAGGGCGGCGGCCCGGCTGCCCGCTCCTTCGGTGATCTTGGCGCGCAGGCGGACGGTGCGAAGGGCGACTCGATCGGACGGGTGGTCCGCAGGTGGATCCAGTGCTCGGCCGGGAAGTCGTAGAACGCCGGTGAACTCGTCCTGGTCGTTGGTGATCCGCCCGTTCACCCGTTCGGCAGCACGACGCGCCTGCGGGCCCGGGAACCCCTAGCATGCTGCTTGTGCGACCCATTCTCCCGAAGATCGAGGGCGGCCGGGTACAGGGCCTCCTGCAGCTCATCGAGGACGGTATCCACCTCGTCGTCGCCGCGATCCTCGTACTGCTCGCGGGGCTCCTCACCGTCGGGCTTGTCCACGACGTCATCAGGTCGATCCAGGGGCCGTACCGCGCGGAGACGATCGTTCTCTCCGCCCTGGACAACAGCCTTGTGCTGTTCATCGTGGCTGAGCTGCTCCACACCGTCCGCCTCACCATCAGGAACCAGACCCTCGACGCGGAGCCGTTCCTCGTCGTCGGCCTGATCGCCGGCATCCGCAAGGTGCTCATCGCGACGGCCGAGGCGGAGAAGTCCTTCCAGTGGAACGTTCAGGGGATCGAACTGCTCATCCTGGCGGGACTCATCCTCGTGATGGCGACAGCGGTGTACGTGTGGCGGCGCTCGACGCGGCCGGGAGACTACTTCCCGGAGGCTCGGCACTCCCCGCCGCCGTCACCCACCCCGGTCCGCGGGTCCTGATCCATCGCCTCCCGCCGCCACGGCCGCCCGCACCCTCTGCTCCTCGCGAGCAGACCCGATGTCCCGTTCCAGGGGCATCGGCAACGAACTCCGATAACCCACCACGGAGCCGTTCCACCTCCCCCAACCTCACACCGGAGAAGATGCCCACCACCAGGCGAGATCACTCGACGTAAGAAGCATTACCAGGGCGCGTATCGAAAGCGCGGACGGGCCGGGTGGGGTGATGCCCCGGTCCGGCCCGTGCGCTCTCTGCTAAAGGTCGAGCTGACGCTGGTGTGTCGTGTGCGTGGGTGTGTAGCCGAGACCGTCGTTGATCTGTCTCATGTGCGCGTTGCTGTCGGCGGTGTCGGTCACGAGGCCGTCGAGGTCTGGATAGTCCCTATGGGCCTGTCGGATCGACTCGGCCTTCATCCATCGGCCGAGGCCGTGGCCACGGTGCTCGGGCAGCACAGCGGTGCCGTAGTGCTGGCCGTCACCTGCGCCGTTGCCGGGGATGACGAGTTCGGTGAACCCGGCGATCGAGCCGTCGGAGGCGTCGATGGCGACGACGGTGTGCAGGTGGTCGCCGCGCTGTTCGACGGCCTTCGCCGCGGCCCGCACGCGGTCCACGTCCCAGATCACGGTGCCGTGGTCGGTGTCGTCCATGGGCATGTCGTCCATGGCGCGGCGTGAGGCGGCGAACGTCTGGGCGAGGTCGTCGGGGACGGTTCCCTGCCATGACATCAGCCGGTAGCCGGGATGCGGACGCTCGATGATCTCGGCGAGGACGGCGGTATCCACGTCAGCCAGTGGCAAGCGGGTGAACCTCAAGGTGAGGACCTTCCGGAAACCGCGTGCTGCCAGGAAGTGGTCGCCGGGCGATCCGGCTTCTGCCTGGGCGACAACGCAGCGTCGGGCGTTGTCCCGGGCGGTGGCCACGGCGGTGTCGAGGAGCCGGGAGCCGACGCCCTTGCGGCGCTCTGCGGGATGAACACGGAGGTCGAGCTCGGCCAGGTGCTCTCGTCCGCCATCGAACAGGCGCAGAAAGGCCGTCCCGGCAGGGATGGAATCCGCGTCCGACGCCAACCAGGCAAGACGCCGGCCGTGCGCCCCGTGAGCGGGGTCGGTCAGTGGGGTGATGCGAAGGGACAAGGTGTCTCCGTCGTGAGGAGGTGGTGAAGGTCCGTACGCGAGCTCAACTCCTGGGCACTCCTGCGCATGTGCTCCACACCTCCTCGTCGACAGCGCCGCCTGCACCAATGCAGGCGGCTGGGTGAACCTAGCTGGCCGATTGGCTCCTGGGCAACGGGTTATCGAAAAGGCGGTGCGCGTGTGTGGTCACAGCCACTCGTTGATGGCCGCGACATCGACATGGGCTTCTGCCCCTGCTCGACGGTCAGGTGCAGCTTGGTGGTGAACCCACCGCGCGAACGCCCCAGCCCGTGATCACCAGGCTCGGTGAAGACACCACCCGGTGACTCCTTCTTTCAGGTCACCCCGGTTCCGGGCCCCGGCCGCATGCTGATGGGCACGGCATACCGTGGAGTCGACGCCCAGATCCCATGTGATCGCGCCGTTCGAGTCGGCCAGGGACTGGAGCCGGGTGACGCCCCGGTGCCAGGTGCCGTCCCGTTGCCACCGGCGGAACCGGTCGTAGATCCGGCCCCCACGGCCCGTACTCGACGGGTCCTCAGTGTCACGATTGTCCCCGCCCGGCAGCCCGTCTGGCAGGACTAGGGAACATCCTGGTCCGTGATGTCCCCGCCGCAGGCGAGTGTTGCTCGGAAGCCCCCGTGGCCCAGCCCATCGGGCGACCCGGGACAAGGCACGACTGTCGTCAGAGCGAAGCGAGGTATGGGGACATGCGGCGCCCCTCGCAGTTCACAACTGTGCTGTTTTTCATCATCACCGCACTGGTGCTTCCTGTGGTCACCAACGTCGCCAGCGCTGCCCTTCCGGAGACGATCGAGCCGTATGTCTGGATGGCCTGGCCCGCCGCAGCGGTGTCAGCCGTCGTGGCAGCGGTGTTGGAGGCGCGCCGCCACCGCTCCTCCGCGTCGGTGCCCGGGGGCGGGGCGGAGGCCGACAACGAACTTCGTCTTCGCCGCGCGGCAGACGACTTGGCTCAGACCGTACAGCGTCAGTGGACCGCTGAAGCAGGCCTGCGGATGCTGCACCGGCCGCAGCCGTTGCACCTGCGCTGGGCCACCACCGTCCGCCCCGTTTCCGCCGGTGCCTCCGCAGTGCTCGGCAACGGTGTGGTCGGCGGCCGGCCACTGCGGTTGCGGTTGCGCGGCAGCAACCAGGATCTTGTCACCGCGTTCACGCAGCTCCCTCGGCGGCGGTTGGTCCTCCTCGGCGGTCCGGGGGCAGGCAAGACGGTGCTGGCCATCCTGCTCACGCTTGGTCTGTTGGACGAACGGCGCGCACACGGCGGGCCGGTGCCGGTGATGCTGTCGCTCTCGTCGTGGAACCCGCGCACCGAGCAACTTCACCCATGGGTGACCCGACGGCTGATCGAGGACTATCCGGCCCTCGCCAACGAGGACGTCTTCGGCCCTGCGGCCGCCGCCCGACTCGTCACCGGCGGACACGTCCTGCCTGTCCTCGATGGCCTGGACGAGATGCCTGCCGGACTGCACTCCGCAGCCATCGACGGCATCGACAGGATCGCTCCGGCCAGTCCCGTGGTGGTCACCTGTCGCAGCACGGAGTACGAGGCCGCCGTCGTGACAGGAGGGATGGTGTTGAGTACCGCGGCGGTGGTGGAGTTGGAACCGGTGAGTGCTCAGGAAGTCATCGCGTTTCTGTCCGCCGGGAGGGTAGCCGGCGACAATCGTTGGGCGACTTTCCTGGCCAGGTTGCGGGAGTGTCCCGTCGGGCCGCTCGCCCAAGCGCTGTCGTCGCCACTCATGACTGCTCTCCTGCGTACTGTATACACCGATCCAGCCACCAACCCGGCGGACCTCCTCGACTCCGACCGGTTCCCCGACCGGTCCGCCATCGAGGGACACTTGCTGGAGGCGTTCATCCCCGCCGTCTACTCTCACCGCCTCCCGTCGTCAGGGGCGGACTGGTTCGACGCGGCGCCGCCGCGATATCCGGCCGAGTCGGTCAGGAGGTGGCTGACCTTCCTCGCCGGCCACCTTCACCGGCAACGGACCCGCGACCTGGCCTGGTGGCATCTGCACCGTGTCTTCCCCCTGGTCGCACGTCGGGCGGTCGGGCTCCTGCTCGGACTTGTCAGCGGGCTCATCGCCGGATTCGGCGTCGGCGTGGGGGTCGGGCTGGAGGTCGGCGTCGCGGCCGGCTTGGCCGGCGGGTTCGGTGCCGGGCTGGTAGCCGTGCCTCCGTTACACCCTCTCAACGCCAGCCTCAAACTTCGGCGAGGTCTGACGTCCGGAAGGAGGTTCGTACCGGGACTGGCGGTCGGTCTCGTCATGGGGGCCGGTGCCCTGCTCGCCTTCGACATCGCTGTTCGCATGGGCGCCACGCCCGAAGGCGGACTCGGCACCGCGGCGAAAGTCGTGTGTGTGACAGGGCTCAGTGCCGGCTTCACCTTCGGCGCCATGATGTGGCTGAACACCCCTGCGCATGCACTGTCCTCGCCCAGTCCACGGTCCGTCCTGCGGAACGATGGCCTAGTCACCGCCATCCGCATCGTCGTGGAGACCTTCGGGTCGGGGCTGCTGGCCGGGCTGGCGACAGGACGGTACGGATTCTCCGTCACCGTCGGGCTCACCTGGGCCCTGATCGTGGGGATCGGAGGGGGTCTGACCCTGGGACTCGCCGGCAGACTGGCGGGCAGGTTCCAGACAGGGCTGGTAGGGAGCCCATGGAGCTGGCTTCTCCTCACCCGTGCATGGCTGGCTCTCCGGGGAAAACTCCCGTGGCGACTGATGCGATTCCTCGATGACGCCCACCGGCGCGGCGTACTGCGGCAGGCGGGCGCGGTGTATCAGTTCCGTCATGCCCGGCTGCAAGACCACCTCGCGGCACAGGCGTCCTCGACACGCCGGAGCAACCCGGTGCCGCGTCTCCGTCCTCCAGAAGGCTGAATCAGCCGCCAGTGCTCCGGGCGGCCACGGTGATCCTTGTCCCCGGCGATGTCCTCGCCCAGTTCCAGCACTCGGCGGTGCCGTTGTTCCCCGGGGCCTACGCCTGGTGCGCCATCGGCACCTGACCGCCGCCACCCCTCGTAATCGGCCCCCGAGTCGGGACACCCCGCCGGCCGGGGCCGACAGCGTCCCCCGCCGACCGGCTTGCGACACCTGAATCTCACGCCAAACAACCACTTCGGGGCAAAAACCCCCTTTCATTCGGGTAGGGCGTGCACGGGCGGCTGTCCGCCGTGCGTACACAGGCGCGTCGACGGCGTTCGGCGCAGGGCCGAGGTAGTGGTGGCTGGTGCACCAGGCGGGCGGGTCGAGCAGGGCCACATGGTCGATGGCGACAATGCGGACGGCGACGAAGCCGAAGCCGAGAAGACCTTCTGCCACCGGCTCCACGGCAGCCTGCCCGGCAACTTCCCCTGCGGGTCACGGTGAGCGGCGGGTGGCCGTGCCCGGGGTGGAGCTGGAGGTGACCGTCGGTCACCTGGAGAAGCCCGTGACCCACGTCCCTGCCACGTCCGGGGCGCGGCGCCCCTCCTGCCAGCCGGGCCCGGCCCCTTCTCGCGCTCGGGGCCGCCCGGGACGCCTACGCGGTCGGGTGACTCGAAACCCGGGATCGGGGAACCGGAAGACTCGAATCCCGGGATCGGGGAACCGGAAGAGATGCCCTGCCCCACAAGGGGAAGGCCGGGTCTCCGGACGCCCGGCTCCCTCACCGGAGGAAGGACCATGATGGCGCACGAAGACGACGGTGGGCGCGCCGTGCCGAACACCCCGGGTATGCGCTCCGACGGTGACGGCGTCACACGCCGCCGTCCGCTGCGGGAGCGGCACGTCGAGGAGACGGTCGAGGTCGCGGTCCCGGTCCGCACGGCCTATAACCAGTGGACGCAGTTCAAGACCTTCCCGCGCTTCTCGACCGTGGTGCGCGAAGTCGAGCAGATCAGGCCTACCGTCACCGCGTGGACCATCGGCTACGGCCCCCTGCGCCACCGTTTCGCGGTCGAGATCGTGGAACAGGACCCTGACGCCTACCTGGCCTGGCGCGGCCTGGAGCAGCACCCCACCCACCAGGGCGAGGTCGAGTTCAGGCCGACGGAGTCCGGTGGCACTGCGATCACGGTCCGGATGCTCCTCCAACCGCAGGGGGCCGCGAAGCTCCTCACCCGCTCGTCCAGGGTCGTGGGGCTGACCGTACGACTGGTGCGCGAGGAACTGGTGAGCTTCAAGCACTTCATCGAAGGGCTCGGTCAGGAGGGCGGTGCCTGGCGCGGCACCATCCGCAACGGCCGGGTTCAGCACGACTCCCCGGAACCGCCCAGGAGCCGTGTCGCCCAGTGGCCCGTCGGCTGACCCGCGTACCGCACACGGCAAGAGAAAGGCCAAGCGATGCAGAACCCGCCCGGTGAGGAGCCGGAGACCTCCCTCTCCGTGACGCCGCCGAAGAAGTGGGCGGCCGGGGTCCCCGCCGTCGTGCACGCGCTGGAGTACTCCCTGGAGCAGACCTCCCCGCGCAAGACCGGGGTCGACCTGCTCACCATGAACCAGGTGGGCGGGGTCGACTGCCCCGGCTGCGCGTGGGCGGACCCCGCTCCGGGCCGGCGCCATCGCAATGAGTACTGCGAGAACGGCGCCAAGCACATCAACGACGACGCCACGACGCGCCGGATCACCGCCGACTTCTTCCGCGAACACAGCGTGTCCGATCTGGCCGCCCGCTCCGACATGTGGCTCAACCAGCAGGGCCGGCTCACCGAGCCGATGGTCAAACGGCCCGGGTCGGACCACTACGAGCCCATTGGCTGGAACGACGCCCTGGGCGTCCTGGCGCAGGAACTGAAGGGGCTGGACTCGCCCGACGAGGCGGTCTTCTACACCTCCGGCCGGGCCAGCAACGAGGCCGCCTTCGTCTTCCAGCTCTTCGCCCGCGCCTACGGCACCAACAACCTGCCCGACTGCAGCAACATGTGCCACGAGTCCAGCGGCTTCGCCCTGAACGAGACGCTGGGCGTCGGCAAGGGCACCGTGAGTCTCGACGACCTCCACCACGCGGACCTGATCTTCGTGGTGGGGCAGAACCCGGGCAGCAATCACCCGCGGCAGCTTTCGGCACTGGAGGAGGCCAAGCGCAACGGCGGCCGCATCGTGGCGGTGAACCCGTTGCCGGAGGCGGGGCTGCGACGCTTCAAGAACCCGCAGAAGCCGCGTGGGGTCCTGGGACGGGGCACCCAGATCGCCGACCGCTTCCTGCACATCAAGCCGGGCGGGGACCTCGCCCTGTTCCAGGCACTGAACCGGCTGTTGCTGGAGGCGGAGGACGCGCGTCCCGGCACCGTCCTGGACCACGACTTCATCAAGGCCCACACCTCCGGTTTCGAGGAGTTCGCCCGGCACGCCCGCACCGTCGACTGGGACGACGTGCGCGCGGCGACGGGACTGACCCGCGAGGAGATCGAGAAGGTCCGCGACGAGGTCCTGCGAAGCGAACGCGTCATCGTGTGCTGGGCGATGGGCATCACCCAGCACAAGCACGGCGTTCCCACCATCCGGGAGATCGTCAACTTCCTGATGCTGCGCGGCAATCTGGGGCGCGCCGGCACGGGTGCCTGCCCGGTGCGCGGCCACAGCAACGTCCAGGGCGACCGCACCATGGGCATCTGGGAGCAGATGCCGGACAGCTTCCTGGACGCGCTCAAGGAGGAGTTCGGCTTCGATCCGCCGCGCCCGCACGGCTTGGACTCGGTGAACTCGATCAAGGCGATGCTGGAGGGCCGCGTCAAGGTCTTCCTCGCCCTGGCGGGGAACTTCGTGCGCGCAGCGCCCGACAGCGAGGTCACCGAGAAGGCGATGCGTTCGTGCCGGCTGACCGCCCACATCTCCACCAAGCTCAACCGCTCGCACACCGTCTGCGGCGACACCGCCCTGATCCTCCCGACGCTCGGGCGCACCGAGCGTGATGTCCAGGCCGACGGCGAGCAGTTCGTCACCGTCGAAAACTCCATGAGCGAGGTGCACACCTCCCAGGGACGACTCGAACCGGCCTCGCACGCGCTGCTGAGCGAGGTCGCCATCCTGTGCCGGCTCGCCCGGCTGAGCCTCGGCGGCGAGGCGGACATCCCCTGGGCCAAGTTCGAGGGCGACTACAACACCATCCGCGACAGCATCTCCCGGATCGTGCCGGGCTTCCACGACTTCAACGCCCGGGTGACCCGTCCGGGAGGCTTCCAGCTACCCAACCCGGTCAACGAGGGCGTGTTCAGAACCGAGACCGGTAAGGCCCGGTTCACCTGCAACGAGCGGGTGGTCCCCCGGGCCCCCGAGGGTCACCTGCTGCTGCAGACCTTGCGCTCGCACGACCAGTGGAACACCATCCCGTACACCAACAACGACCGCTACCGCGGCATCCACGGCAGCCGCCACGTGGTCCTCGTCAACCCGGCCGACCTGTCCGAACTCGGCCTCGCCCAAGGCGATCGCGTAGACCTGGTGAGCGTCTGGGAGGACGGCACCGAGCGCCGGGCCGCGAACTTCGAGGTCGTGTCCTACCCCGCGGCCAAGGGCTCGGCCGCCGCCTACTACCCGGAGACGAACGTCTTGGTGCCGCTCGACAGCGTCGCCGACGCAAGCAACCAGCCCACGTCGAAGGGCATCGTCGTCCGCCTCGAACCCACGGGCGACCGATCCCGGCCGGCACCGGTCTGACCGAAACCGACGACGCCGCGGGTACCTGACGCGAACGCGCGTACAACGTCAGCCATCTCATCGGGACGCACCGCCGGACAGTACATCGAACGGGTCGCCTTTGCAG
>NZ_JBEOTD010000066.1:0-23747 GCF_040426375.1 Streptomyces sp. NPDC096012
ACCCGCTCGAACAGCTCCCACAACTCGTCCGGCACCATGCGCTCGACCATCACCACGCGGGCAGACTACCCAGCTCTCCAAATGAGACGACGTCTAAGGAAGTTCGCTCTCCGGACACGCTTTCGAGTTAACTGTGCGGCGGTAGTAGGCTCGCGCCGTTTGTTGACGCACATGTGCACCCCCGACCGGCGGGGGTCGAGCTGGGGGAGGCCATGCGCTTTCGCGGGAAGTCGATCCGCCGGAAGATCGTGGCGCTGCTTCTCGTGCCGCTGCTGTCGCTGGCCGCCGTCTGGGGCTTCGCCACGGTACTCACGGGACGCGAAGTCACCCAGCTGTTCCGGGTGTCCCACGTCGTGCAGGACATCGGCTATCCCGTCGACGACACCGTCCGGGTCCTGCAGCAGGAACGCCGCCAGACCCTCGTCCACCTCGCCGACCCACGGGCCGCCGACGCCCTCTCCGCACTGCAGCGCACCCGCGGCGCCACCGACCGGGCGGTCGCCGAGATCCGGAAGAACGCGCGGGACCACGACGTCCGCGACGGCATGGACGCCGACGACCGCGAACGACTGACCGCCGTCCTGGAAGCCTTCGACGGCCTCGCGTCCCTGCGCCACAGCGTCGACGAGGGCACGGTCACCCGCGCCCAGGCCTACGACCTCTACAACCGGCTCGTCGATCCCTGCTACACGCTGCTCGCCGACCTCGACGGCATCGACGACATCGAGATGGACAAGCAGGCCCGCGCCCTGGTCACCCTGTCCCGCGCCCGGGAACTGCTCGCCCGTGAGGACGCCCTCCTCGGCTCCTCCCTCGTCGTCGGCCGTCTCACCCGCGACGAGACCCGCGACATCGCCGACCTCGCCGCGCAGCGCGCGGCTCTCTACGAGATCAGCCTGCCGCTGCTGCCCGACGCCGAACGCGGACGCTACGAACGCTTCTGGAAGAACGCCACCAGCGCCCCGCTGCGAGTGGCCGAACGGTCCGTGATCGCGACGGACTCCGGCACCCCGCGCGCGGTCACCGCCAAGAGCTGGGACTCCGCCGCGGCGGGCGTCCTCAAGGAACTCGGCACCCTCGACGACCACGCGAACGACCGCTTCCAGGACCGTGTGCGCCCCGTGGCCATGGGCGTCATCGTGCAGGCCGCCGTCGCGGGCCTCCTCGGCCTCGTCGCCCTCCTGCTCTCCCTCGTCCTCTCCGTACGGGTGGGCCGTGCCCTCGTGCGCGACCTGAGGCAGCTGCGTCTCGAGGCGCACGAGGCGTCCGGCGTCCGGCTGCCCAGCGTGATGCGCAGGCTGTCGGTCGGCGAACAGGTCGACGTCGAGACCGAAGTGCCGCGTCTGGAGTACGACAAGAACGAGATCGGCGAGGTGGGCCAGGCCCTCAACACCCTCCAGCGCGCCGCTGTCGAGGCCGCCGTCAAACAGGCCGAACTGCGGGCCGGTGTCTCCGAGGTCTTCGTCAACCTCGCCCGCCGCAGCCAGGTGCTGCTGCACAAGCAGCTCACCCTGCTCGACACCATGGAACGCCGGACCGAGGACACCGACGAACTCGCCGACCTCTTCCGCCTCGACCACCTCACCACGCGCATGCGCCGCCACGCCGAGGGCCTGGTGATCCTGTCCGGCGCCGCCCCGTCCCGGCAGTGGCGCCGGCCGGTCCAGCTGATGGACGTCGTCCGCGCGTCCGTCGCCGAGGTCGAGGACTACGAACGCATCGAGGTACGGCGCCTGCCGCGGATCGCCGTCACCGGCCCCGCCGTCGCCGACCTCACCCACCTGGTGGCCGAACTCCTGGAGAACGCCACCGTCTTCTCACCTCCGCACACCGCCGTCCAGGTCCTCGGCGAACGGGTCGCCAACGGGTTCACGCTGGAGATCCACGACCGAGGTCTCGGTATGACGGCCGAGGCACTTCTGGACGCCAACCTGCGTCTCGCGGAGACCCCCGAGTTCGAGCTCTCCGACACCGACCGCCTCGGCCTGTTCGTGGTCAGCCGTCTGGCCCAGCGCCAGAACGTCCGCGTCTCCCTGCAGCCGTCGCCCTACGGCGGCACCACCGCCGTCGTCTTCGTCCCCGACACCCTGCTGACCGACGACGTACCGGACACCAACGGCATCGGCTTCCGTCTCGACAGGGACCGTCCCGCCAAGGGCTTCGGGCAGGCCGCGAGCCGCGCCCCCGGACGGTCCCCGGCGCCGCTGCAGCTGCCGGGCCTGCCGACCTCCCTGCTGGACGGTCCGGTCGAACTGGAATCGCCGGTCGATCTGCACGCCCTCGACGACTTCCCCGGCGTTCTCGCGGACGAGGACAGCGAGCGCGGCGGACTCTTCCGCCCTCGCCGCTCCCGTCCCGGTGACGACGACCGAACGGCCACGCTGCCGGGTGACCGCACCGCGCGTGAGGAGACCGGCGACCGCGGCCCCGTGCCGCTGCCCCGGCGGCAGACGCCCAAGCTCGTCAGCTCGCACGGCAAGCCCGTCACCGACCAGCGCTCCCGGCGCGCGGAGCCCGACCAGCAGCCCTCCGGCGGCCCGCGCCGCACCGACACCGGCGGACTGGCACCCCTGCCCGCCCGGCGCCGCGGTGCGGCTCCCCGGCGCCCCGCCGACGCCGCCGACCGCGTGGGCGGAGCCGAGGGTGTTCCGGCCGGGGGGACCGGAGAGACCTCCGCGCCCCCGGCGCTGCCCAGGCGGACCCGGCCCAAGGCGCTGGCCTCCGGCGGCCCGGAGGAGACGCCGGCCACCGGTAAGGCGGCCCGGACCCGAGCCGGTATCACCACGCGGTCCGGTGAGACCACCACGGAACCGGGCATCGGACCACTGCCCCGGCGCATCCGCCAGGCCAGCCTGGCGCCCCAGCTCAAGCAGGACACACAACGGCGCTCCGAGCGCCCGGCCCAGCCCGCCGACCGGGATGCCGAGGAGGTCCGCAGCCGGATGGCCTCGCTCCAGCGCGGCTGGCAACGCGGCCGCGAGGACAACGCCGCGGACGACGGGGCCCGCAACGGCACCGCACACGGAACCACTAAGGGGGACGGTCGATGACCGCACCGAAGGCGACCGACCACACAGCGACGAACAAGGGGGAGCTGAACTGGCTCCTGGACGACCTGGTCGACCGGGTCGCCAGCATCCGCAAGGCCGTCGTCCTGTCCGGCGACGGGCTGCCCACCGGCGTCTCCACGGACCTGACCAGGGAGGACAGCGAGCACCTCGCGGCCGTCGCCTCCGGCTTCCACAGCCTCGCCAAGGGCGTCGGCCGGCACTTCGAGGCCGGCAGCGTGCGGCAGACGGTGGTCGAGCTCGACGACGCCTTCCTGTTCGTCACCGCCGCCGGCGACGGCAGCTGCCTCGCCGTCCTGTCCGACGCCGACTCCGACGTCGGACAGGTCGCCTACGAGATGACGCTCCTGGTCAAGCGGGTCGGCGTGCATCTGGGCGCCGCCCCGCGCACCGATCTGACCGCAGGCGGGTAGTGGGATGGCATGAGCGGAGACGGTCAGGGAAGAGACCACTGGTTCGACGACGAGGCCGGACCGGTCGTCCGTCCGTACGCCATGACGCGCGGCCGCACCACGAGTGTGGCCCAGCACCGCCTCGACCTCATCGCGGTGGTCGTGACGGAGCCCGACGCGGGCGACCCCGAGGCGGACGCGACGCTGTCCCCCGAGCACGTGGAGATCGTCGGGTTCTGCCGGGACACGCCGCAGTCGGTTGCCGAGATCGCCGCGGAGCTCGACCTTCCCATCGGCGTGGTCCGCGTCCTCATCGGGGACCTCGTGGCTGCGCAGTTCGTCCATGTCACGCGTCCGGTACCGCCGGCCGAACTGCCGGACGAGAGTATTCTGCGCGACGTGATCAACGGCCTCCGGGCGCTGTGACCGGCGCGGAAGCGGAGTACTGACGTGACAGGCTGGCAGTTCTGGGTCGACCGAGGCGGCACCTTCACCGACATCGTCGCGCGCCGCCCGGACGGCCGGCTGCTCACCCGCAAACTGCTGTCCGACACCCCGGCCCTGTCCGGCTCCCGGCCCCGGTCGAGCGACGGCACCCCCATCGCCGACGCGGCCGTCGCCGGGGTGCTCGAGCTCCTCGGCGACTCCCGGGAGCCCGTCGAGGCCGTCCGCATGGGCACCACGGTGGCCACCAACGCCCTGCTGGAACGCAAGGGCGAACGCACCCTCCTCGTCACCACCCGCGGCTTCGGCGACGCCCTGCGCATCGCCTACCAGAACCGCCCCAGCATCTTCGCCCGCCGCATCGAACTGCCCGAGACGCTCCACGACCGGGTCGTCGAGGTGGACGAGCGGGTCGCCGCCGACGGCACCGTCCTGCGCGCCCCCGACCTCGACGCCCTCGCCGGCCCCCTCCGGCAGGCCTACGACGACGGGATCCGCGCGGTCGCCGTCGTCTGCCTGCACAGCCACCTGTACCCCGCCCACGAGCGGGCGATCGGCGACCTCGCCGCCCGCACCGGCTTCCCGCAGATCTCGCTGTCCAGCGAGGTCAGCCCGCTGATGAAACTCGTCCCGCGGGGGGACACGGCCGTCGTCGACGCCTACCTCTCGCCCGTGCTGCGCCGCTACGTCCGGCACGTCGCCGACGAACTCCACGGCGTCCGGCTGATGTTCATGCAGTCCAACGGCGGGCTGGCGGAGGCCGGGCAGTTCCGCGGCAAGGACGCCATCCTGTCCGGGCCGGCCGGCGGCATCGTCGGCATGGCCCGCATGTCGCAGCGCGCCGGCTTCGACCGTGTCATCGGCTTCGACATGGGCGGCACCTCCACCGACGTCTCCCACTTCGCCGGAGGCTACGAGCGCGTCTTCACCACACAGATCGCGGGCGTCCGACTGCGCGCCCCCATGCTGGACATCCACACCGTGGCCGCCGGCGGCGGCTCCGTCCTGCACTTCGACGGCTCCCGCTACCGAGTCGGCCCCGACTCCGCCGGAGCCACCCCGGGACCGGCCTGCTACCGCGCCGGCGGCCCGCTCACCGTCACCGACGCCAACGTGATCCTCGGCCGCATCCAGCCCGAACACTTCCCCGCCGTGTTCGGCCCTGGTGGCGACCGGCCACTGGACGGCGCCCTGGTCCGCGACCGGTTCACCGCCCTCGCGCGTGAGATCCACGAGCGCACCGGCGACGACCGCACCCCGGAGCAGGTGGCCGAGGGCTATCTGCAGATCGCCGTCGCCAACATCGCCAACGCCGTCAAGCGGATCTCCGTCCAGAAGGGCCACGACGTCACCCGCTACACCCTGACCACCTTCGGCGGAGCAGGCGGCCAGCACGCCTGCCGGGTGGCCGACTCGCTCGGTATCCGCACCGTCCTCGTGCCCCCCATGGCCGGCGTCCTCTCCGCGCTCGGCATCGGTCTCGCCGACACCACCGCCATGCGCGAGCAGTCCGTCGAGGCACCCCTGGACACCGCGGCCATGCCCGGCGTGCGCGCCGTAGCCGACGATCTGGAGGCGGCCGCCCGCACCGAACTCCTCGACGAGGACGTCCCGCAGGACCGCATCCGGGTCACCCGCCGCGCCCAACTGCGCTACGACGGCACCGACACCACCCTCACCGTCGAACTCGCCGAGCCCGACGCCATGCGGCAGGCCTTCGAAGAACGTCATCGCGCCACGTACTCCTTCACCCTCGACCGCCCGATCGTCGTCGAAGCCCTCTCCGTCGAAGCCACCGGCATCACCGAACCCCCCGATCTCTCGGCCCTGACCCCCTACGAGGGCCGGCCCACCGCGCCGGAAACCGTCCGCCTCCACACCGGCGGCGCCTGGCGCGACGCACCCCTCCACCGCCGCGAGGGCCTTCCCCCCGGCGAGACCGTCACCGGCCCCGCGATCATCACGGAGGCCGGCGCGACGACCGTCGTCGACGACGGCTGGCGGGCCGCGGCGACCGACGACGGGCATCTGCTCATGGAACGCACGGCGATCACGCAGAGTTCCGACATCGGCACCCAAGCCGACCCCGTCCTGCTCGAGGTGTTCAACAACCTCTTCATGTCGGTCGCCGAACAGATGGGCGCCCGCCTGGAGTCCACGGCCCAGTCCGTCAACATCAAAGAACGCCTGGATTTCTCCTGCGCCCTGTTCGACCCGGAGGGCAACCTGGTGGCCAACGCGCCCCACATCCCCGTCCACCTGGGCTCCATGGGCACCAGCGTCAAAGAGGTCATCCGACGCCGCGCCACCTCCATGCGGCCGGGTGACACCTACGCCGTCAACGACCCGTACCACGGCGGCACCCACCTGCCCGACATCACCGTGATCACGCCCGTGTTCGACACCGTGCGAACCGACCCGGCGGCGGACACGGACAGTGAACCCACGATCCTCTTCCACGTCGCCTCGCGCGGCCACCACGCTGAGATCGGCGGCATCGCACCCGGCTCCATGCCGGCCCACAGCCGCACCATCGAGGAGGAGGGCGTCCTCTTCGACAACTGGCTCCTCGTCGAGGAGGGCCGCTTCCGCGACGAGGAGACCCGCCGGCTGCTCACCGAGGCGGCCCACCCCTCCCGCAACGTGCCGACCAACCTCGCCGACCTGCGCGCGCAGATCGCCGCCAACCACAAGGGCGTGGACGAGGTCCGCCGCATGATCGGTGAGTACGGACTCGACGTCGTCCAGGCCTACATGCGCCACGTCCAGGACAATGCCGAGGAGGCGGTGCGGCGCGTCGTCGACGCCCTGGACGACGGCGAACACTCCTACGAGACCGACTCCGGCGCCGTCATCCGCGTCCGCGTGCGCGTCGACCGCGCCGAGCGCCGGGCGACCATCGACTTCACCGGCACCTCGGCACAGCTCGCCACCAACTTCAACGCCCCCCACGCCGTCGTCGACGCGGCCGTCCTGTACGTCTTCCGCACCCTGGTCGGCGACGACATCCCGCTCAACGAGGGCTGCCTGCGGCCCCTGACCATCGTCGTGCCGCCCGGCTCGATGCTGGCACCCGAGCCCCCCGCCGCCGTCGTCGCCGGCAACGTCGAGACCTCCCAGGCCATCACCGGCGCCCTGTACGGCGCGCTCGGCGTCCAGGCCGAGGGATCCGGCACCATGAACAACGTCACCTTCGGCAACGAACGCCACCAGTACTACGAGACCGTCGCCTCCGGATCGGGAGCCGGCGACGGCTTCCCCGGTGCCGACGTCGTACAGACCCACATGACCAACTCCCGGCTCACCGACCCCGAGGTCCTCGAGTGGCGGCTGCCCGTCCGGCTGGAGGAGTTCGCCGTCCGGCGGGGGAGCGGCGGCGCCGGACGGTGGGACGGCGGCGACGGCGCCGTGCGCCGCATCCGGTTCCTGGAAGCCATGACCGTCTCCACGCTCTCCCAGCACCGCCGTGTGCCCCCCTACGGCATGGCGGGCGGTGAACCCGGAGCGCTCGGCGCCAACCGCGTGGAGCGGGCCGACGGCACGGTCACCGACCTCGGCGGCAGCGGCTCGGCAGACGTCGGCCCCGACGATGTGCTCGTCATCGAAACCCCTGGTGGCGGCGGCTACGGCCGACCGTCGCCGGACCACCACCAAGCAGGAGAAGAAAGCGATGATCTTCGGGCGTTCTGAGCGCGGCAAGCCCCCGGTCGAGCCCGTCACGCTCAAGATCCTCGTGGCCGGCGGCTTCGGCGTGGGCAAGACGACCCTCGTCGGCGCGGTCAGTGAGATCAGGCCGCTGCGCACCGAGGAACTGCTCACCGAGGCCGGGCGTCCGGTCGACGACACCAGCGGGGTCGAGGGGAAGCACACCACCACCGTGGCCATGGACTTCGGCCGCATCACCCTGCGCGAGAACCTGGTGCTGTACCTCTTCGGCACGCCCGGGCAGGAACGGTTCTGGTTCATGTGGGACGAGTTGTCCGAGGGCGCGCTGGGCGCCGTCGTCCTCGCCGACACCCGCCGCCTGGAGGACTGCTTCGCCGCCGTCGACTACTTCGAGCGGCGGTCCATACCCTTCATCGTCGGCGTCAACTGCTTCGAGGGGGCGGCCCGCTATCCGGCCGATGCCGTGCGCGGGGCCCTCGACCTGGACGACGACGTGCCCGTCCTGCTGTGCGACGCGCGCGACCGGGAGTCGGTCAAGGAGGTGCTCATCGGCGTCGTCCAGCACGCCATGGAGTACACGGCCGACCGTCGCCGGGCCGTCACCCGCTGAGACACGGGCACGGCCCGTACCCTCGCCGACCGGGGTACGAGCCGTGGTCCCGTGGGAGGCGCTCACGCGCGCGTGCGGCGTTCTTCCATGCGCCCTCCGCCCCTTGTCCCGCGTACCGCCCTCCCGCTAGGCGCCGTCCTCCGCGAGCCAGCCGAGGCTCTTCTCCACGGCCCTGCGCCAGTTGCGGTACTCACGCTCGCGTACCGGCGCCTCCATGGCGGGCGTCCACCGCGCGTCCTGGCGCCAGTGCGACTTCAGCTCGTCCAGGTCGCTCCACACGCCCGTGGCCAGCCCGGCCGCGTAGGCGGCGCCCAGGCAGGTGGTCTCGGACACCTGGGGCCGGATCACCGGAACACCCAGCACGTCCGCCTGGTGCTGCATGAGCAGGTTGTTCTTCGTCATGCCGCCGTCGACCTTCAAGGCGGTGATCGGCACCCCGGAGTCCTGGTACATGGCGTCCACGACCTCCCGGGTCTGCCAGCTCGTCGCCTCCAGCACCGCACGCGCGAGGTGCGCCTTGGTGACGTACCGGGTCAGCCCTGTGACGACCCCGCGCGCGTCGGAGCGCCAGTACGGAGCGAACAGCCCGGAGAACGCGGGCACGATGTAGGCGCCGCCGTTGTCCTCGACGCCCGCGGCCAGTGTCTCGATCTCGTCGGCGGTGCGGATGATCCCGAGCTGATCGCGGAACCACTGGACGAGGGCGCCCGTTATCGCTATGGACCCTTCCAGGCAGTACACCGGCGCCTCCCCGCCGATCTTGTAGCCCATCGTCGTCAGCAGCCCGCTCTTGGACGGCACCGGCCGGCCTCCGGTGTTCAGCAGCAAGAAACTGCCGGTGCCGTAGGTGTTCTTGGCGGTGCCGACGTCGTAGCAGGCCTGCCCGAACACGGCCGCCTGCTGGTCGCCCAGCGCGGAGGCCACCGGCACCCCGGCGAGGTGCCCGACCGCGGTGCCGTACACCTCCGCGGAGGACCTGATCTCGGGGAGCACGGCTTCGGGAAGGTCCATCGCGGACAGGACGGACGGATCCCACTGGAGGGTGTCCAGGTTCATCAGCATGGTGCGGGAGGCGTTCGTGACGTCGGTGACGTGCCGGCCGCCGTCGGTGCCGCCGGTGAGGTTCCAGATCAGCCAGGAGTCGATGGTCCCGAAGGCGATCTCGCCGCGCTCGGCCCGCCGGCGCAGACCGGGCACCTGGTCCAGCAGCCAGGCCGCCTTGGGGCCGGAGAAGTAGCTGGCCAGGGGCAGCCCTGTCGGCTCGCGGAAGCGGTCCTGGCCGTCCGTGCCGCCCAGTTCGTGGCACAGGCTGGCGGTGCGGGTGTCCTGCCAGACGATCGCGTTGTGCACGGGTTTGCCGGTCGCGCGGTCCCACAGGACCGTGGTCTCCCGCTGGTTGGTGATGCCGAGCGCGCTCAGCCGGTCGGCGCGCAGCCCGGCCCTGGCGAGTGCCCCGGCCACGACGGCCTGCACCTTGGACCAGATCTCGGTGGCGTCGTGCTCCACCCAGCCCGGCTTGGGGAAGATCTGGCGGTGCTCGCGCTGGTCGACGGCGACGATGGCGCCGCTGTGGTCGAAGATGATGCAGCGGCTGGACGTGGTGCCCTGGTCGATGGCGGCGACGTACTTCTCGGCGGTGTCCGTCATGGCTGTCCCTGGGTCGCTGGGTCAGGTCACTTGATCGGGTCGCTGGGGGAGCAGGTCCGTGGAAGGCCCGGGGGAAAGCGGCCGAGCCCGGAGCGGGTGGGGGCGTGAGGGGTCGGGGCCGGCCCGCGAGGAGGTCAGAAGGCCACGTTGTAGACGAGGCCGGCGAGCGCTCCGCCGATGAGCGGGCCGACGACCGGGATCCTGGCGTAACCCCAGTCGGAGGTGCCCTTGTTCGGGATCGGCAGGAACGTGTGCACGAGGCGCGGGCCGAGGTCGCGGGCCGGGTTGATGGCATAGCCGGTCGGGCCTCCGAGGGAGAGCCCGATGCCGACGACGAGCAAGGACACGATCAGCACGGTGGTGCCGGACTCACCGAGTCCCTTCGTCAGCCCGAAGGCGAGAACGGGCAGCACCAGGGCCATGGTGGCGATGATCTCGGTGACGAGATTGGCGACGGGGTTGCGGATCTCCGGGATCGTCGAGAAGACGCCCAGGGTCGGCACCGGCTCACCGCCCGCTCCCGGCGCGGTTCCCCGGTCGGCACCGGCTCACCGCCCGCTCCCGGCGCGGTTCCCTCCTCGTGGACATTGGCCTGGAACTGCGCCAGATACACCAGATAGGCCAGTACGGCGCCGAGCATCGCGCCGACGAGCTGGCCCAGCAGGTACACCCAGACCTTTCCCCACTCGCCGGTGTCCACGGCGATGCCGACGGTCACCGCGGGATTGAGCTGACCGCCGGAGAGCGGAGCGGCCGTGTACGCGCCCGCGAGCACCCCGAAACCCCAGCCGAACGCGATCACGACCCAGCCCGACGCCCGGGCCTTGGAATGTCTGAGGGTCACGGCGGCGCAGACGCCGGCACCGAACAGGATCAGGATCGCGGTGCCGATGACCTCGCCGACGAAGATGTCTCCGTTGCTCGTGGCGGCTCCCTTGGCCCGGTGGGGCGGTCAGCCCCGGCCCTCGGTGCGGGAACGGTTCCCTTGGCGACTTCAGCCGAAGGCGGGCAGGCCCCGCGCCCCGCCCGGTACCCATGACGAGCGTGCCGTCGCAGCCGGGTCGCCACGCCGGGACGGGCCGTGGAGCAGGACAGACCCATGGCGCGGTGCCTGATGACGCCGAGAAAGGTACGGCGGTGCCGGCTGACACCGGGAAGTGTTCACCGGCGTCCGGGGGGCGTCAAGGCTGCCGGCAGGGACGGTGGCAGCGGCTCACCAGGCCCGGGGAGCCGCGCCGTTCGGGCGCGTTGGTGCGGGGGAGTTCACGAGCGTGGCTCGGCGGCCGCGTAACCGGCCTGGGCCGGTGCCCTTTGCGGGCCGCCGCGCCGGATCTCGTGGCCGGACAGCCCCGCGTGGCCGAGGACCCAGCTCGCACCGCTGAGCGCCTTGGCCGCCTTCTTCAGCGGAGCGAGCTGGGCGGCGGCCTGGCGGTGGTCGCTGACGCTGCCGGGGGCGCACACGACCGTCGCGAGCGACAGCGTGACCAGCCGGCCGCCCGCCGACCAGGGCGCGTCGAGCACGGTGGCGGCCAGTGGGCCCAGCGCCGCCTCGTCGCCCAGCAGCAGGAAGTCGTCCCCGCCGATGTGCGCCACGCGCGCGTGCCCCCCGATCGTCTCCTGCAGCACCCGGCCCACCGACCGGATCAGCTCGTCCCCGGCCGCGAAACCGGCACCGTCGTTGACCTGTTTGAAATGGTCGATGTCCAGCCAGCTGAGTGCGAACGCGCGCCCCTCCGCGATCCACCGGTCCACCTCGCCCGTGATCGCGTCCGAACCGGGCAGCCGGGTCAGCGGATTGAGGCCGGCCGCCTCCTCGACCCGGCTCTCGGCCAGCGCCCGCACGAGGTCCGCGAGCCGCACGACGCCCACGCAGCGACCGTGCTCGTCGACCACCGCCACATCGTCGGAGGTCCGGTCGCGGTCGCCGACCGCCACGACGTCCAGCACTTCCCAGGCGGTGGCGTCGTGGCCGACCGTCCGGGGCGCGTCACCGAGTTTGAAGGCCGGGCGGTCGGCGTACAGGGCGTGACCGTAGGGGCCCGACATCGACAGCAGGAAGCGCGAGCGGTGCACCGACCGGACGGGCCTTCCGCTCTGGTCCGACAGCAGCACGCCGGAGACGTCCGGCGATCCGGTCAGCAACTCCCGTACCTCCCTCGCAGAGGCCGTCACCGGCAGAACGGCGGCCGGGCGCACGAACTCCCGGACCGAAGGCCCCGAGCGGGGCGGAGGCGGGGCGTCCGGTGAGCGAGGCGGAACGTACACGTCGGCCACGGGGATCCGGGCCGGCGGCGCGAACAGCTCACCCTGGGCCAGCTGTGCGCCGGCCGACACCGCCGCCGCGCACTGCAGTTCGGTCTCCACGCCCTCCACCGCCACCAGGGCGCCCAGCTCCTCGCACAGCGTGCGCATCGCCCGCACGGCGGCCGGCCGGGCCAGCAGCGAGGCGTCGAGCTTGACCAGATCGGGCGAGAGGTCGGTGAGCAGCCTGAGCGGCACGTCGCCGTCACCGATGCCGTCCGCGCAGATCCGGAAGCCCTGCCCGCGGAGCGTCGTCACGGCCTCCAGCAGTGCCCGCTGCGGCACATGCGTGTAGGGCGGGACGATGTCGAGCGTCACCTCCCAGGGCATGCGCCCGGCCGCGCGCACGGCGTCGTGCAGCGGCGTGAGACCACCGAGGTCCGCCAGCGTGGCGGCGAACACGTTGAGGTGCAGCGGGAGCAGCGTCTCCTTGCGTGCCGCCGCGCGGAGCGCCAACACGGTGAGCGCACCGTCGAGTTCGGGGTCGCGGCGAGCCTCGGCCAGTACGTCGCCGGTCTCCGGGCGGGCAAGTGTCTCCAGCGCCGCGACCGCGCCCGTCCTCAGGTTGACCACCGGCTGGAAGGCGAAGCGGAGAGTATCCGTCCAGGAGTGCACGGGAGCATGATGGCTCCACCCGGGTGCGCCCAGGCGCAGTTCATGAGACGTTCACGCAGCTTTCCGGGCCGATCACGGAGCGTGGCGCACCCGAGGTCTCCTGCCGCACGACCCGCCCGGCCGTCCCGGTCAGCGCACCGCGATCACCGACGATCCATGCCCGAACAGCCCCTGGTTGGCGGTGATGCCCACGCGGGCGCCCGGGACCTGCCGGTCACCGGCCGCGCCCCGCAACTGCCAGGTCAGCTCACACACCTGGGCGAGGGCCTGGGCGGGCACCGCCTCACCGAACGAGGCGAGCCCGCCACTGGTGTTGACGGGTATGCGGCCGCCGGGTGCGGTGACGCCCTCGCGCAGCAGCTTCGCGCCCTCACCCTCGCCGCACAGTCCCAGATCCTCGTACCACTGCAACTCCAGTGCCGTGGAAAGGTCGTACACCTCGGCCAGGTCCAGGTCCTCCGGGCCGGTCCCCGCCTCCTCGTAGGCGGTCCGGGCGATGGACGCCCGGAACGGCTCGGCGGGTGGATCCACCGTGGCGGCGCACTCCGTGGCGATGTCGGGCAGGTCCAGCACCGTGTTCGGGAAGCGGGGGGTCACCGTGGACACGGCCCGGATCCGCACCGGCCGGGGGATCCCGTGCCGGTGGGCGAAGTCCACACTGGACAGCACCAGGGCGGCTCCGCCGTCGGAGGTGGCGCAGATGTCGAGCAGCCGCAGGGGATCGGCGACCACCGCGGAGGCGGCGACCTCCTCGGCCGTGACCCGCTTGCGGTAGCGGGCGTACGGGTTCAGCGCGCCGAACGCCGCGTTCTTCACCTTCACCAGGGCGAAGTCCTGCGGTGTGTCCCCGTGCACCGCCATCCGCCGCCTGGCGTACAGCCCGAAGTACGCCGGGTTCGTCGCGCCCAGCAGGCGGAAGCGCAGCCAGTCCGGATCGTCGGGGCGGTCCCCGCCCGCCGGCCGGAAGAACCCCTTGGGTGCGGCGTCCGCTCCGACGACGAGCACGACGTCCGTGAGCCCCGCGAGGATCTGCGCACGCGCCGCGGCGATCGCCTGAGCGCCCGACGCGCAGGCCGCGTACACACTGGCGACCCTGGCCCCCTGCCAGCCGAGCGCCTTGGCGAACGTCGCTCCCGCCACGTATCCCGGGTATCCGCCGCGCACGGTGTCCGCGCCCACGATCGCGCCGACGTCCTGCCATGGCAGACCGGCGTCCGCGAGCGCGGCCCGGGCCGCCGCCGTCCCGTACTCGACGAAGCCGCGGCCCCATTTCCCCCAGGGATGCATGCCCACGCCGAGCACCGCCACGTCCGCCGTCATGCCGCCACCCCCTTCGGCTGCCAGTACCACATCGTCCACGTCGTCTCGGCGTCCTCGTGGAGCACCCCGGGGACGGCCTCCACCTCCATGCCCACCGTCAGATCCGCGACGGTGACCCCTGCGGGGGCCTGCCCCAGCACCACGATCCCCTCGGTCTCCAGCTCCACCGCGATCAACGCGTACGGCTGCCACACACGTTCCGGATTACTCACATAGGGTGGCGGAGGCCGGTACCGGCTGTCGGTGTACGACCAGATTCGTCCCGTTCTCGACAGCGGAACTTCCTCCAGGGTGCCACCCGCGCAGTGCGGGTTGCGGCAGTGGACGTCCTCGCGCGGGAAGAAGACCGAGGCGCAGGACGAGCAGCGGGTGCCCAGCAGCCGGAAACCGCCCCCCTCCCCGGTGAACCATCCGGCGACCGCCGGTGTGCGCGTGCGCGGCAAAGCCCCTCCCCGAGGTGAGAACTGACGAGGCGTCAGAAGTCTGCCACGCGGCACGTGAAAAGGGCAGACCGCCTCGGTGAACCGAACGGCCCCCTTCGGCGTCGTGTTACAGGAGGGGCGGACGGGATCGACGGGGGTGACTCCGACCGCCCCTCCCGGACCCGTCGAATCCCGATCCATCGCGGCCGGAAGACGTCCTCCCCGTGATCGGATACAGTCCGCGCGTGTCCGAAAACCAACACCTGTCTGTCAACTCCGCGCCGGGCTCGCACTGTTCGAGCTGCGGAGCGCCCTACGGAGACGGCGTCTCCGGCTGGCCGCGCACCTGCCCCCGCTGCGGGTCGGTGGCCTACCGCAATCCGCTGCCGGTCGCCATCGCCCTCCAGCCCGTGTACGACACCAAGGGCACAGCCCTGGTCGTCGTCACCCGGGCCATCGCTCCCGCGCGCGGCGGCACCGCCCTGCCCGGCGGTTACGTCGACGACCGGGAGGACTGGAAACAGGCCGTCGTACGGGAACTGAAGGAGGAGACCGGTATCGGCGCGGCCGCCCGCGACGTCCGCCTGGTCGACGCCATGAGTTCGCCCGACGGGCATCTGCTGCTCTTCGGGCTCCTCCCGGAGCGCCCGGCCGAGGGGCTCGCGCCGTCCGGCCCGACCGACGAGACCGAGGGCCGGCACCTGCTGCGCAGGCCGGAAGAGCTGGCCTTCCCTCTGCACACCGTGGCCGCGCGAGCCTGGTTCGAGGGCCGCTACATCTGACCCGCACGCCTGTGAGCGGCCCCGCCCGGCGCCCCCCCGCCGAACCTTCCCGCCGCCTGCCTCGGGGACACCGGACGCGGCCCAGCCGGGCCGGCCGTACGACGCACCTCCCGGCCGAACCCTCCGTACCCGGCCCGCGCGGGCTCAGCCGAGCCCGCGCACCCGCACCGGGCAGGGCGGCTCACCGGTGCCGCCCTCCCCTTCCCGGGTGACCACCACCTCCCGGCCCCGCCGGCGGGCGACGTAGCGTTCGATCTCCGGATCGTCCCACCCGTCGCCCGCGTCCCGCACCACCAGACCGCCCCCCGTACGGCCCTGCGCCGGCGCCCACACCTCCAGCTCCAGCCCGCCGTCGGCGCCGCGCACGGGCACCACCGCTCCCGCGCGCGCGAACACCGGTATCCGGGACAGCGGCGCGTCGACGAGAACCTGCGCCGGGCCCTCGTACGCCTGCTCCGTCGCCGTGTCGTACCACCGGCCCCGCGGCAGCTGCACCGCACGCCGGTCGGCACCGGGGTCCAGGACCGGAGCGACCAGCAGGGCGTCACCGAGCAGAAACGTGTCCTCGCAGTCGCGCAGGGTCCGGTCCTCCGGAGCTTCCCACCACAGCGGCCGCACATAGGGCGCGCCGGTCCGCCGGGCCAGACGCGCCAGCGTCACGAAGTAGGGCACCAGCCGCCGGCGTTCGAGCAGCGCCGCGCGCGCGTGCTCCAGCACCTCGGCACCGAACTCCCACGGCTCCCTGCGCCCCGCACGCAACGACGCGTGGGTGCGGAAGAGCGGCAGATACGCGCCGAGCTGGAACCACCGCAGGTACAGCTCGGGCGAGGGGCTGCCGTCGAAGCCGCCCACGTCGGGCCCCGAGTACGGCACCCCGCAGAGCCCGAGCCCCAGCACCAGCGACAAGGACGCCCGCAACCCGGGCCACCCCGTCGCCACATCCCCCGACCAGGTGCCCCCGTACCGCTGGGACCCGGCCCAGCCGGAACGGGAGAACACGAAGGGCCGCTCTCGCGGCGACAGCTCACGCAGACCCTCGTAGCCAGCCCGGGCCATGCACAGGGCGTACACGTTGTGCGCCTCCCGGTGGTCACCGCCGCGCCCCTCCAAGGAGTGCCGGGCCGAACGCGGCAGCGTCCGCTCCCCGAAGGCGGTGAACGACGTCGGCTCGTTCATGTCGTGCCAGAACCCCGCGAAGCCCTGCCCCAGCCGTTCTTCGTACAGCCCGCCCCACCACTTGCGCACGCGCGCGTGCGTGAAATCCGGGAAGACCGACTCTCCCGCCCACGCCAAGCCCCGTACCGTGCGCCCCGAGGCGTCCCGCACGAACGCGTCCACGGCCGCACCACCGTCGTACACGGCATTGCCCGGCTCGGCCCGCACGGCCGGATCGACGACGGACACCAGCCGGACCCCCTCCCGGCGCAGCTCCTCGGCGAGCACGGGCAGCTTCGGAAAGCGGTCGTGGTCCACGGTGAACGACTGGTGGTCCTGGTGGTGGTCGATGTCCAGGTGCACGGCGTCCAGTGGCAGACCACGCTCCCGGTAGCCCGCGACGACCTTGCGGACCTCCTGCTCGGTCCCGAAACCCCACCGCGCGTGATGGTGCCCGAGCGCCCACGAGGGCGGCACCGCGGGCGCCCCCGTCAGCGCCGCCCACGTGTGCAGCACGCGCGCGGGAGCGCCCACCATCACCCAGCAGCGCAGCGGACCCCCCTCCATCCGCACCTCACAGCGGCCCACCCGGTCGTGCCCCGACCCGGCGCCCTCCTCACCCTCCCGCAGCAGCACCGTGCCGTCCCACGTGGTGTCGTGGAACACCAGATGCGTACCGGCGTCGGCCACCACGAGCTGCACCGGCATGGTCAGATACAGCGGATCGTCACCGGGCCCGAACGCCCGGCCCGGGTCGGTGTTCCACAGCCGGTACGTGCCGTCCCGCAGCCGGGGACCCGAGGCCCGCCCCCCGAGACCGAAGAACCGGGCGTCCGCCGCCACCTCCGACCGCTGCATCCACCGCGCGGGACCCCCGCCGACCGGCTCCCACCAGCGCGGCGGCAGCTCCCGCCGCAGCGTCACCCCGCCGGGCGTACAGACCTGCACCGCGCCGTGCCGTGACACGACGACCGTCACCCGCTCGGCGACCACCCGCCAGCCACCGTCCTTGTCCGGCTCCAGCACCGCCCGCGGATCCGGCTCCGGACCGCTCCCCGCGAGCGCGTACGACGGCCGCGGACCCGCACCGTCCCACCCCCAGAAGACGGCCCCGCTCACCGCCACGGTGATCCGCAGTTCCGACCGGGCGAAACGGATCAGACCGCCCCCCGGCCCCGGCTCCACGGTCCGCACCTGCCCCGGGACCCGCGCCCGCTCCGCCCCCCGCTGCGGCAGCCCGGCGGCGTCGACACGCCTCCTGCGCCAGGCGGCCCGCACGGTACGCAACCCCCGAGCCACCCCTCCCGAACCGACCACACTCACCGAACGCACCAGGTCACGACCGTCCATGCTGCTCACCCTGCCACCGAGCGCCCCGCACGCGTGTGTCGTTCAACTGCCGTTCACCCGTGCCACGCCCACATCTTCACGACCCGGACTATGTGGGGCGCACCCTGGTGCGGAAGTCGATCACATGGCATCGTCCCTGTCAGCCGCGTCACGCGCACACCCCAGCCCGTGCGCGGACCGACGCCCACGACGCGCACAGCCGGGAGCCGCCCCATGTCGACCGCGAACCCCAAGCCGCTCTGGCAGCCCGATCCCGAGAGGATCGCCCAGGCACGCATCACCCAGTTCCAGGCCTGGGCCGCCGAGCACCACGGCGCGCCGGCCCAGGGAGGCTACCCGGCGCTGCACCGGTGGTCCGTCGAGCAGCTCGACACCTTCTGGGGGGCCGTGGCGGAGTGGTTCGACGTACGGTTCTCGTCCCCCTACGCGCGCGTGCTCGGCGACCGCTCGATGCCAGGCGCCCAGTGGTTCCCCGGGGCCACCCTGAACTACGCCGAACACGCCCTGCGCGCCGCGGACGACCGCGCGGACGAACCCGCGCTGCTCCACGTGGACGAGACGCACGAGCCGCGCCCGGTGACCTGGTCCGAGCTGCGCCGCCAGGTCGGTTCCCTGGCCGCCGAACTCCGCGCCCTCGGCGTACGCCCCGGCGACCGCGTCAGCGGCTACCTCCCCAACATCCCGCAGGCCGTCGTCGCCCTCCTCGCCACCGCCGCCGTGGGCGCCGTCTGGACCTCCTGCGCCCCGGACTTCGGCGCCCGCAGCGTCCTCGACCGTTTCCAGCAGGTGGAACCGGTCGTCCTGTTCACCGTCGACGGCTACCGCTACGGAGGCAAGGAGCACGACCGCCGCGAGACCGTCGCCCAGCTGCGCGGCGAGCTGCCCACCCTGCGCGCCGTCGTACACATCCCGCTCCTCGGCACCGAGGCACCCGAGGGCGCCCTCGAGTGGTCGGCGCTGACGGCCGGGGACACCGCACCCGTCTTCGAACAGGTCCCGTTCGACCACCCCCTGTGGGTCCTGTACTCCTCCGGTACGACCGGCCTGCCCAAGGCCATCGTCCAGTCCCAGGGCGGCATCCTCCTCGAACACCTCAAGCAACTCGGGCTGCACTGCGACCTCGGCCCACAGGACCGTTTCTTCTGGTACACCTCGACCGGCTGGATGATGTGGAACTTCCTCGTCTCCGGCCTGCTCACCGGAACGACGATCGTCCTGTACGACGGCAGCCCCGGCTATCCGGACACCGGCGCCCAGTGGCGCGTGGCCGAGCGCACCGGAGCCACCTTGTACGGCACCTCGGCCGCCTACGTCATGGCCTGCCGCAAGGCCGGTGTCCACCCCGCACGCGACCACGACCTGTCCACGGTGCGGTGCGTCGCCACCACCGGCTCGCCGCTGCCGCCGGACGGCTTCCGCTGGCTGCACGACGAGGTGCGCGACGATCTGTGGATCGCCTCCGTCAGCGGCGGAACCGACGTCTGCTCCTGTTTCGCCGGAGCCGTGCCGACCCTCCCCGTGTACACCGGCGAGCTCCAGGCGCCGGGACTCGGCACCGACCTGCAGTCCTGGGACCCCGGCGGCAAGCCGCTCACCGACGAGGTCGGCGAACTGGTCGTCACCAACCCCATGCCCTCCATGCCGATCCACTTCTGGAACGACCCGGACGGCAGCCGCTACCACGGCAGCTACTTCGACACCTACCCCGGCGTCTGGCGCCACGGCGACTGGACCACCCTCACGTCACGAGGGTCCGTGATCATCCACGGCCGGTCCGACTCCACCCTCAACCGGCAGGGCGTGCGCATGGGCTCGGCCGACATCTACGAAGTCGTCGAGCGGCTCCCCGAGATCAAGGAGTCCCTCGTCATCGGCATCGAACAGCCCGACGGCGGCTACTGGATGCCGTTGTTCCTGCACCTTGCACCGGGCGCCACCCTCGACGAGCCACTCCTGAACCGGATCAAACAGACCATCCGCGAACAACTCTCGCCCCGGCACGTGCCCGACGAGATCATCCAGGTGCCCGGCATCCCGCACACCCTGACCGGCAAACGCATCGAGGTCCCCGTCAAGCGCCTCCTGCAGGGCACACCGCTGGATAAGGCCGTCAACCCCGGCTCCATCGACGATCTCGCCCTGCTCGGGTTCTACGAGGAGCTCGCCCGCAAGCGCGCCTGACCGAACGGGACGTCACCACCCGCACCGGCCCCGGACCCACCGACCACGTGAGGACCGGGGCCACCGCCCTCGCCCCCTCCCCTCACCGCCCCGACCTGCGCAAACGGCAGTCGTGCCGACCCCGCGACCGCCGACCGGACCCTCGTTGTCAGTGCCGCCGGTTACGGTGAGTGAGCATTGATCGACTGCGCACCAGGGGGAAAGACATGGCGCACACCGAGCACCAGACCATGCGACGCGTCCTGCACCGCGAGATCGCCGGGACCATCGGCGTGCTCACCGACGAACACGACTTCCGCGCCATGCGGCGCTATCGCAGCTTCACCTTCGACGACCACGCGACCTACCTGCGGCAGGTGGAGACCGTCCTCAAGACCCGGGCCGCCCAGGGCAGCCACACGACGATCGCCCTGTTCGATCCCCAGGACTACGCCGTCTACTGCGCCGAGAACGGCCTCGACCCGGAAGCCCCGAGCAGCCGCACCCGGTTCACGGCGGAACTCGCCGCCACCGGCCCCACCGTCCCCTACGACGGCCGGCCCCTCGCCACACTGCTGCCCACCCTCGTGGACGAAGCCGTACGCCAGGCCACCTGGGAATACGCCACCACCCTCCTGACCCGCCTCGGACCCTGCCCCACCTGCGGCGAGGACATCGGCAGGGCCGCCTTCACCCGCGCCGCCGCACTCCTGGTCCGCATCCTCGACACCGCACCGCCCGGGGACCGGCACCTGGTGTGCAGCGTCTCCGGACCGCCGGACACGGTCATCTCCGTCCTGAACGGCGAGCAGGACCCAGGAGGCGACACCCGGCTCGACGAGGCCGAGACCCTCGAATTCACCAGCGTCCTCGCGCTCGGTCTCGGCACCCGCAGCCCCGGCGGACTCGTCATGCGCACCAGCGCCCCCGCCACCGCGGACCGCGTCTACGGCTGGCGGCTGCGCGCCGGCCGGCTCGAACCGCTCACCGCCTCGGAGGTGTTCGACGCCTACTGCACCGACGTCGAGTCCGGCGACATCATCTCCCCGGAGTCCGGCGTCGACTACTGCGAACCCCCCGACCTCGGAGAGGAGGGCACCGGACACCACCACTGACCGCACACCGAAGGCCGGCGGAACGCACCAGGGGCGCCCCACCCGAAGGCGGGACGCCCCTGATCACCCGGCACCACGAGCGACGCCGGCGGGCCTACTCGCCGGACAGCACCACCCGGGCCGCGGTGCGGGCCTCGTCGGCGGTGTCCGTCGCACGCGCGGCCGCCGCGGCCCGCTCGCACTGCGCCAGCGTGTACTTGGCCAGCGTCGCCCGGACGTACGGAATGGACGCCGCACCCATGGAGAGGGAGGTGACACCCAGACCGGTCAGCACACAGGCCAGCAGCGGATCGGAGGCCGCCTCGCCGCACACACCGCAGCTCCTGCCCTCGGCCCCGGCCGCCTCCGCGGACGCCGCCACCAGGTCGAGCAGCGCCGGCTGCCACGGGTCCTGGAGCCGCGAGACCGCACCCACCTGCCGGTCGGCGGCGAAGGTGTACTGAGCGAGGTCATTGGTGCCCAGGGACAGGAACTCGACCTCCTGCAGGATGGAACGCGCCCGCAGGGCGGCCGAGGGAATCTCCACCATCGCGCCGAACTTCGCGTGCAGCCCGGCGTCCCGGCAGGCGTCCGCGAAGGCCTTCGCGTCCGTACGGTCCGCCACCATGGGCGCCATGACCTCGAGGTGGACCGGCAGCCCCTCGGCGGCCTTCGCCAGCGCGGTGAGCTGGGTGCGCAGGATGTCCGGGTGGTCGAGCAGCGTGCGCAGACCCCGGACACCGAGCGCGGGGTTCGGCTCGTCCGCGGGCGTCAGGAAGTCCAGCGGTTTGTCCGCACCCGCGTCCAGCACGCGCACGACCACCCGGCCCTCGGGGAACGCCTCCAGCACCTGCCGGTAGGCCGCCACCTGCTTGTCCTCGGAAGGAGCGTTCTTGCTGTCGTCGAGGAAGAGGAACTCGGTACGGAACAGACCGACGCCCTCGGCTCCCGCCTCCAGGGCCGCCGGCACGTCGGCCGGACCGCCGATGTTGGCCAGCAGCGGCACCTTGTGCCCGTCCGCGGTCGC
Source organism: Streptomyces sp. NPDC096012 (assembly GCF_040426375.1). Classification (NCBI taxonomy): domain Bacteria; kingdom Bacillati; phylum Actinomycetota; class Actinomycetes; order Kitasatosporales; family Streptomycetaceae; genus Streptomyces; species Streptomyces sp. NPDC096012. Next base: position 22,054 of record NZ_JBEOTD010000066.1, read on the forward strand.
GCCGGGCCCGGTCGAGGCCGTCAGCGCGGCCTTGCGCTCGGCGGCCGCGGCCTCCAGCTCCGCCTTCTTACCCGCACTCGGGTTCACGAAGACGTGCCCGGTGCTGCCGTCCACCGCGACGACCGTGCCCTCGGCCAGCTCACCGGCGCCCGGCAGCGCCACGACGGCCGGCACGCCCAGGGCACGCGCCAGGATCGCACTGTGACTGGTCGGACCGCCCTCCTCGGTCACGAAACCGAGCACCAGGGACGGGTCGAGCAGCGCCGTGTCGGCCGGAGCGAGATCGCGCGCGACGAGCACGTAGGGCCGGTCGCTGTCCGGGACACCCGGCATCGGAACGCCCAGCAGGCGGGCGACGATACGGTTCCGCACGTCATCGAGGTCGGCCACGCGGCCGGCGAGGTACTCCCCGGCGCCGGCCAGCAGCTCCCGGTACGCGGCGAACGCGTCGTACACCGCGCGCTCGGCCGTGCTGCCGACGGCGATCCGCCGGTCCACGTCCGCCATCAGCTCGGGGTCCTGCGCCATCATGGACTGCGCCTCGAGCACCGCCTGGGCTTCGCCCCCCGCCAGGTTGCCGCGCGCCATCAGGTCGGCGGCCACGGCGTCCACGGCCTGGCGGGCGCGGCCCTGCTCGCGCTCCGGGTCCTGACCGGGGATCTGCTTGGCCGGTGGCTCCAGCACGGCCGTACCCATGTGCCGAACCTCGCCGATCGCCACGCCATGGCTCACACCGACGCCTCGCAGCGTTGTATCCATCTCACCGTCTCCGATAGTGCGGCGGGCCCCGCCGCCGCAGTGGTTGTCCTGCCCGCCGTCGTGCGACGGCGGTGCCGTCGTCTCAGGCCGTCAGTTCCAGACGAAGAGGGTGTCGCCGGCCTTCACGTCACCGCTGTCGCGGACGTCGGAGAGGGACTCGGCCGTGGCTTCGAGCGCGACGACGGGGCACACCGGGGACTTGCCGGCGGCCTCTACCGCCGACGGGTTCCAGCGCACGATGCTCTGTCCGCGCGTCACGGTGTCGCCCTTGTTGACGAGCAGCTCGAAGCCCTCGCCGTTGAGCTGCACGGTGTCGATACCGAGATGAGTGAGCACGCCGTGTCCGCTGTGGTCCACCACGACGAAGGCGTGCGGGTGCAGGGAGACGATGACGCCGTCCACGGGCGCCACGGCCTCGGAGGGCTCCCGCACGGGGTCGATCGCGGTGCCCGGGCCGACCATGGCCCCGGAGAAGACCGGATCCGGCACTGCGGCCAGTCCGATGGCGCGTCCGGCGAGCGGGGACGTCACGGTGGTCATGGGAAGCCTCCCAAGGAGTGGAGCTGCTTACGGGCCGCACTGGCTGTCCCGGACGGCGCACTGAGCAGCAGGGTATGTCATGTGAAGTGGCGGTTCCGGATCGAAGCTACCAGCTAGTGGTCTAGACCACCAACCCAATGGATTTGCACCGGCTTCGACGCTGCGTGTACTGTCGTACTCCTGCTCGGGGCGGAGAGGTGCGACAGCATCCCCGCCCGGCGGGAACCAAACTCTTCAGATCCTATCCCTGGGTCCGCTTCTGCATGCTCGCAGAAGGGTGGTCAGGGAGGCGGAAAAACACTGATAGAGTCGGAAACACCGAAGGGAAGCCCGGAGGAAAGCCCGAGAGGGTGAGTACAAAGGAAGCGACCGTTCCTTGAGAACTCAACAGCGTG
>NZ_JBEOTD010000067.1:0-22786 GCF_040426375.1 Streptomyces sp. NPDC096012
ACCCGCTCGAACAGCTCCCACAACTCGTCCGGCACCATGCGCTCGACCATCACCACGCGGGCAGACTACCCAGCTCTCCAAATGAGACGACGTCTTATGTGGCAGGCAGTTGATCACGGCTCAATACGCGGCCCAGCGCCGTGAGAAGCAGGTTTCGCCCCGGGATCCATGCCCCCTGCCCCGTTCTCCGAGCCGCTGGGCGCATGACCGTTTCCGGGAACTGAGGGAGAGCCGGGACGCCGACGCCCTCACGGAGTGGCGGTGCAACGCCGAGCACCGCGCGGCGCAACAGCGTGGGCAGGCCGAGTGGTACCAGAGCTACACGCTGCATGTGGCGAAAGTGGAGCGGAGTCACGGGTTCACGCGAGCCTAGGTCCCGCCGTGCCCGTGCGCCCGCTGCCCCTTGTGGCCGGACGGCCGGTGGCTTAGCCTTCTCGTCCAGAGTTGGAAAATCAGTCCAAGGGGGCGCGCGTGGGCGATCCGGGGGCCGGCGTGCTGCCGGGGCGGCAAGGTGGGTCCGCCTGCACGGGCGAGGACGAACACCTCGTCCGGGAAGCGGAGAAGATCGCCGTCGCCCTGGGCCGTATGTTCCCGGGGCTGTGTGAGGTGGTGCTGCACGACCTGCGGCGCCCGGAGCATGCGATCCGGGTGATCGAGAACAACCTGTCGGACCGTCAGATCGGTGACTCGGCAACGGAGTTGGGGCTCGCCCGGATCGCCGACCCCGCCTACCCCGGTGTCATCCAGAACTACCCCAACCGTTTTCCCGACGGCCGCCCGGCGAAGAGCACGTCCATCGGCATCAAGAACGCCGCCGGGGAGTACATAGCGGCGCTCTGCCTGAACCTCGACATCTCCGTGCTGTCCCCCGTCACACTGACCTTGTCGAACCTCGTGGCCACGGATTCCGAGCACCGCGACCGGCCGCTGGAGACGCTGCGGGACCGCACCGCCCGGGAGCTGCGCGAGGTGGTGGAGGAGTGGTGCGCCCGACGGGCCGCCACTCCCCGTTCGCTGAGCCGGGAGGACAAGAAGGCGCTCGTCCGGCAGCTCCGCCGGGACGGCTACTTCGACTCGCGCGAAGCGGCGCGGACCATCGCGGATCTGCTCGGCGTCTCCCGGGCGACGGTCTACAACTACGCGAAGTGAAGCAGCGAAACACCGGAGAGCCGAAAGAGGATTCCACCATGGCCGCCGCCCTGCCCGTAACGTTCGACGACGTCCGTGAGGCCGCCGCGCGCCTCGAAGGTGTCGCCCACCGCACCCCCGTCCTCACCTCCCGCACCCTGAACGCCCGTGTCGGCGCCGAGGTGTTCATCAAGTGCGAGAACTTCCAGCGCGTCGGGGCCTTCAAGATCCGCGGTGCCTACAACGCGGCCGCCCGGCTCTCCCCGGAGCAGCTCGCCAAGGGCATCGCCGCCTACTCCTCCGGCAACCACGCCCAGGCCACCGCGCTGGCCGCCCGCGAACTCGGCACCACCGCGGTGATCCTGATGCCCGAGGACGCCCCCCGCTCCAAGAGGGAGGCCACCGCCGGGTACGGGGCCGAGATCGTCACCTACGACCGCTACACCCAGGACCGCACCGCGCTCGGCGAGGCGCTGGCCGAGGACCGCGGTCTGGCCCTCATCCCGCCCTACGACCATCCCCACGTCATCGCCGGCCAGGGCACCGCCGCACTCGAACTCCTCGCGGAGACGGGGCCGTTGGACGCGCTCGTCGTACCCGTGGGCGGTGGCGGGCTCATCGCGGGCAGTGCCGTCACGGCCAAGGCGCTGCAGCCCGGCATGCGGATCATCGGCGTGGAGCCCGAAGCCGGCGACGACACCAAGCGCTCGCTGGAAAGCGGTGCGCGCGTCACCGTGCCGGTTCCGCGCACCATCGCCGACGGGCAGGCCCTGTCCACCCCGGGCGAGATCACCTTCGAGATCAACCAGCGCCTCGTGGACGCCGTCACCCTGGTCAGTGACGCGGAGATCATCAGCGCCATGCGCTTCGCCTTCGAGCGCCTGAAGATCGTCCTCGAACCGAGCGGCGCCACGAGTCTCGCAGCGCTCCTGGCGGGCCGCCTCGACCTGCCGGCCCGCATCGGCGTCATCGCCTCCGGCGGCAACATCGACACCGAGCGGTTCGCTCAACTCGTCGGCGGCTGACCGGCCGTGCCGTGGCGCCGACCGGCGCGACCGGTTCCGCGGCCTCGTGGCGTCTCCGTGACAACCGACGAGCACGGCGCTTCTACGAGCAGGCCGGCTGACAAGCCGACGCGGTGCGGCCGAGACGACGTCTGCGACGAGATCACGCTCACGGATCTTCGCTACCAGCGTGCGCTCTGATCCCAGCGACCATGGTGCGTCCTGGTCAGTGAGAAGACCGCTGTCCTCCGACCCAGCGGTCGGTGCGAAGTTCGCCGGCACGGCCCTGCCATGACTCGGCATCGGTTCGCTCCGGTTCCAGCTCGCCGTGGCCGGCGCCTGGGCGGGATCGCCGGTGTCCCCGGCGCCTGCGCGGGAGCCGTTGTCAGTGGCCCCCCTTACGGTTCGAGCAGTGAGGACCTGCGGGAACCGCCGCGGGTCCGTCCTGGGGAGGGGTCTGCCATGTCCACGGCGTCCGCGGTGTCGACGACGTATCTGGAGCTGTCGCAGGAGGGCGGCGGCGCCCACAAGTTCTACGAGATCACCGTCGACGGCCAGATGGTGACGGTGCGGTACGGGCGGATCGGCGCGGCGGGGCAGACCCAGACGACGACGTTCCCGACCGTGGAGAAGGCGCGGGCCGCCGCCGCGAGGAAAGTGGGGGAGAAGGTCCGCAGGGGATACGCCCCGGCCGTCCGGGGGCAGCGGGCCCCGCGCGCGGTGACCCGCCGTCAGGTCAGCTCGGCCCCGTCCACCGCGCGGGCCGTCGCACCCGTGCTGTGGCGGTTCCGCACCGGCTCCGCCGCGTTCGGCATCCACGTCGACGACGAGCGCTGCTGGGTGGGCAACCAGGCGGGTGACGTCTACACCCTGGACCACGAGGGCGCCGTGCTGGCCCGGTTCAGCCTGCCGGACGGGGTGAAGTGCCTGGTCGCCGACGACTTCTGGATCTACGCCGGCTGCGACGACGGCAAGGTCTACGACCTCTCCGCCAAACTGCCCTTCGCGGCCTACGACATAGCCGCCGCCGTCGACATCTTCTGGCTCGACATCCACGAGGGCGTCCTGAACGTCTCGGACCGCGACGGCAGGCTCACCGTCATCGACCACGAGGACGAGCACCAGTGGTCCCGCCGCAGCCGGGGCGAGCACGCCTGGATGGTCCGCGCCGACGACCGGGCCGTCTACCACGGCCACCAGGCGGGCGTCACCGCCTACGCCCCGGACGGGGGCGGCGAGTTGTGGCACACGTCCACCCGTGGCGGTGTGCTCTTCGGCTGGCAGGAGGACTCCGCCGTGTACGCGGGCACCGCGCGCCACACGGTGCAGCGGCTGTCGAAGGCGACCGGCGTGATCGAGGCGACCTACGCCTGCGACAGCGCGGTGTACTCGTGCGCCACCTCACCGGGCGGGCGGTTCGTCTTCGCCGGTGACGCGGCCTCGTCCGTGTACTGCTTCGACCAGGACGGCAGGCGTCTGTGGAAGCTCGGCACGGGCGGCGGCTCGGCGCTGTCGATGCAGTACCGCGACGAGCGCCTGTACCTGGTGACCACGGACGGCTCCCTGGTGTGCGTGGACGCGAGCGAGGCGGCCGTCTCGGCGGCCCAGCAGGGCACGGTGCCGGTCGTGCGGGACGTGAAGCTCGCGGCCGCCCTGCCGGCCTACGCGCCTGCCACGGCCGCTTCCGCGGTGGCCGCCGTCGCCCACGCTCCGGCCGGCGCGATCGTGGTCGAGTGCGTCCAGGAGCCGGGTGGCCGCCTGCGCGTGCACGTGGTCTCCGAGGGCTACGAGTCCTCCTGGAACGTCCAGTTCCCGCGAGCGATACGCGAGCCCGGCGCACGGTACGTCGTGGACGCCCTGCACCCGGCGTCGGGCGGCTTCTACCGCGTCCGCGGCGACATCCGCCGCCTGCTGTGACGGCACCCCGGCCTCAGGACCGAGCGGTCGCCGCCCGGTCCAGTGCCTCCCGCGCGGCGGCGAGCACCTCGGCCCGGTCGTGCGGGACCAGGCCGATGCGGGTGCGCCGGTCCAGGAGGTCCGACTCGTCCAGGGCGCCCTCGTGCAGGACCGCCCACAGCAGTTCGGCGCGGGTGACCGGATGGCCCGGCAGCACCGGCCGCGCCAGCGCGGGGTCGTGCGCCGCGAGCGCGTGCACCGCCGGGGCCTCGGTGCCGTAGCGGCGGATCAGGCGGTGCGGCGCGGGCAGCGTGCGCAGCGCTTCCGGTGCGGCGGCGCCGACCAGCGGCAGCGCGGCGGTGGGGGAGGGGGCGGTGCTCAGGCCCCGCGCCCCGGCCGCCGCGTCGACCGCGTCCTGTGCCATCCGCCGGTAGGTGGTGAGCTTGCCCCCGACGACCGTCGTGACGCCGTCCGGTGAGGTCAGCACCGCGTGCCGGCGGGAGATGTCGGAGGTGCGGGGCGCCGCGCCCGCGGTGCTCCCGGGCGCGGACGTGTCCAGCAGGGGTCGCAGCCCCGCGAAGGAGCCGACGACCTCGTCCCGGGTGACCGGCGCGTCCAGGACCGAGCCGAGCACGTCCAGCAGGAAACCGATGTCGGTCTCGGGGACCTCCGGCACGTCGGGTATCCCGCCCTCGACCGGCTCGTCGGTCAGGCCGACGTAGACCCGGCCGTCGCCCTGCGGCAGCACCAGCACGAAGCGGTTGGTCTCCCCGGGGATCGGTATGTGCAGACCGGCGGGCAGGGCGCCGAGCCGCTCCGAGCGCAGCACCAGATGGGTGCCGCGGGAGGGCCGTATCCGGACGTCGTCGACGAGGCCGCCCGCCCACACCCCGGCGGCGTTGATCACGGCCCGGGCCCTGATCTCCCCCTCCTCGCCGGTGAGTTCGTCGCGGACACGGGCGCCGGTCCCGGTCAGCTCCAGCACCCGGACCCGGGTCAGCACCCGCGCGCCGTGCGAGGCGGCCGTCCGGGCGAGGGCGGTCACCAGCCGGGCGTCGTCGGTCACCTTGCCGTCCCAGGACAGCAGTCCGCCGCGCAGGCCGGCCGCGCGCACCGCCGGCGCCAGGTGCCGCGCCTCCGTCGCCGACAGGCGGCGCGGGGCGGGCAGCACCTGCCGCGGCGTCCGGGCCGCCAGCCGCAGCATGTCACCGGCCCGGAACCCGGCCCACGCGAGCGAGGCCTGGGCCCTGGACACCCACGGGGTCAGCGGCAGGACGAACGGCTGGGCGCCCACCAGGTGCGGTGCCGTGCGGGTCATCAGCACCCCGCGTTCGACCGCGCTCTCGTGGGCCACGTCGAACTGCGCCGAGGCCAGGTAGCGCAGCCCGCCGTGGATCAGCTTCGAGCTCCAGCGGGAGGTGCCGAAGGCCAGGTCGTGGGCGTCCACCGCGACGACGTCCAGGCCGCGGGCTGCCGCGTCCAGGGCGGCCCCGGCCCCGGTGGCGCCGAGCCCGACGACCAGGACGTCGGCGATCCCGCCGTCCGCCGCCTCGGCCAGTTCGCGGGCGCGCCGGGCCGCGCCGAGGGACGATCCGGGTGCGGCCTCGTTGCGGCTCATGGCGTCAGGATCCTCTCCAGGAGGGAGTGCAACTCGCCGAGGAAGGCGGCGGAGTCCAGCTCCGGATCGTCCTCGTCGGTCATCGTGCGCAGGGACAGGGTGAAGGACTGCACGGTCAGCAGCAGGGCGCGGGCCTGTCGTTCGGTGTGGCCGGGGCGTACGGACCCGTCCGCGTGCCCCTCGCGCAGCGCATCGGCCAGCAGGGCGAGCAGCGCCTCCTGGCTGGCTCCGCGGCGGTCCAGGACGTAGGGGAGCAGCAGTTCCGGGTCGACGTCGACGATCTTGCGGAAGAGCGGGTGCGCGCGGAACGCCTCGACCCCGGCCGCCAGTCCGTCGACGATCCGGGCGCGGGTGCTGGTACCGGGCGCGGGTTCGGGGATCGCGCGGGAGGCCACGTCGATCCACTCGCGGGTCATCAGGTCGCCGACCAGGGTCCGCAGGTCCGGCCAGCGCCGGTACAGCGTCATCCGGGAGACGCCGGCGCGGCGTGCCACGTCGGCGAGGGTGGTGCGGCGCACCCCGACGGCCAGGACGCAGTCGCGCACCGCGTCGAGCACATGATCACTGTCCGAACCGTTGTGACGAATAGGCGTCATGTGTCACAGTGTAACGCGCCGGGCGCCGGGCGGAAGCCGGGACCGCCCGCACCGCCCGGGGCACGACCGCGGAGCCGCCGCGCGAACCGAGCACACCGATCTGTGAGGACGACCGTTCAATGGACATGCTGTGGAACGGCTGGGGCGACCCCGCCAAGGCGGCACCGCTGCCCGGCACGGTGGCGGGACTGCTGCGCGACCTGCTGGGTGTCAAGCCGCGCACCGGCCCCGCGCTCACCCTCGAGGACATCAGCCCGCCCGCCCCGACGGTCGACCCCGCCGCACTGAAGGCGCTGGCCGAGGCCGTCGGCGGCGAGCAGCACGTCCGCACGGACGGGGAGAGCCGCATCCGGCACACCCGCGGCAAGTCCACCCCGGACCTGCTGCGACTGCGCGCCGGCGACCTCTGCGCCGTCCCCCAGGCCGTGGTCCTGCCGGCCACCCACGACGAGGTCCTCGCCGTGCTGCGCGCCTGCCGCACACACGGCCTGGCCGTGGTCCCCTTCGGCGGCGGCACGTCGGTCGTGGGCGGACTCGCCCCCGAGCGCGGTGACTTCGTCGCCCTCGACCTGCGCCGCCTGAGCGGCCTGCTGGACCTGGATCCCGTCTCGCGCACCGCCGTACTCCAGCCCGGCCTGCGCGCCCCCGAGGCAGAGGCCCTGCTCGCGGAACACGGCTTCACCCTCGGCCACTTCCCGCAGTCCTTCGAATGGGCCACCATCGGGGGCTTCGCCGCCGCCCGCTCCAGCGGGCAGGCCTCCGCCGGATACGGCCGCTTCGACGAGATGGTGCTCGGCCTGACCCTCGCCACCCCCGAGGGCACCATCGAGACCGGCCGCGCCCCACGCTCGGCCGCCGGACCCGACCTGCGCCAGCTGATCCTCGGCTCGGAGGGCGCCTTCGGCGTCATCACCTCCGTGACCGTCCGGATCCGCCCGGTGCCGCAGGCGCGGGTCTACGAGGGCTGGCGGTTCGGCTCGTTCGAGGAAGGCGCCGCCGCACTGCGCACACTCGCCCAGGACGGGCCCCGGCCGACCGTACTGCGCCTGTCCGACGAGACCGAGACTCTGATCGGCCTGGCCCAACCGGACGCGATCGGCGCCGGCTTGACGCAGGGGGGCGCCGGCTGCCTGGCGATCGCCGGTTACGAGGGCACCGCGGAGGACACCGCGCAGCGCCGCGAGCAGGCCGCGGCCGTCCTGACCGCCTGCGGCGGCACCCCCGCCGGAACCGAACCGGGCGAACGCTGGGCCCGCGGCCGTTACTCCGCGCCGTACCTACGCGACGCCCTGCTCGACGCGGGCGCGTTCGCCGAGACCCTGGAGACCGCGGCCTTCTGGTCCCGCATCCCCGAGCTGTACACGGCCGTACGCACCGCGCTCACCGACACCCTCACCGAGGCCGGCACCCCGCCGCTGGTGATGTGCCACATCTCCCACGTGTACGAGAACGGCGCCTCGCTCTACTTCACCGTCGTCAGCGCCCAGGGCGAGGACCCGGTGGCCCACTGGACGCCCGCCAAGGAGGCGGCCAACGAGGCCGTACTGGCGTCCGGCGGTACCATCTCCCACCACCACGGGGTCGGCACCGACCACCGCGACTGGTACGTCCGCGAAGCCGGCCCGCTCGGTGTCTCCGCGCTGCGCGCCGTCAAACGCCGGCTGGACCCGGACGGCCTGCTCAACCCCGGCGTCCTGCTGCCCACCGACTGACCCCACCAGATCCGCCTGCCCCGGAGGCACACCGATGCGACAGTTCACCGCCGTGGTCAACCCCACCGCGGGCGGCTCCACCGGGGCGGCGACGCTGCTCCAGCTGGGCCGTCTGCTCCGCGAGGCCGGGGCGGAGCTGGAGACGGAGTACAGCCGCAGCCTCGCCCACGCCCAGGACATCGCGCTCCGGGCCGGCGAGCGCGGCCGGATCGTCCTGGCCGTCGGCGGCGACGGCATCGCCGGCGGCATCGGCGGCGCGCTCAGCGGCACCGGAACGGTCCTCGGCCTGGTACCCGCCGGCCGCGGCAACGACTTCGCCCGCGCCCTCGACCTGCCGTCCGACCCGGCCGCGCTCGCCCGCGTCCTGCTGCACGCCGAGCCCAGGGCGGTCGACACCATCGAGGTGGAGTCCGCCGTCCACCGGCGCACCGTGGTCCTGGGCAGCGTCTACGCCGGGGTGGACGCGGAGGCCAACCGGTACGCCAACCAGGCCCGGCTGCTGCGCGGCTCCGCCTCCTACTACGCGGGCGGCCTGCGTGCCGTCACCGCCTGGCGCCCGGCCGACTACCGCGTGACGGTCGACGGCGAGGTGCACACCCATCGCGGCTACACCGTCGTCGCCGCCAACTCCCCTTATTACGGTTCCGGGCGCCTGATCGCCCCCGGTGCACGGGTCGACGACGGCCTGCTCGACGTCGTGATGATCCGCGAGGCGCCGCGCCGCCTCTTCTTCACGCTCATGAACGAACTCAGGACGGGTGCCCACGTCCGGCGTCCCGAGGTGCGCGTCCTGCGCGGCAAGGAACTGCGGATCGAGGCCGGCCGGCCCGTGCCCTACGGCGCCGACGGCGAGGTGGAGGCCACCTTGCCGGTCACGCTGCGGGTGCGCCCGGCAGACCTGCCCGTGCTGTACTGACCACGCGCCGGGACTCCGGGCCCTCGTCGAAGGTGCGCCAGCGCTCGCCCCTGGGTAGGGGAAGGGAACCTGTCGGGTGATCAGGGGAGGACGGGCGGTCATGACGCCGGAACACGCCGTGGACGTGGTGCGGGCGGTCGTTCTGTACGACGGGCGGCTGCTGCTGGTGCGGGGCGACGGCGGCTGGCAACTGCCGTCGGGCGGACCGCAGCCGGCCGAGTCGGCGACGGCCACCGCCGCGCGCGTCGTCTACGAACTCACCGGATACCTCGTCGACGGCACGAGGGCCCTGGAACCGCACGGCGGCGCACGGCCCGACGGAGCGGCGGCGGTGGTGTGCCAACTGCTCAGCGAGGCACCGTCGGACGGAGCACGCCTCGCCCCGGAGGAGGTGCGCTGGACGCCGATCGCTCGGACCGCCGGCGCCACGCTGCCGCCGGCCGTGCGCACGTATCTGGAGGGCCACACACCGGTGTGAGCACGCGCCCGGCGGTCACCGGGCGGACTTCGGCAGCGTGCCCGCGCTTCCTCCTGTGTCCCGGCGGCCCCCGCAGGCGTGGCCCGCGTCCACCGCGCGCACGCCGGTCCGGGCGCCCGACCTGCTGATTCGGTAGCGCCGGGCCATGCCGACCCGGCTTCTCGATCCCGGTCACGGGCTGTCTCTTCCACGTGCCCACCGTCACCTTCCCCGGCGGCCTTCCCGACGCGCCCCGGCCGTGAGCCCGCGCTCCGACCAGGGCCCCGGGCCTCCGCTTGCGAGGCACTGGGCGCCGGGGTTCAGTGAGGTACGGACCCCCTCGCGGACTTCCTCGCACCAGGAGCTGTCATGTCGATGTCGTTCGGTGCTCCGTACGGTTCCCAGGATCCGTTCAATGAGCTGTTCAATCGCTTCTTCGGCATGTCACCGGCGTCCTCGCCACCCGCGGTGCAGCGTGTGCCCATCGGCCGGCTGCTGACGGAGTCGTCGCAGCAACTGCTCGACCTGGCCGCCCGGCGCGCCGTCGAGGACGGCGCGACCGATCTCGACACCGAACATCTGCTCTGGGCGGCCACCCAGGTCGAGCCCTCCCGCAGGCTGCTCATGCAGGTGGGCGTCGACCCCGACGAGCTCGCCTCCGAAATCGTCGAGGTCCTGCCGCGCGTGGCCGGCGAGCCGTCCGCGCAACCCGGCCTGACCCCGGCGGCCAAGCGCACCCTGGGCGCCGCCTACGCACGGTCGCAGGCCGCCGGTGTGTCCTACATCGGGCCCGAGCACATCCTGGGCGCGCTCCTCGGTGACAGCGACACGGCAGCCGCCCGGCTGCTGCAGGCCCACGGAGTGGACACACAGCGCATCGCCGCCCTGGCCGAACAGACGGCCCGCGGCGACACACCCGCGGCGGAGCGCAAGACGCCGGCCACGACACTGGACGAGTTCGGGCGGGATCTGACCGAGGAAGCGAGGGCGGGCAGACTCGACCCGGTGGTCGGGCGGTCCGACGAGATCGAGCAGACCGTCGAGATCCTGTCCCGGCGCACCAAGAACAACCCCGTCCTCATCGGCGAACCGGGCGTCGGCAAGACCGCCATCGTGGAGGGGCTGGCCCAGCGCATCGTGGCGGGCGAAGTGCCCGAGAGCCTGAAGAACAAGCGGGTCGTCGTCCTGGACCTGTCCGGCATGGTGGCCGGGGCGCAGTACCGCGGACAGTTCGAGGAACGGCTGAAGAAGGTCATCGAGGACGTCCAGGCGGCCAGCGGCCGGATCATCCTGTTCATCGACGAACTGCACACCGTCGTCGGCGCCGGCGCGACCGGCGAGGGTGCCATGGACGCGGGCAACATGCTCAAGCCCGCACTCGCACGCGGCGAACTGCAGGTCGTGGGCGCCACGACCATCGACGAGTATCGCAAGTACATCGAGAAGGACGCCGCCCTGGAGCGCCGGTTCCAGCTCGTGATGGTCCCGGAGCCCACCGTCGAGGAGACGGTGCAGATCCTGGAGGGCCTGCGCGACGCCTACGAGGCGCACCACCAGGTCCGCTTCGAGGACGCCGCGTTGGTGGCCGCCGCCGAACTGTCCGACCGGTACATCACCGACCGGTTCCTGCCCGACAAGGCGATCGACGTGCTGGACCAGGCGGGCGCCCGCGTGCGCCTGCGCAGTGCCGGCCGCTCCACCGAGATCGTCAGCCGCGAGGACCACATCGCCGAGCGCCGCCGGGAACTCGAACAGGCCGTGTCCGCCGAGGACTTCGAGAAGGCCTCGGCTCTGAAGCGGGAGATCGCCCAGCTGGAGGGCGAACTGGCCGGCATCGAGGAGCGCCGCGAGGGCGTCGTCTCCGTCACGGCCGCCGACATCGCGGACGTCGTGTCCCGCCGCACCGGCATCCCGGTCTCCCAACTCACCGCCAGCGAGAAGGAGAAGCTCCTCAGGCTCGAGGAGGAGATGCACGCGAGGATCGTCGGCCAGGACGAGGCCGTCACCGCGGTCGCCCAGGCCGTGCGCCGCAACCGGGCGGGCATGGGCGACCCCAACCGTCCCGTGGGGTCGTTCCTCTTCCTCGGCCCGACGGGCGTCGGCAAGACGGAACTCGCCAAGACCCTCGCCTCCCTCCTCTTCGGCGACGAGGACCGCATGATCCGCTTCGACATGAGCGAGTTCCAGGAGAAGCACACCGTCGCCCGCCTCGTCGGCGCCCCTCCCGGATACGTCGGCTACGAGGAAGCGGGCCAGCTCACCGAGAAGGTGCGCCGGCAGCCCTACAGCGTGGTGCTGTTCGACGAGGTGGAGAAGGCCCACCCGGACATCTTCAACACGCTGCTGCAGATCCTCGACGACGGCCGCCTGACCGACGCCCAGGGCCGTACGGTCGACTTCCGGCACTGCGTCATCATCATGACGTCCAACATCGGCGCGCACCGCATCCTCGACCACAAGGGCGATGTGTCCGAGCTCAAGGACGCCCTGATGGAGGAACTGCGGTCCCGGTTCCTGCCGGAGTTCCTCAACCGCATCGACGACATCATCATCTTCCACGCCCTGTCCGGGGACGACCTCGACCGGATCGCCGACCAGCTGCTGGAGCGGAGCAGGCGCAAGGTGCGCGCCCAGGGTCTGCACCTGGAGGTCACGGAGGCCGCCAAGAAGCTCCTCATCGCGCACGGACACCAGCCCGAGTTCGGCGCCCGGCCACTGCGCCGCACGATCCAGGCGGAACTCGACAACCGCATCGCCCTCCTGCTCCTCGGCGGCGAGGCCGACCCGGGGGACACGATCGTCGCCGACGTGGTGGGCGACTCGCTGCACTGCATCGTGCGCAAGGACAGCTCCGGCGAACGGCCTGAGGCCGCAGCGGCGACCGAGGCAGGCGGCGCCGCACGGACGGAGAGGTGAGCAGGGCCGACGAGGCGACGCGGGCGGGGAGTCCGGTAGGGCCGACGAGGGGGGCGCGGACGTCCAATCGGGGCGGATCGGGCAGGGCCGGCGGGGTGACGCGGGCGGGGAGTCCAGTAGGGCCGGCGAGGTGACGCGGACGTCGGGTTGGGCAGGGCCGGCGAGATGACGTGGGCGGGAATCGAGCAGGGCCGGCGAGGCGGCGCGGCCGGAGAGGCGAACCCGGTCACGCGAGGCGGGCGGGGCGGTCGGAGGACCGGCGCCGTCGACCGCCGCCAACTCTGCTGTGCGGCGACGCGGTTCACTCGCCCTCTGCGTCGTCCCCGATCGACACCACGACCGCGGAGGCGTGTCCGTCCGGTGTGTCGTAGTGCACCGAGTCGCCCGGACGGCGCCCGAGGAGGGCGCGGCCGAGCGGGCTGTCGGCGGTCACCAGCGTCTGGTCCAGCGCCTCCGCCGCCTCGCCGACCTGCAGCGTCTCCTGCGTACCGTCGGGAAAGCGGACCCTGACCGTGCTGCCGACGCCGACGACGTCGGTGGGAGCCGGTCCGGCATGCTCGGCCTGCCGCAGCCGGTCCGTGATGTCGCCGATCCGGCGGTTCAGGCGGTCCAGCTGGTCGGCGCGCTGCAACTCGTCGGCCTGATCCGCCTCGTCACCCGCGTCGGTGGTGTCCTGCAAGGTCCCGGCGACCAGCCGGCGCTCGTCGTCCAGGTCGGCCAGCTCCTGTTCCAGCGCGCGCCGCGCCTCGGCGCTGATCGGTTCGGGGTGACCGGTCATGTCTGCTCCTCCGAAGGGGACGGAACAGCCGGACGAAAATCATGAATCCGGCATTCCGCATCATGGTAGCCAGGTGTGCCCGTGCGAGCCGGACCGTCGGCGCGACCCTCCCGCTTTCGGCCGTCTCCGGTAGAGGTGCGGAACGTCCGGAGATACGGTGTTCGTGCCGCAGTTGCCCGGGTGTCGGGACGCTCCGCCGAGCCCGGATGTCCGTCGACCGTTCCCGCCGGGAGGTTCCCATGTCCTCGAAGCGACGCCGCAAGAAGAAGTCGCGCCGCAAGCACGCCGCGAATCACGGACGCCGACCCCAGTCCTGAGCGATCACCGCACGCCGTGCCCGTCTCCTGCGGCCGGCAGGGGGCTGGTACCCGCCCCGCCGGGCTGCCGGTCCCGGTGTTTCGTGCCCCGCCGCCCCCGGCGCCGGGGCACACCGGTGTCCGCACCGGGTGCGACGGCGGCCGCCCCGCGCCACCCGGGTCCCAGCGACGGACGACGCACATCTCAGGGGTGGAGCTTCTTCCGCTCGGCGAGCATGGCCACGAACTTCTCGATGCGGGCCGCCCGCGTCTCCGGCTTCCTGGCGTCCTGCACCCGGTAGAGGATCGCGTACCGGTTGTGACTGTCCAGGGTGGCGAAGAAGTCGCGGGCCTGCGGTGCCGCGTCCAGTGCCGCCCGCAGGTCGTCGGGGACCGTAGCCTCGCTCTGCGCCGCGTACGCGGCCTCCCACCGGCCGTCCGCCCTCGCCCGCTCCACCTCGCGCAGCCCGGCGGGGCGCATCCGACCCCGCTCGATCAGATCCGTGGCCTTCTCGCGGTTCACCTTCGACCACCTGCTGCCCGGTCGCCGCGGCGTGAAGCGCTGCAGCCAGGACCGCTCGTCCAGCTTCTTCTTCTGCCCGTCGATCCAGCCGTAGCACAGCGCCGACTCCAGAGCCTGCGCGTAGTCGACGCCGTCGAGTCCCGAGCCCTTCCGGGGAATGCGGAACCAGACCCCCGGCACGTCCGCGTGGTTCTCCTCCAGCCACTCCTCCCACGCGTCCCGCGTGGCGAGGAAGATGACCGGATCCGCCGCTTTCCGCGCGCCCTCTGACATGGCCCTCATTGAAAACCCACCCCCGAACCGGGTCAACCGTCCGGTCGAGGGCTTGAGGCGGTGCGGCGCGGATACCCGGGACGGTATGGCGAAGCTGCATCTTCCAGGGCACCGAAAGCACCGAGACGGCGACGCGGACCCGGCGGCACGCGTGCCGGCTCCCGAGGATGCCGGGCCCGACCGGCAGGTCGAGCGCGCGGCGCCGGACACCCCGGCGAAACTGCCCGGGCGGGCGTGGGTCGCGGTGCTCAAGGGATCGCTGCGCGAGTTCCAGGACGACGAGCTGACCGACCGGGCCGCGGCGCTCACCTACTACGGGGTACTCGCCCTGTTCCCGGCGCTGCTGGTGCTGGTCTCCCTGCTGGCCATGGCCGGCAGGTCCACCACCGACAGGCTGCTGGCCAACGTCCGGCAGCTGGCCCCGGGCTCCGCGCGCGACATCATCACCCGCTCCGTGGAGCAACTGCAGAACAGCGCGGGCGTGGGCTCCGTCATGGCCCTGGTCGGGATCGTGCTGGCGTTGTGGTCGGCCTCCGGGTACGTGGCGGCCTTCATCCGCGCCGCCAACGCCGTCTACGACATGCCCGAGGGCCGCCCGGTGTGGAAGATCCTCCCCGTGCGCCTCGGCGTCACAGTGGTGCTGATGGTGCTCGCCGTGGCCAGCGCGCTCATCGTGGTCTTCACCGGCGGCCTGGCCCGCCGGGCCGGACAGGCCCTCGGAATCGGCGACACGGCACTGACCGCCTGGTCGATCGCGAAGTGGCCGGTCCTGGTCGTCCTCATCACCGTGATGATCGCGATCCTGTACTGGGCCACCCCGAACGCCAAGGTCAAGGGCTTCAAGTGGATCACCCCGGGCAGTGTCATCGCCCTGCTGATCTGGATGGTCGCCTCCGGGGGCTTCGCGTTCTACGTCGCCAACTTCGCCTCCTACAACAAGACCTACGGCACCATGGCGGGCGTCATCGTCTTCCTGGTCTGGCTGTGGATCACCAACCTGGCGATCCTGCTGGGTCTGGAGTTCGACGCGGAGACGGTACGCCAGCGGGCCGTCGCCGGCGGGCATCCGCCCCAGGCCGAGCCCTACACCCAGCCGCGCGACACCAGGAAGTGGGACGAGGAGGACGTACGCCGACTGAACGGGACCTGACCGCGGCCGCGTACCCGGCCGGCACGGGATGAGCCAGGGGCACGGCGCGGGGTGAGCACACGCGCGTCCCGCCGGACGCCCACCCGGAGTGCGCCTCACCCGTCGAGCGCGGTGCCTCGTCCGCCGGGCGCGCCCTCCAGCTCCGGCACGGTCGCGCCGGCTCGCGTCGTGCCGAAGCGCTCGGCCTCCGGTCTGATGGCCTGGTCGGCGGCGGCGACCGGCGCACACGAGGTGCTTGGCCCGCCGACGAGGCCGACGACGCTGTCCGTGGTGCCGGCGACGGTGATGAGCGCACCGCCGTGTCACCACGCCACGTCGGCGATGCCATGGACATCGCCCGGCGCATCGGCGGGGGCCCCGGGTGGTGGACGCCCTCGGCCTGGGGGAGGGCGTCCCGCACGGCGTCGTCGCCCGTCCCGGCTCGCGGGGGCGCATGGCGTTCTCCTGTGAGCCCTGGACGCGCCCCCGCCTGTGCGAGAAGACTGCGACTCTCGGCGAGGCGGTGGCCGACACCCCGTCCGCCCGTGGCCCGACTCCTCAGGAAGGCAGGTCCGGCGCCGTGCTCTTGCGTCTGCCCACGTCAGTGTCCGAAGCGCGTGAGTGTCTGGCCGAGGGTGCCGTGCCGATCGGCGGGGCGACCCTCGTCTGGGCCACCTGGCAACGCGACGGTTTCCCGGAACGGGCCGTGTCCTTCCGCGAGTTGCCGGAGGCCAACGTCATCGAGCGGCAGACCCTGGGGTCCGCCGTCGTGCTGAGCCGGATCGACGGCCGGGTCCCCGACGTACTGCGTCTGGCGGCCGCCACGGTGGGCACCGGCGCCGTACGGCGGACGGCGACGGTCGGCGGCAACCTCGTGGGCAGCACGCTGCGCTGTCTGCTGCCCGCGGCGCTGGTCCTGCGTGCCCGGGCGAGGGTGCTGGAGTCCGACGGCGTCCACGAGACGGACCTGGCCGAGGTGGTGGCCAAGCGCCCCGTGCTGCTCAGCCTCCACTGGCGTACACCGGTCGCCTCCGCGTACCGCAAACTCCCCGCCGAGGCGGGCGGACCGCCGCCGCTCGTCGTCGCCTCGGCCCTGCACGCCGACGACGACACGGGTGAGCGGCTGCAGGTCGCCGTGCGGGACGGCTACGACGTGTACGGCGGCGGCACCGGTTGCGACACCGACGCCGGACAGGCCCTGCACGCCCTGCGGGAGACGCCGCTCGGTGACCTGCCGGCAGCCGCGTGGGAGGTCGTCGGCCCCCAGGTCACCGCTCTTCTCCAGGCGCGCGCCGGCTCCTGACACGAGGGCGGGCCGGCCGGCCCGCAGGGAGGCGAGTCGATGGGCCCGCCACCCGCTCCACCCGGGATCAGGGCAGCTTGACCGCCAGGACGTCCACGGGACGGATGTCCGGGGCCTCGCTGAGCATGGTGCCGGCGGCGTCCATGAGCGCGGCCGCGATCCTGCCCTGGAGGTGACTCTGCCGGCCCTGCTCGTCCTCGAAGGTGTCGAAGATGCCGAAGGTGGTGGGGCCCTGCCGGAACGCGAACCAGGTGATGGTGCCGTCCTCCTGCTGCGCGAGCTGCAACGCGTCACGCAGCAGTGCCTCGACCGCGTCGGCGTGTTCGGGCTTGGCCTCGATGCGGGCCAGCAGTCCGAGCTTCGTCATGATGCACTCCTGTGAGGTGTCAGTCGTGAAAGGTGCGGTGCCGGTACCGGGCACCGGATCTCGTCCGGACACCTGTGAATCTAAGCCGCCGGAGCCTGCCCACCCGGTGTCGGAAACGACGTGTTCGATATCGTTTCCGTCATGGACATAGCTGTGCTGGCCTACGACGGTGTCTTCGACTCCGGGCTGGCCGCCCTCCTCGATGTGCTGGACGGGGCGAACGCCCTGCGGGAGGAGCTGCCCGAGCCGCCACCCGCCCTGCGGGTCACCACGATCGGTTTCCGCAGGCGGGTCCGTACGGGCGCCGGGCACACGGTCGAGACCGCCCCGGTCGGCTCGGCGCACGACGCGGACCTGCTGCTGGTGCCCGCACTGGCCCAGCGGCGGCCCGACGCCCTGCTCGCCCATGTGTCGGGTCCGGCCGCAGCGCCCGTACGGCGTCTGGTCGCCGCGACGCGTGAACGCCGCACTCCCGTCGCATCCGCCTGCACGGGCACTTTTCTGCTGGCCGAGTCGGGAGTCCTCGACGGCCTGAACGCCACGACGAGTTGGTGGCTGGCGCCGTACTTCCGCAAGCGCTACCCGGCGGTGCAGCTGGACGAGACCCGCATGGTCACCAGCTCCGGGGGCGTGACCACCGCCGGCGCCGCCTTCGGGCACGTCGACCTGGCCCTCGCGATCGTGCGGATGACCAGCCCGGTCCTGGCCGAGCTGGTCGCCCGCCATCTGGTCGTCGACGAGCGGCCGTCGCAGGCGGCGTACACCATCTCGGCGGCACTCGCCCAGAGCGATCCGACGCTCGCGGCCTTCGAACGGTGGGCCCGTCTGCACCTGGACCGGCCGATCTCGATCGCCGAGGGCGCGCGGGCCCTCGGGATCAGCGAGCGCACGCTGCAGCGGGCCGTCCGCCGCACGCTGGGCACGTCGCCCGTCGGCTTCGTGCGGGACCTGCGCGTGGAGCGTGCCTCGCATCTGTTGCGGACGACGGACCTTCCGCTGGAGGTCATCGCGCGCAAGGTCGGCTACGAGCACGCGAACACGCTGCGGATCCTGTTGCGCGAACGCACGGGAGAGACGGCGAGGGGCCTGCGCGGGCGGTGACGCGAACAGTGGGGAGTGTGCCCGGGAGCCGGCCGGCGGCGGCTGCGCTCCGCCCGCCGTGTCGGCGGTCGTCCAGTGCCGGGGCCTCGTCAACCCCGCGCACGTCAGCCGGGTGTTCCGCGGCGCCTGGGGTCACTCGCCGCGCGAACGGCGCAGGACGCGCACGGCGGCGGTGCCCCCCCCGGCTCCGTACTGGACGGCAGCACCGCACCGGCCGTCGAGCGCACACCGTACGACGCCGACGGGGACCACTCCCGCGCGGCCTGACCCGTCTGGACCGCCGGCGGCGGTGAAGGTGCGGGCCCGGCGGCGGCCGCGGTCCGCCTGCCGGTGTCCGCGGGCTGGTCCGGGCATGCCGCCCGGCGGGAACCCCGCCTATCCGGCAGCGACGGGTTCCGCCCGGTCCGCACCGGCAGCCGTCGGCTCCTTCGAGCCGGGGACCGTGTAGAAGACGGAGGTGCCTTGCTTGGTGCGCTGCGCGGCGTTCCTGGCGACCAGGTTCTCCAGGGTGGTGCGTACGACCTTGGTCTGGATCTCCCGGTCTGGATGGGCCTTGACCAGCGCCTCCGCGACCTCCGCCGCCGAGCGGGGTTCGCTCTGTTCCCCCAGGTGACCGCGGACGAGTTCGACGAGCGTCGGCTGTGCCGCCTTGGTGGCCGTCTTCTTGGCCGCGGGCTTGGCCACCGCCTTCTTCGCGGCCCCCGTCCCGGCCCCGGCCTTCGCGGGGCCGGCCTTCTTGGTCTGCGCGTGTGTGGTCTCCGCCTTCGCGGGCTCGGACTTCTTGGCCGCGGGCTTGGTGGCTGCGGGCTTCGGGGGCTCGGGCTTGGTGGCTGCGGGCTTCGGGGGCTCGGGCTTGGTGGCTGCGGGCTTCGGGGGCTCGGGCTTCTTGGCCCCGGTCTTCTCGGCCGTCGCCGTCCGGCCCGCCCGGCGCTTGCCGGCCTCAGGTGCGGACTTCTTCCGCGGCGAGGGCACGACCGGGCTCTCGGGCTCGGCGACCGTGCCGACCGAGGCGGCGACGCCGAGCGCCTGCCGCATGCTCACCAGGATGGCGTGGTCGCGTTGCAGTGTCGCCAACTGTTCCTGCAGCCCGGCGATTTCCGCCGTGACGCGTTCCTGTTCCTTGACGTTCTGCTCCAGGTCGCCGGTCACCTGGTTGACATACTGCGAGGTCAACTCGGTGGCGGGGACGGTGCTTTCAGGCATGTGTCCTCCATTCGCAATCATGGTGCGTCCCCGTCGGCCCATTGCGGCGCACAGGGAGCGGGAGTGGGGTACTGGGTGCCCGGTACCCGGATCATACGGGCCGGTAGGCCTGTTTCCCCTTGGTTCAGCCCACAGAACCCTCGTCTTGGTTCAGTTCACCGGGCTTTCACCCCGGTCCTGCCGCGAACACGTCTCGCACATTCACTTGTATGTGTGTCCCGGCCGAGCGACCAGGGTGAACCTCGTCCACCCACACCGAACACATGTGGCACACCCCGGGCGATCCGTGTCGCGCATGTCCTCTCGGGGCCGGGTGGTCCGCGGTGGGGAACCAAGCCGACGGCGGTGGCGTCTGTCCCGTCAACCCCAAGATCGTGAAGAACGTCGACGGAGGAACCGATGCCCGGAACTGCCCCTCGCTACCTGTACCTGGCGCGGCACGGCGAAGCCTCGCCGGACGAGAGCCGTCTGACGGACACCGGCCGCCGTCAGGCGGAACTCCTGGGTGAACGGCTTCGCCGCAGCCCTCTCTCGGTCGTCCACCACGGCCCGTTGCCGCGTGCGGAGCAGACCGCGCGGCTGATCGGCGACCGGCTGGACGGCGTACCCCTGCACCGCTCGGAGGCGGCCGGTGACTACCTGCCCCACCTGCCGGCAAGGGAGGAACTTCCGCCGGAGTTCGCCGACGCCATGCTGAACAGGCTCGCCGGGTTCCCGGCCGAGGAACGCGAGAAGGGGCCCGCCCTGGCCCAGGAGGCGCTCGCCCGCTTCACGGGGCCGGTCAGCGGTGACCAACCCCGGCACGAACTGGTCGTGACGCACAACTTCCTCATCGCATGGCTCGTCCGAGACGCCATGGACGCACCGGCCTGGCGCTGGATGGGGCTGAACCACGGCAACGCCGCACTGACGGTCATCCGTTACGCGCCCGACCGTGCCGCCTCCGTGCTCTTCTACAACGACATGGCACACCTGCCCCCCGAGCTGCGCTGGACCGGGTTCCCGCCCGAGCTGACCGCGTGAGGACCCGAAGCGGGGGGTCAAGGTCAGGCGGGGACGGGGGAGTCGGCCTCCGCCGGCGGGGCGGGGCCGGACCCGGCGGCATCTTCGGCCGGTGATCGGGCACGAGGCAGGAGTCGCACGTCGCAACGACCGGCCCGCACGCCGGGTCACATACGATGTGAGGCCAAGTAATCCGTCAGACCGGCGCGTTCGACCCGTGCCGGTCGGGGTCGCCGATGCCAGGGACCGCTCCCCGGGCTGCGGTGATCTTCCTTTCCAGGAGGACCTTCCGCATGTTCCGACGAATAGGCAACACCGTCGTCCGACATCCCGTGTGGACGATAGTGGCCTGGCTCATCGCCGCCGTGGCGATCGTGGCCACCGCTCCGAGTCTGCCCTCGAACAGTGACGAGAGCAGCTTCCTGCCCAGAAGTTACGAGTCCATCAAAGCGGCGGATCTCCAGGAGAAGGCTTTCCCCAGCGCCTTCACACCGTCCGCGATCGCGCTGTACGCACGCACCGACGGCGGCAGGCTGACCGGCGCCGACAAGAAGGACGTCGCCCGGATCACCTCCGAACTGGGCCGCAAACACATCGACCAGGTGCAGAAGGTCGTCCCCGGCCAGCCGTCGAAGGACGGCAGGTACGCCCTGACCCTGGTGCAGATGGACAGCAGGAACGCGGGCCAGCCCAAACAGGTCGACGCGGCGAAAGTGCTGCGTGCGGACGTCAGGGAACTGGCCAAGGGCACGCATCTCGACGTCAAGCTCGGCGGCTCCGCCGCGCAGGCCCTCGACCAGGAGGACTCGTCCAAGCGAGGTCAGGCGCTGATCGGCATCGGCACGTTCGTCATCATCCTGGTGACGCTGCTGATCATCTTCCGGGCGCCGATCCTGGCCGTGCTGCCGCTGATCCTGATCGGCCTGGTGTCGGCCATCGCCAACGGGCTCATCGCGTACGCCACGAAACTCTTCGACCTCCAGGCCAACAGCTCGATCTCGTCGATCCTGATCGTCGTGCTGTTCGGCGTCGGCACGGACTACTTCCTCTTCCTGATGTTCCGTTACCGCGAACGGCTGCGCGCCGGTGACGAACCGAAGCAGGCCATGGTGAACGCGGTCGGCCGGGTCGGCGAGGCCATCGCCTCCGCCGCGGGCGCGGTCATCATCGCCTTCCTCGCGCTGGTGCTCTCCACGCTCGGCTTCCTCAAGCAGATGGGTCCCGCGCTCGCCATCGCCGTGGCCGTCACCCTGGTCGCGGGCCTGACCCTGATCCCGGCCGTGGTCTCCCTCATCGGGCCGAAGGTGTTCTGGCCCTCCAAGTCCTGGCAGAAGGAACCGGAGAACGCCCGCTTCGCCGCCCTCGGCCGCGGGGTGCAGCGCCGCCCGGCACTGACCGCCGTCCTGTCCGGACTGGTCCTGGTCGTGCTGTCGCTCGGCACCCTGGGCTTCAACGCCACCTTCGATCTCGCCTCGGGCTCCATGCCGAAGACGAAGGAGTCCATGGTCGTCCAGGACGAGATGCAGAAGGCGTACTCGGCGGGCGCCGCGGCACCCACCGACGTCTATCTCTCCAGCACCGACGGCAAGCCGCTGGACCAGGCCTCCTTCGGGGCCTACGCGAAGCGGCTGGGGTCCGTGGACGGAGTGGCGAACGCCCGTATGACCCAGGTGAACAAGGAGGGCACCACAGCGGACTTCACCGTCACGCTCAAGTACGAGGCGTCGACGGACGAGGCGATCGACGCGGTGGCCCGGGTGCGCGACGTCGCCCACTCCGGCGCCCCCGACGGCACCGAGGCCCTCGTCGGCGGCATGTCCTCGATCTTCAAGGACATCCACACCGCGGTCAACCACGACTACCGGACCGTCTTCCCCGTCGCCGCTCTGCTGATCATGGTCATCCTGGGACTGCTGCTGCGCAGCGTGGTCGCCCCCTGGTACCTCATCGCCTCGGTCGGCCTCGGCTTCGGTGCCACCCTCGGTGCCACGGTATGGATCTTCCAGGGGGCCCAGGGGCACTCGGGCCTGATGTTCATGCTCCCGGTGATCATGTATCTCTTCGTGGTAGCCATCGGCACCGACTACAACATCCTCATGATCGCCAGGCTGCGGGAGGAGGCCCGGGAGGGCCGCGATCCCCGCGAGGCGGCCGGCATGGCACTGCGGCACGCCGGACCGACCGTGGCGGCGGCCGGCTTCATCCTGGCGGCGACCTTCGCCACGATGATGCTCGCGGGCAACTCGCTGCTGACGGAGATGGGTTTCGCGGTCTCCTTCGGCATCGCCGTCGCCGCGTTCGTCATGTCGATGTTCTTCACCCCGAGCCTCACCGCGCTGATCGGCCACGCCGCATGGTGGCCGGGGCACGGTGACCGGATCCAGACGCCGACGGCCGATCCGGGTACCACCGCCGGCGGTTCCGGGCGGCCTCCCGGGGGCGACGACCTCGACTCGGCCGCCCACGGTCCGGCCGGGCGTCGCAGCTAGCGCCGGCGCTCCCGGGCCGTTCCGCCGGACCCCCTCCGGGCCCGGCGGAACGGCCCCGTCCCCCACCCCGGCCCCCCGG
>NZ_JBEOTD010000068.1:0-21422 GCF_040426375.1 Streptomyces sp. NPDC096012
GCGCCGAGAGGTGACAGGCGGACCAGTGGCCGCCGTACACCTGCTCCAGCTCGGGGCGCACCGTTCGGGCCCAGCCGTGTCCGCCGGCCTCTTCCCCCAGCCGTCTCCGCCGGGCCCGGTCGCCGGGCCGATTCCGCCGGGCCGTTGCGCCGCCGGTCCGGAGCTGACCGGTGGAACGCTCGGCCGCCACCCCCAGGTCCCTCGCCCTCGCACATCGCCGCCGCGCTCGCCGCGCGCGCATCCCGGAAGCACCGGCCGGGCGGACCTGGCGGGTGCCCCCGGCGCTCCGGCCGCCCCGGTCGTGTTCCCGGGTACCGGCGTCGCGGTTCACTCTCAGAACGGCAGCAGGCGCAGGGCGTACAGCCCGGCGCCAAGGTCGCACAGGGCGATCGGGTCGGAGAGCGACCGCCCCGTCAACTCCTCGATGCGGCGCAGACGGTAGCGCACGGTGTTCGGATGCACGAAGAGCCGTTCCGCGGCCGAGGCCGTCACGCCGCCCGAGGTGAACCAGTGGCCGAGCGTGCGCAGCAACCGGCCGCGCTCCACCTCGGGCAGCGCGAGGAGCGGCCCGAGGGACACGTCGACCAGTCGGCTCGCCTCCGCCGGGGCCGCCGCGACCAGCATGGCCAGCGGGCTGTCGTCGAACCGGGTGACCCCCGGCCCGTCACCGGGGAGTCCCGTCAGGGCCAGCCGGGCGAACCGCAGCGCCTGCGGTGTCTCCCGCAGCGTGTCGAAGTGGGGCTGACACCGACCCGCGCCCGCCGGCGCCGCAGCGCCCGCAGACTCACCGACTCCGCGTCCCGGTGCGTCAGGGCGACGAGCCCGATCTGCTGGTCGGGCAGCAGCCGCCAGACCGACGGCACCCCCGAGCGGCGCAGCGCCGCCTCGATACCGGGCAGCGGCTCCTGGCCGGGATCGGGCACCGACGCGGCCACGACCGCGTACGGGCCACGCTCCGGCAGGCCGAGCTGCCCGGCCGCCTCCCACGGTGTCGTGCGGTCGGCGAGGGCACCGGTGAAGAGCGCCTCGGCCAGCGCCGAGCGGCGCGCCTCACGCCGCAGGGCCAGCTCCGCGCTCGCCTCCCGGTAGGCGGCCGCCACCGCCTCCGCGTAGCGGCCGAACAGCGCCCAGATCTCCGACGACCCGGCCACCAGCTCGGCATCCGTGACGTCCGGGTGCCTGCGGGCCTCGTCGACCAGCTCCGACCAGAGGAACTCGAACCCGACCCGGTAGGCGTGCAGCGTGTCCGCCAGGGGCAGCACCCCCTGCTCCGCGCGCAGCCGCCCCGTCTGCTGCGCGGCCCCCACGTCCGGCCCGGCACCGAACGCGAATCGCGCGAGGAGCAGGTCGGCGTTGCCCGCAAGGCCGGCTCCGTCGGCACCCCCATCCGCGACGTCGAGGTGCGGTTGCTCGACGACACGGGCCGGGACGTCGGGCCGGGGGAGGTGGGTGAACCGGCCGTGCGCGGCCCGAACGTGATGAAGGGCTACTGGAACCGCCCCGAGGACACCGCCGCCGCCATCCCCGACGGCTGGCTGCGCACCGGCGACCTGGCCCGCCGGGACGAGGACGGCTATCTGTACATCGTCGACCGGAAGAAGGACCTGATCATCCGCGGCGGCTACAACGTCTACCCGCGCGAGATCGAGGAGGTCCTGCACGAACACCCGGCCGTCGCGCTGGCGGCGGTCCTGGGCCTGCCGGACGAGCGGCTCGGTGAGGAGGTGGCGGCCGCGGTCGTGCTGCGGCCGGACGCCCGGGCGGACGCCGAGGAGCTGCGGCAGTTCGTCCGGGACCGGGTGGCCGCGTACAAGTACCCGCGGCGGATCTGGCTGACGGACACCCTGCCCCTCGGCCCGAGCGGCAAGATCCTCAAGCGCGAGATCACCGCCCCGCTCTCGTGAGGGGCCTGACCGTAGCTGATTGAACAACTTGTTCACCCTATTTCGTTGGCCACGTTTCGTGTGTTCCGTCACCATCGAGGCATGTCATCGAAGCCTGACCCGACGGACCCGTTCACGCCGCCGCGGCCTCAGGAGGCGCGCGCCCGGCGGGTGCACGCCTCCTTGTTCCGCATCGCCGAGCGGCACGCGGCCACGGACGGCCGGCGCCGCCGGCAGGTCCATCCCTCGGTCCTCGGACCCCACGAGGCGGTGAGGCTCGTGGCGTTCCTGCTGAGCGGGGCGGCCCTGCTCGAGGACGGTGAGCCGGAGGTGGACCAGGCCGACGTCACCGCCGCCCTGAGCCTCGTGCCGCTGGTCCGCGAAGAGATGGACGAACTGGAGGCCACCCTGCTGCGGATGGCGCGCGGCCGCGGCATGACCTGGCAGGAGATCGCGTTCGGGCTCGGCCTCGGCACCCCGCAGGCGGCGAGGCAGCGCTACGAACGCCTGGCCGGCCGCGCCGCCGAGAGGGAGGAGGGAGAGGAGTAGCCACGTCCCCCGGCGTCGGTGTGCCCGGGTTCCGGCACCTCACCCGCCGTCGAAAAGCTTTTGCCGCTTCGGGTGCACGTAAGCGGCGGTTCGGGGCACACGGAGGGAAGAAGAACTGTCACCCGGCAGGAGGCACGTCATGATCGCCCTCGGCATCATCCTGCTCATCATCGGTTTCCTCACAGGTATATCGATCCTGTGGACCATCGGCATCATTCTGTTGGTGGTCGGGGCCGTCCTGTGGATCATGGGTTCCATGGGGCACGCGGTCGCCGGCCGACGGCACTATTGGTGACCGGACACCCTTCCGCTTCCGCGGAGATCCGGCACCGCCCAGGTCCACGGTGGAGAAGGGGAGCGTCCCGCGCTCACCCCTCTGCACAGCTCGGTGGACAGTGATGCGACGGCTCAGGCGTGGCACCGGGGAGTGTCGACGAGATGCCCGGCCGGGAACCACGCCCGCAGTTCCCGGGTCCTGACGACCCGGGAGACGAGGAGGTCGTTCGTGCCGTCGTCGTCCGGCCCCGCGGCGGGTGCCGCGGGCGTCGTGGGCGTCGACGCGGATGCTCTGGTGGGCGTCCTGGAGCCGTGACGGCGGGATCCGAGCCCGTCCGGCGCACGGCTGACGAGAGGGTGGGTGGCCGGTCCGCCGTCATTCGGTGACCGGCCACCCACCCTCGTTCCGTGACCGCCGCTCGCGCCTGTACGTCTACGCCGCCTCCACCCAGGAGCCCACGAGCGTGCACGACCAGCGGCGCACCCTGCTCCGGGACTGCGTAGGCCGCGCCGTCGCCCCGGACCGGGGAGCCTGAGCACACCACGACGGTTCGGTGCGGCACGCACATCCAACGAGCGTGCGGGCCCCGCCCGTCTGTGGGGTGCCGGCCGTCCGGCTCCTCCCCGGCGCCGGCAACCGTGCCTCCGACCGGCCCTGAAGGCCGTGCAACAGGCGCTCAGGCACGGCTGATTCGGAGTGGCTCCGTCCTGTCCCCAGACTCGGCCTCCGCACGTCCCACCCGCGCCCCCTGGCAACCGCAGGACCGACACCCGGCCCGGGCGCGCAGGCTGCCCGCCACGCGCGTGTGCGCACCGCGCGGCGGCCGTGACGGTGATGCGCACCGCGCGGCGGGCCCCTACGGTGAAATATGCGGTGCGGCCGCCCGAGGGGGAGGGGATGAGCCTGTCCGGGAGCAGCCATGGCGTATCGGTTCAGCAAGAACGACCAGTTCGACTACGAGATCCTGCTCGCCCTGGGCTCGGCCTGGCGGCAGGGCGCGGACGTGGGCGAGGTGCTGTCCGCCGCGTCCGCCGTGGGGGACGGCGACGAGGAGGGCTGGTTCCGGGTCTGGACGGACCTGGCTCGGCGCGTCCGCGCGCAGGGGGAGCGGAGCGCGGCGGCCGGGCACCCGGTGAGCGCGCGCCACGCGTATCTGCGGGCCGCGGGCTACTTCGCCATGGCCCTGGTCGCCGTCGACGCGCTCGCGGATCCCGAGACGCACCTGCGTGCCGTGTTCCCCGAACACCGCGACTGCTTCGACCGCTTCGCCCGGGCCCTGGACCCGCCGGCGGAGCAGGTCTCGATCCCGTACGAGGGCGGTCCGCTCCCCGGATACCTCGTCAGCCCGCCGGGCCGCTCCGGTCCCCTGCCCACGCTCATCGCCAACAACGGCAGCGACGGCCCGATCAGCTCCGTCTGGACGCTGCTCGGCGCCCCCGCGGTGGCCCGCGGGTACCGCACCCTGCTGTTCGACGGCCCGGGCCAGCAGTCGATGCTGTTCGAACGCGGGGTCCCTTTCCGGCCCGACTGGGAGAACGTCATCACCCCCGTCGTCGACCACCTCCTCGCCCGGCCCGACGTCGACCCGCGGCGCCTGGTCCTCTGCGGAATCAGCCAGGGCGGCTACTGGGTGCCCCGCGCCATCGCGTTCGAGCACCGCCTCGCCGCCGCCGTCGCCGACCCCGGGGTCGTCAGCGTGGTGGAGAGCTGGTGGGCCAACCTCGGTCCCGACCTGCGTGCCCTCTGGGAGTCGGGCGACCGCGTCGGCTTCGACCAGGTCGTCACCGGGGCGCTTCAGGAGGATCCGGCCCTCGCCTCGACGTGGCGCTGGCGGGCCAAGCCGTACGCCATCGACTCACCCTTCGACCTGCTCACCGAGGTCTCCCGGTACGACGTCACGCCGGTCGCCGACCGGATCACCACGCCACTGCTGATCACCGACCCCGAGGGCGAGCACTTCTGGCCCGGAGCGTCGCGGCGCCTGTACGACGCGCTGCCCGGCCCGAAGCGGCTGGTGCGCTTCACCGAGGCCGAAGGAGCACATCTGCACTGCGAGCCGACGGGCCGCGCGCTGTTCGAACAGCGCGTGTTCGACTGGCTGGACAGCCGCCTGGACCAGGTGTGAGGCCGCCCGGCACCGCTGCCGCCCGGCGGTTGACCCTTCCCGCACACCCGTCCCTCCGCGCCCGGCTCGCTGCGTTCGTCACCGCGTCCGCCGGGGATGAGAATGTGTCCGAGCGGTGGATCTTCGGCGTCGGGAGGCGGCATGAGCACATCAGAGGAACCTCGGGTGTCGCGCCTCGAGGTCCGGTCGATCGACTACGTCCCCCTGGACGAGCGCCACGGAAAGCTCTGGCACCTCGGTCCCCTGTGGTTCATGTCGAACGCCCAGATCGCCACCCTGGCGGTCGGGCTGATCGGCATCACCGAGGGCGGCAACCTCGTCTGGTCGCTGCTGGCCATCGTCTCCGGCACGGTCATCGGCACCTTCTTCATGGCCTTCCACTCGGCCCAGGGCCCCCAACTGGGTCTGCCGCAGATGATCCAGTCGCGGCCCCAGTTCGGCTATGTCGGCGCCCTGCTGGTGTGGCTCTTCGCGTATGTGCAGTACGCGGGGTTCAACATCTTCAACAGCGTCCTGGCCGCCGAATCCCTGCACGCCACGCTGCACGGCAGCGTCAAACTGTGGGTGGTCGTCGTCACCGCCGTCGCGCTCGTCATCGCGCTGGTGGGATACGACATCATCCACAAGGCCGAGCGGCTGCTGACCTACACCTTCCTGATCGTCTTCGGGATCTTCACGGTCGGTGTCCTGGTCACCCTGCACTACCCGGCCGGCTCCTTCGACCTGGGCGGCTTCAAGTGGACGCCGTTCCTCGCCCAGTTCGGCGTGGTCGCCGGCTACCAGATCAGCTGGGCCATCTACGTCTCGGACTACTCGCGCTACCTCCCGCCGGACGTCACCGTGCGCAAGACCTTCTACTGGACGTACTTCGGCTCCGCGCTCGGCGGCATCTGGATGATGGTGCTCGGCGCACTGCTGGCCGCATGGGCGGGCAAGCACTTCGACACCATCAGGACGATCAAGGCCGCCGGTGACATGGTGTTCAGCGGCTTCGGCGCGATCGTACTGCTCTTCGCCGCCCTCGGTCTCGTGTCCGTCACCGCGCTGAACATGTACGGCGGTTCCCTGACGCTCATCAGCGGCATCGACTCGTTCAAGCGGGTGCGGCCGACGCTGGGCGTACGGCTGCTGACCATCGGCCTGACCGCGGCCCTCTCGCTGGTCGGCGCCCTCTCCGCCACCTCGAACTTCCTGACGAACTTCAGCAACTTCCTGCTGCTGGTGCTCTACCTGTTCATCCCGTGGACCGCGGTGAACCTCATGGACTACTACGTGGTGCGCCGGGGACACTACGCCATCGCCGAGATCTTCAAACCGAACGGCATCTACGGCCGTTGGGGCTGGCACGGCATCATCGCCTACCTGGTCGGCTTCGCCGCCATGATCCCGTTCTTCTCCGTCGGCACCCTGTACGTCGGCCCCGCCGCCCGGGCGCTCGGCGGAGCCGACATCTCGCTGTTCGTCGGGCTGCCGGTGTCCGCGGCACTCTACTGGTGGCTGACCCGCTCGATCGACGTGGAGGCCGAGGCACGCCTGGCCCGCGCGGAGGAAGAGGAACTGGAGCGCGCCGCACACCTGCATCAGGAGCCGTGACGGGACCCCGCCGGACACGGCGGGGCGGCACCGCGCACGGCGGTGAGGTGCCGGGCGCCCGGGGGTGGGTGATTCTGTAGGGGTGTGGGGTGTCCCAGCCCGCCGGATACCGCGGGCCTACGCCGCCGCGGGCCGCCGGGCGGTACGCGTGACGCTGGTCGCCGCAGCCGGTTTCTACCTCTTCCGCTACGGTCTCGGCAGACCCGTCGCGGCGACCTACGCCCTGTTCGCCGTCGTGGCGCTGGGCGGCCTCTCCAGGATCCCGGGCACCGGACGGCAGCGCGCCGCGACGGTGCTGCGCTCACTGCCGGTGTGCTGGCTGCTGGTGGTCGTCGGCACCTACCTCTCGGTGGCGACGTGGAGCGCGGTCGTCGGCATGCTGCTCGTGGGCTTCGCGCTGGCCTTCTCCGCCGTCGGCGGGCCGCGTCCGGCGGGCACGGCGCCCGGCCTGCAACTCCTGTACATCCTGCCGTCCTTCCCTCCGTACGATCCCGGCTCGCTCGGCGACCGGCTGATCGGGACGACCGTCGGCCTGGCCCTGTTCGTGGCCGCCGAGGCCCTGCTCTTCTCCGAGCCCTGCCCGCCGTCGTACCGCGAGCGGAGCGCGGACGCCGCGCGGACCGCCGCCCACTGCGCGACGCTCCTCGCCGCACCCCCGTACGCCCTGACCGGCACGGACGTCGGCGCCGCCCGGCAGGCCGGCCAAGGGCTGCGGCCCCTGACCGTGCCGGAGGCCGAACGCCCGGCGGGGCCGGGGGTGCGCGAGCGCGCCCTCGCCCACAACGGTCTCGCCACCCGCACCCTGCTCACCCGGCTGGTGCTGCTGCCGGCCATGCCGGGGGTGCGGCCCGGGCCGGAGGTGAGCGCCGTGCTGAGCGCGGTGGCGCGGCTGGCCGAGGCCACCGAGGCCTGTCTGCGCGGGGGACCGTCACCCGTGACGCCGTACGAGGACCTCGGCGCGGCGCGCGCGCACCTGTCCGCCCTGTCCGCCGACCCCGCCACCCACCGTGCCGACGACGGGACCGCCCCGGCCGCCGACCGCCCGCCGCCGTCCAGCGGTTTCCCGCCCGCCGTCCTGCGCCGCCACGCCGCCGTGCTTGAGATCGCCGACGCCGCGCTGGCCATGGCGACGGCCGCCGATCTGGCGGAACGCGGCCGGCACGCCTCGGTGAAGGTGGCACCGGGCCGGTTCTGGTACGCCAGGGCCCGCGCGCCGGTCCTGTGGTGGCACCGGGTGAGCGGCCACGCGGAGCGCCGCTCGGTGTTCTTCCAGAACGCGGTGCGCCTCGCCCTGGCCCTGACGGCGGCCCGGCTCGTGGCCGGGGTGGACACGCTGCCGCACGGTTTCTGGGCCACGCTCGCCACTCTCACCCTCACCCGGACCACCATGGACGAGACCTGGGGCACCATCCGCCGGGCGCTCGCGGGCACCCTCGCCGGGGCCCTGGTGACCGCCGGGATACTGACCGTGGCCGGGCCGCACACCGAGGTCTACGCCGTCCTGCTGCCGGTGTGGATGCTGCTCGCCTTCACCGTGGGGCCGGTCAGGGGGGTCGGCTGGGCACAGGGGCTGTTCACCGTGCTGGTGGCGCTGGTCTTCGCCCAGCTCGCGCCGCCGACCTGGCAGCTGGCGGAGGTCAGGGTGCTCAACGTGCTGGTCGGCAGTGCGATCGGGATCGTCTTCGGTCTGCTGGCCTGGCCCCGCGGCGCCCACGACGAGCTGCGCCGCACGACGGCGGAACTCATGCGCCGGGCCGCCGAGATCGTGGTCGCCACCAGCGCAGCGGTGGCGGCCGGCGCCCCGGCGGACGCCCCGGCGGGAGCCGGCGGGCACAGAGGAGCGGGCGGCCGGGCGGAGGCGGCCGGCCGTGCGAGACGGAGAACGGCGGGCGGACCCGGGATGTCGGTCGTCCACGGCCACCGGTCCCTGCAGCACGTCCTCATCCTGGCCGAGTCCGCGTACGCGCAGTTCCAGAGTGAGCCGACGCCCTTCGGAGGCGCGGCCCGCGGACCCTCACCGCTCGTGATCGACTGGCAGGCGACGCTGATCGCCGGGCACCACACCCTGTGGGGGTCCGACCGGCTGCTGGCGCCGCCGCGGTGCCGGCTCGGCCCTGCCGCGGCCGAGTCCGTCGACGCGCTGGGGGAGCGGGTGGCCGGGCGGATGCTGCTGATATCGGCGGCCCTCGACCCAGGGGACGACACCCCGGGCGCGTCGTTGCCGCTGATCGACGCGTTCCTCACGGAGTTCGCCACCGAGCCGCCCGGCGCACCGCGGCTGTACTACGCGACCGTGTCGTGGCTGGACGCGCTGCTGACCGATCTGGCCCGCATCCCCCGCGGCGGCCCCGCGGCCCAGGCGAGCGTGGAGCCGGAGCGGAGTCCGAAGCCGCAGCCCGATCCGGAGCCGGAGGCGGCCCCGAAGGCGCAGCGGGGTCCGGAAGCGCAGGCGGGGTGGAGGCCGCGACCGGGGTCCCGGTGACCGGTTCCCCCGGGGCGGCGGCGGACGGTCATGTCCACAGGTCGTCGCTCGAACACACCCGGGCATCCATGTTCCGTTCCATCATGCGCAGCGCCGCCTGGGCGAGGTCCTCGTGGATGTGGGCCACGGCGTCTTCGGGGACGGTGACGTCGAGGTGGCGGATGTGGGCGTCGAGGGCGGAGTAGAGCACGCACTGCTCGGTCACCTGGCCGCACAGCACGACCTGCTCGATGCCCTGCTGCCGGAGCAGGTACTCCAGCGGGGTCTCGAAGAAGACGGAGTGGCGGGCCTTGACGACGAAGAGCGAGTTCTCATCGGGCTGCAGGGGCTCGACGAGGTCCGCGTGGGGCCCCGCCAGGGCGTGCTCCAGCAGCTCTCCGTGATGCGAGCGCCACTCGCCGAAATTGTCGTTGACGTAGATGACCGGCACCTCGCTTTCCCGTGCCCGCCGCAGGAGTCCGGTCACCACCGGTACGACCTCCCGCACCGACGGGATCAGCAGGTCGGCGTCCTTGTGGTCGTAGGTGTTGATCATGTCGATGACGATCAGTGCGGTCTTGCCCATACCGTTCAGGGTTCCACCGAACGGTCTGAGGCAACTCCCGCCCCGGGGGTTTTCCCTTCCGGGTCCGGACGGGAGCCGCGGGCCGCCCGCTCGATGCGGCGGTCGCACCCCACCGCACGCTCAGGTGCTGCCACCCGTGAGGGGTGATCCGATCTCCCGCAGGAAGCCGAACGCTCGCGGCAAGGACGCCGGGCCGGTGTCCGTGATGCCGGACGCGCGCCGTGCCCGGCGTGTCCGCAGCACGGCACGCACCGCGGAGAGCGCGGCGCACGCGATCACGGCCGCCCTGAGGTCGGCGTCCGGCGTGTCCGGGGGCAGCCTGCGCCGCACCAGGACGGTGAGTCGCTCCTCGAAGTCGGAGAAGGCCTGTACGAGGCGGGCCGTGACGACGTTCTCGATGTCCTCGAGGGGATGGCCGAGGGCGGTCAGGGTGGAGGCCGCGAACGGCTCGGCCGCTTCCAGCAGGGCGTTGCACACGGCCTCCAGGGGTTCCTCGCCGGCCGGGCGCCCTGCCAGGGCGTGCTCGACGTAGGCGAAGACCTGGATGCCGTCCGGCAGCAGCAGTGCTTCCTTGCTGTCGAAGTAGCGGAAGAACGTGCGCACCGAGACGTTCGCGTGGGCCGCGATGTCCGCGACCGTGGTGGCCTCGAATCCGCGCTCCCCGAACAGCCGCGCGGCCCCTTCCAGCAGCAGGCGGCGCGTCTCCTCCTTCTTGCGTTCCCGCAGTCCGGCGGGGGTGGTCTCACTCGGCATGGGGCGAAGCCTCCGCCACGGTGTCACGACTGTCAATCGGCATGCGTGCCACCGGCGATCCTCGCCCCGGCAAAATGTCATGTCTGCCAATTGTCATGCGTGCCACTTTATCCCTACAGTGCCTGACGCCCCTGACACCCACATTCGGGAGACGCCGATGCCCGGACCCTCGCAGCACTCCGAAGTACCGGCCGGGACGCGCCCCGACGCGCCGCCTCCCCGGGGCTCCGCCCCCGTGAGCGGCGGCCTGGGCGGTCTCGGCGCCCGCTGTGCCCGGCACCCGGTCGTGGTCATCGCCTCCTGGCTGCTGATCCTCGCCACGGCCCTGGCCGGGCGGCACCTCGCCGCGCCCGCCTTCAGCGACCAGATCAGCATGCCCGGCACCCCCTCGCACACCGGCGCGGACCTGCTCACCGGCTCCATGCCCCGAGCGGGCGCGCCCAACGGCAAGGTGGTCTTCCACGCCCCTGCCGGCACGGTGGCCGACCGGGGGGACGCGCTCGACCGTACGCTGGCGGACCTGCGCGGCCTTCCCCACGTGACCACCACATCCGCGCTCGTGACCAGCGGCGACGGACGCACCGCCTACACCACGGTCTCCTTCGACGAGCAGCCGAGGAACCTCGGCCACGACTACACCCGGCGACTCGACACGGCGACCGGGCCCGCTCGCGCCGCGGGACTCGGCGTCGCCTACGGCGGCGACCTGGAGCAGGTGGTCCGTGAACCGGCCGACGACAGGCTGAGTGAGGGCGTGGGCGTCCTCACGGCCCTCGGCATCCTCCTGGTGGCCTTCGGCAGCGTCCTCGCCGCACTGCTCCCCCTGGTCACCGCACTGATCAGCGTGGGCGTCGGCCTCGGCGTCGTCGGCATCGTCGCCGCCGTCCTCTCCTTCGCCACCTCCGCCACCACCCTGGCCGGGATGATCGGCCTGGGTGTCGGCATCGACTACGCCCTGTTCCTGACGACGCGCTACCGCCAGGACCTGATGGAGGGGCGCGACCCGGTGGAGGCCGCCGCCCGCACCACACGCACGAGCGGCCGTGCGGTGCTCGTCGCCGCCGTCACCGTGGCAGTGGCCATGCTGAGTCTGTACGCCTGCGGGTTGAGCCTCGTCGGCAGGATCGGCCTGGCCGCCACCCTCGCCGTGTCCGTGACCGCCGCGGCCTCCCTCACCCTGGTCCCGGCGGCCCTGGGCCTGGTCGGCGGGCGCATCGACCGGCTCCGGCTGCGTCGGCCCGTCGCCGAGGACAACGCGGCGCAGGACGGCCGGCACCGCTACGCGGAACTCGTCTCCCGGCGCCCCCGGGTCTTCCTGGTGCTGGGCCTCACCCTCCTGACCGTGTGCTCCACACCGCTGCTGTCGATGCGCCTCGGCCATGTCGACTCCGGCGCCGACCGGCCTGGCAGCAGCACCCGTACCGCCTACGACTGGATCGCGCACGGCGGTGGACCCGGCTTCGGAGCGGGCGCGAACGGCCCGGTCGTCACGGTCGTCGACGTGCGCGGGGCGACGACGCCCGTCGACGAGATCTCCGGCGACGTCACCACCGCGCTCGGGAAGACCCACGGCGTCGCGTCCTTCACCCCGGTCCGGGCGAGCGAGGACGGGAGGATCCTCGTCACCACCGTCACCCCGGCCACGGGGCCGCAGGACCCCGCGACCGACGCCCTCCTCGACACCCTCTCCGGGCGGACACTGCCCCGAGCGCTCGACGGCACCGGTGCCGAGGCCTACCTCACCGGCAGCGTGGCCGGTCAGGCCGACTTCCGTGACACGGTCGGCGAGCGACTGCCCCTCGTCATCGGCATCGTCCTGGTCCTCGCCTTCCTACTGCTCATGACGGTCTTCCGCAGCCTGGTGATCCCCCTGACGGCCGTCGTCCTCAACCTCCTCACCACGGGCGCGTCCTACGGCGTCCTCGTCGCGGTCTTCACATGGGGGTGGGGCGACGCGCTGCTCGGGCTCTCTGAACCGGTCCCCGTCGAGTCGTACGTGCCGATGATGATGTTCGCGATCGTCTTCGGACTGTCGATGGACTACGAGATCTTCCTGCTGTCCCGGATCGCCGAAGCCTGGCACCGCACCGGTGACAACCGGATCGCCGTCGGCGAGGGACTGTCCGCGACCGCGCGCGTGATCTCCGCCGCGGCCTTCATCATGACTGCGGTGTTCCTGTCCTTCACCACCTCACCGACCGTGGTGGTGAAGATGCTCGCCCTGGGACTGGCCGTCAGCGTGGTCATCGACGCCACGGTGGTCCGCCTGGTCCTGGTGCCGTCCGCCATGTTCCTCATCGGCAGGGCCAACTGGTGGATGCCCCGCCGCCTCGACCGGATCCTGCCGCGCCTGCACGCCTGAGCGCCTCCCACGCGGCACCCCGCTCCGCCCGCCCGCCGCCCCGCGGGGGGCGGCGGGCGGGAATCAACCGAGCCGCTTTCCGGTTCCATCAGCAGGTCCGCGAGCGGCCGTCGGTCGGCCGCTCGGGGAACGGTAATAGGCTGAGTGATCGTGAGACCGGTACGTCGCCGAGCGCGCCGGACCCGAACGTGAAGGAGCGACCGATGACCGGGAGAACAGAGCGAGCCGTGCTGGCGGGCGGTTGCTTCTGGGGCATGCAGGACCTGATCCGCAAGCAGCCGGGCGTCGTCTCCACGCGCGTCGGCTACAGCGGCGGGGACACCCCGAACGCCACGTACCGCAACCACGGCGACCACGCCGAGGCGATCGAGATCCTCTTCGATCCCACGGCCACGAGCTACCGCGACATCCTGGAGTTCTTCTTCCAGATCCACGATCCGACCACCAGGGACCGCCAGGGCAACGACCTCGGGCGCAGCTACCGGTCCGCCCTCTACTACGCCGACGAGGAGCAGCGCCGCGTCGCCGTCGACACCATCGCGGACGTCGAGGCGAGCGGGCTGTGGCCGGGCAAGGTGGTCACCGAGGTCGAGCCCGTGGGCGACTTCTGGGAGGCGGAGCCCGAGCACCAGGACTACCTGGAGCGCTACCCCGACGGCTACACCTGCCACTTCCCGCGGCCCCACTGGAAGCTGCCGCGCCGCGCCTCCTCCACGGCCGGCTGAGCCCGGAGCCTCGGCCGGCGGCGAACGGGGAATCTGTCCGAACGGATCCCGGATGCCCGGGCGGCGGCACACCCGCCGCCCGGGCATCCGGGGCAGGACTTCGGCGGCGAGAACGGACGCCCCACGGCCGGCGGCGCCCGGGACCCGATCACGGACGCGGTGCCGCCCCCTCGTCGACGGGCAGTGCGACCGGCTCGTCCGGCCTCGCGCCGACGGGCCGCGTGACCGGATCCGGCTGCCGGTCATCGGCCCGGCCGGTCGGCTGCGGCGCCCTCACCCCGGGGCCGCGGCGGCCTGGACCGGTGCCGCGTGTTCGGGACGGAGCCCTCCCCGGACGCGCGCGGTGCAGGCACACGTGCAGCACCGGTACGAGCACGCAGGTGACCGCCGCACTGTGCCACAGCAGGGCGTCGAGCCGGCCCGCCGCGAGATACGCGCCCGCGGCGACCGCGGCCAGCGCGCACACCCCCCGGTCCACGATGCTCTCCACCGACAGCAGCGTGGCCCGCGGAGCGTCGGCCGGTATCGCGTCGTTGACGAGCTTGCGCTGCACCGGATAGACGAACCCGGTGATCGCGGCGAACGCGCACAACAGCCCCACCACCGCCCACGGTCCGCCGAGGGCGGTACCCGCGAGGGTGGCGGCGAGCGCCACGCTCAGCAGCGACACCCACAGCGCGGGCGGCAGCCGGCGCCCCAGCCACTGGGGACGGGCCGACGCCACCGCCTCGGCGACCGTCATCGCCGCCAGCACACCGCCGTGCGCGCCCTCCCCGATCCCGTGCTCCAGGAGCACCGGCTGGAACAGGTTGACCTGGCAGATCCGGGACAGCGTGAACACCGCCACCCCCTGCACCATGAGCAGGACCAGCCACGGTGACGACCGCAGGGTGCGCCAGGCGGCCCCCGTGTCGCGCAGCAGGGTCCCGCCGCGCCGCGTACGGGCACGCGGCCCGGTGCCGTCCGCGCCGAGCCGCGGCAGGGCCAGGGCGCAGCCGAGCGAGGCGGCCGCGCTCGCCGCGCTGAGCACGTACGGCGTCTGCGGGGCCAGCACCATCAGCGGCCCGACGAGCGGCCAGCACACCACCTTGGCGGCGAGCCCGAGAGCACGCGCCGTACCCTCGGCCCTCAGGTAGTGCGCGTCCGCCTGCTCGGCCCGCAGCCCGTCGTACAGGTAGGCGCTCGCCGCCCCCGAGGTCAGGGATCGCCCGGCGGCGATGGCGAGGAAGTGCACCAGGAATCCCGTGTACGACGGGGCCAGCACCGGCGTCAGGTTCGCGGCCGTCATGACCACCGCGCCCGCACGCAGGCAGTTGCGGGCGCCGATGCGGTCGGCGACGGCCCCCGTCGGTATCTCGAACAGGCAGAACGCGATGTAGTAGATGCTCTGGATACCGAAGATCTGGCCGTCGGACAGGCCCGCGTCACGCTGGTAGGCGTAGAAGACGGGCATCCACCACAGCAGGTTGAACAGCAGCTGGAAGCCGTTGTTGAGGCGGATGACGCGCCGCGCGGCCGGAGACGGGACCGGCCCGGGGGGAGAGGGCCACAGGGCGGGCATACGGCGCCTCACCGGGCGTAGGGGCGGACCTGGACGAGGTGGAAGGCCCCCTCGGCGGTCATGAGCCACTCGATGTCCAGGGCCTCGTCGGGCTCGCCCGCACCGAAGTGTGACTGCAACAGCCGTCCCACCAGCGCCAGCCGGGCGAGCGACGTCCGGGTGGCGGCCGGCAGGTCCTCGCCCGAGGAACCGACGTCCACCGTGCGGCCGCCGCCCTCGACGGTGTTGTAGAGATACTGGTGCGGCAGGACCGTGCCGTCGACCACCCGCTCGGGCGATCCGGGCGTGCAGTTGAGATACACGTTGCGGAAGTCCTCGCGACGGGTCGGATTGCAGGTCACCAGCACACCCCCGACACCGGCCGGCACGTACTCCTGGACGATCACGCCCATGTAGGTGTCGTCCAGGGAGATGCCGACCTGATGCCGCAGCCGCACGCTGCGCGGTGACAGCAGCGACGCCCACACCTGCCGCACGGCGTCCATGAGTTGCCCCGCGCCACGCACCGTGGTGACCGAGTCGTAGATGCCGGCGGCGGAGAAGCCGGGCAGGTCCTCGGCGTTCGAGGAGGAGCGCACCACCAGCCGGCGCCCGTCGGCCAGCAGACCCGCCACCGACCCGGTGATCGCCCGGGCCACCTCGTCGGGCACCGGCGTGGCGCGCACCAGGCCCTGCAGGCTCAGCGCCAGGGAGTCGATCACGTCGAACGCCTCGAGTTCGAGCGCCATCTTCAGCTTGCCGATGCCCTGTTGCAGCGCGGGCGACGAGGTCAGGAACAGATGGTGCAGGCGGAAGGGCAGCGCCACGCCCTCGGGCGCCCGGACCGTCTGGGCCACGCGTTCGGCCGCCGCGACCCGCAACCGCTCCGCGGACGCGCCCGGTTCGCCGAGCCGGGCGGCGAGATGGCCGAGCAGATCGGGCCGGGGCGGACGCGGCCGCCGGTAGAAGGCCGTCAGGTCCGCCGTACGGCTGTCCAGGACGTGGTGGAGTTCCCCGAGGTGAGCCGCCTTGGTGCCGTAGCTGTCCCGGTCGGCGCGCCGCAGCCGGTGCAGTTCGAGGACCGGAGCGTCGTCCAGCAGCGGTGTCTCGATGCGGATGCGCTGCTGGTGCCAGGCCGGCCTCCGTAACGCCGGTTCGCGGGACAGCCGCTCCAGGGTGATGGCGTCCTCCCGCACCCGGTAGCGCACCCACGCGCCGTCGAGACCTTCCCGCTCCACCAGCTCGTCGAGGTCGCGGACGATCGCGTTCGGAATGCCCCAGCCCGCGGCGAGCACATTGGTGTGCGACAGCGGAGTGGTGGGGACCGTGTTGATGAATCCGGCGACCCGGGGCACGTCGTCGGGCAGGGTGGGCATCGCGACGATGTCCGACCAGCCGAGGTCCGCGGCGGCGCGCTGGTAGTCCGCCGGCCCCCGGAAGCAGCGCAGCCGGCCCTCGGCCTCGCCCGGGTTGAGGCAGGTGCGCGTGCGGTCGCCGAACAGTTCGTGGCTGAGAATGCGCGGTACGCGCACCTCGCTGACCGAGGCCAGCTCGTGCTCCTGCCCGTGGTTCGCCGGCTTCAGCAGCAGCGGCAGGCGTCCGTCCACCCGGCCGCGCACGAAGAGGTAGAACTCCTCCAGCAGCGCGCCGTGCATGGTGTCGGCCTCGGTCGTCTCCAGCACGAGGAACGGCCGCTCGAAGCCGTCGGGCTCCTCGTCGGTGTGCAGGGACAACACGCCCAGCAGGAAGCGGCGTTCGGGGTCCATGTACACGGAGGCGTTGAACGCGTCCAGGTCGGCGTCCAGTTCGGCCAGGGTCAGCCCGAGGACGCGGGTCGCGATGTAGTTGACGTGGAAGGGGTGCACCCGGGTGTCGAGCAGGTGCCAGGTGTGCTCGGCGCGGTCCACCACGACCTTGAGGTACGGATGCCCGGCCAGTACCCCGGACAGGGCGCGGAACAGCGGCAGCGACAGGTTGGCGCCGACGACGGTGCGGTCGCCCGAGGCGTCCGGCGCACCCGCGTCCTCCAGTGCGAGCGTCATGCCCGGACCCCCTCGCCGACGTCCGCGGGCAGGATGGCCGGCAGGGCCTCCACCAGCGCGGTGAAGTCGCGGAGCACGGCCTGCGGCCGGTCGGCCGACAACAGGCACAGCCCCGCCATGGTGTTGGCGCCGGCCGCGGGGTCGTAGACCGGCACCGGGTGGCCGTCCGGCAGTGAGCTCTCGCCGACGACCGCGAGGGTGCTGCCCGCGCCGATCGGCGCGGACCGGACGACGGCCGCGGGGTCCCACCGGTGGCGCCGCCGCCACGGGGAGCCGTCGGCGTGCACGGCGAGGACCACCAGGCAGCCGGCCGCGCCCTCGGCGTCCCCGGGCGTCAACGCCTGCGCGGGCCAGGCCGGAGAACCACCGAGCAGCTGGTCGGTGAACATGCCGATCAGGTCGAGCCCGAAGACCTCCTCGATCTGCGGCACCGTCATCGCGCCGCCGAACCGGGCGGCCGTCTCGATCACGGACATGCGGCCGTCCGCGCCCAGCTTGATCTCCGTGTGGGTACCGCAGTCCGCCAGACCCAGGGCGTCCACGGAGCGCCGGGCCAGCTCCACGATCCTGCGCTGGGCCTCGCCGCCGACCGCGGCCGGGACGATACCGGCCCGCTCGGTGAACGGCGCCACCGTCGGCATCCGGCCGCTCAGGCAGACCGGCCGGAAGTCACCGTCGACGACCACGCCCTCGACACTGACGTAGTCACCCCAGCCGGAACCGTCGAACCACTCCTCGGCACACCCGCTGACGATCTCCTCCACGATGAAGTCCTCGCAGGCACCGGCCACGTGCAGTTCGGCGAAGCCGAGCAGCGCCGACTGCGCCATCACCTCACGCGACCGCTGCCAGGCCGCCCGTACCTCCCCGGGCGCCCCGATGATCTGGTGCGCGGTCGAACCGGCGCTCCAGGCCGACTTCAGCAGCAGCGGGAACGACAACCGGGCGGCGGCGAGCTCCAGTTCGGCGAGGTCGGAGACGGAGCGGAACCGCGGCTGCGGAATACCGTGGCGCTGCCAGGCGGCGCGCATCAGCCGCTTGTCGCGGGCGAGCGCGGCGGCGGGCCCGGCCCCCCGCAGCCCGAGCCGCCGGGACGCCTCGGCGACCGCAACGACCGCGTACTCCGAGAAGGTGACGACCGCGTCCGCGCCCACCTCGCGGGCCCGGTCGGTGATGAGCTGGACGAGGTCGCCGCCCCGCGCCCCGGCGAGGTCGCCCCGCGGTGCCTCCGCGAGGCCGTCACCTCCCGGTGTGCCGAGGGCCAGGACGACCGAGGCGCACCGCCGTTCGGCGTCCTTCGCCACGGTGGGGGGCAGTTCGCTGAGTGCCAGCAGGTGCACCGCCGCCTTCGCGGCCACCCGCGTCAGGGCGTATCCCACGGGGGGTCCGCCCTTGGCATGCACGTACAGCACCTTGCTCACGAATACCCAACTCCTTCGCCGGCTTCACGGTGATGCGGTCCGCGGACCGCGTCCTCACCTTCAAGCGAACCAGCCCCGCCCCCCGTCCGGGCGGCCGTGCCGCCCGAACGGCTCAGGCAAATGCCCAACTGGTGCGGGGCATCGCCGACATGTGAAGGTCCGGTGATGCGCTAGTGCCCGTCGGGTGCCAAGGAGTGCGGGGCCGGGCCGTCCCGCATGCCTGAACCGCGACGGGATACGCATGATGTGTCACTCAACGTAATGTGGTGGACCGTTGAAGGAGTTGGGCCGTGAACGAGTCCGATCTCAAAGCCTTGCTCGCGCCCCTTCCGGTGTCCTGGTGGGAGGCCGACGGCGGACTGAGAGTGGTCGACAGCGGGGGCGGGGCGTTCGAGGACGAGCGCACCGCCCGCCGCTTCCTGGAAGCCCTCTGCGCCGACCACGGCGGCCCGACGGGTCCGGCCGACGCCGGCCCCTATCAGGCGTGCTTCGAGGGCAGGACCTTCGACGTGAACTGGCCGGGCCACGAGGGCGCCGACCGGCACGGCAGCAGAGGCGTGGCGGTCGAGGTGGGGGGCCGGCCGGACCACGGCCCCTACGCCTCGTTCGCCGACCTCACCCCGGCCGCGGCGTTCGTCCGTGACGCCCGCGGCCGCTATCTGTGGGCCAACCACGCCTACGCCCACCTGTACGGCACGACGCGCGAGGCCGTGGTCGGCCGCCACCTCGCCGACCTCGACGGCCCGAACGACGCCAGCCGGTTCCTCGCCCTGGACCGGGACGTCCTCACCCAGGGCCGGTCCGTCCGGCACACCCTCAGCTACCGGCGTTCCGACGGATCCCCCGGGCACGCCGCCGGCTACCGGTTCCCCGTCCGCTGGGGCGCCGGGCGCTGTGTGGCCGGAATCTATGTCGACGTCACCGACTACACCCGGGTGCTGGACCAACGGCGCAGGGCCGAGGAGGACCTACAGGCTCTGCGCGACCACAGCGGGCTGCCCTGCCTGCGGCTGTCCCCGGACGGACGGGTGGGCGAGGCCGGCACCGCGGTCGCCGAACTCCTGCGCGTCCGCCTCTCCGACCTCGTCGGGCTGCCGGCCGACCGCCTGCTGGCGAAGACGCCCGAACGCGGCGCTCTGCACCGGATCTGGGACGACCTCGTCGAGGGACGGCGCAGGAGCGCGCGCGCCTCCGCCGTGCTCGTCGACGGTGACGGCTGGCAGCGCCGGGCCCGCGTGCACCTGAGCACCGTGTGCCGCACCGCCGAACGGGTGGCCGGTGTGTGGGCCGTCATCACCCGTCTCGGTCTGCGCCAGGAGGCGCAACCGCCGCTCACGGCCACCCAGGTGCGGATACTCGCCCTGCTGGCCGCCGGGCGCAGCAACGCGGACGTCGCGGGAACGCTGCATCTGTCCCGGCAGGCGGTGGACTACCACCTGAGCCGCCTGCGCGACCTCCTGGGCGCCGCGACCCGCCCGGCCCTGGTCGCCCGCGCCTATGTGCTGGGCATCCTCTCCCCGCAGGCCTGGCCGCCGCGGTCCGACACGGCGGCCCACCCGCTGAGCCCGGTCTGACCGACGCCGCCCCGCCGCC
Source organism: Streptomyces sp. NPDC096012 (assembly GCF_040426375.1). Taxonomy (NCBI): domain Bacteria; kingdom Bacillati; phylum Actinomycetota; class Actinomycetes; order Kitasatosporales; family Streptomycetaceae; genus Streptomyces; species Streptomyces sp. NPDC096012. Next base: position 19,911 of record NZ_JBEOTD010000068.1, read on the forward strand.
CGCCCGGGCACACAACCCTGCCCGGACGGGCCGGTGGCGGGCGTCCCGGCAGGGAGCCCCGTGGGCATCACCGCGCCAGCAGACCCGCTCCCGCGCCGATCGTGGCCGAACCGGCGAAGAGCAGGCACGCGCAGGCGGCGTACCGTCTGAGCAGGGTGCGACGCAGCTCCGCGTAGCGGGCCTCGTACTCGCCGCGCAGGCGCTTGGCCCGGTCGGCCGTGACCTGCAGGATCTGCCGCGTCAGTTCGCGGCGCTGCTCGGTGTACCGGTGGGCGAGATCCTCGGCCTGCCCGGAGGTGAGCCAGGTGAGGCGCGCACAGAGGGCTTCCGCCTCGCGCTGTGCCTGCTCGTGCTCCGCCTGCAGGAGCAGATAGCCCTCGACCTCGTTGGCGAGTGCGCGGCCCTGCCGGTCCAGCGGGGCGCCGTGACGGCTCGCCGACGTCACGGCTTGCCGCCTTCACGCCCCGGTGTCTCCATCGCGTCGCGCTTGCCCTGGTGGGCCTCGTGCTCCGCCATGGCGATCTCCGGGTGGTGCAGGTCGAACGCCGGGGACTCGCTGCGGATGCGGGGGAGGGTGACGAAGTTGTGCCGCGGCGGCGGGCAGGAGGTCGCCCACTCCAGCGAGCGGCCGAAGCCCCAGGGGTCGTCCACGCCGACCGGCTTGCCGTACCTGCCGGTCTTCCACACGTTGTAGAAGAAGGGCAGCATCGACAGGCCGAGCAGGAACGAGCTGATGCTCGAGACCGTGTTCAGGGCGGTGAAGCCGTCGGTCGCGAGATAGTCGGCGTACCGACGCGGCATGCCCTCGGCGCCCAGCCAGTGCTGGACGAGGAAGGTGCCGTGGAAGCCGACGAACAGCGTCCAGAAGGTGATCTTGCCGAGGCGCTCGTCGAGCATCCTGCCCGTCATCTTGGGCCACCAGAAGTGGAAGCCGGAGAACATCGCGAAGACGACCGTGCCGAAGACCACGTAGTGGAAGTGCGCCACCACGAAGTACGTGTCGGAGACGTGGAAGTCCATGGGCGGCGAGGCCAGGATGACACCGGTCAGACCACCGAAGAGGAAGGTGACGAGGAAGCCGGTCGCCCAGAGCATCGGGGTCTCGAAGCTCAGCGATCCCCTCCACATCGTGCCGATCCAGTTGAAGAACTTCACACCGGTCGGTACGGCGATCAGGAAGCTCATGAAGGAGAAGAACGGCAGCAGCACACCACCGGTGACGAACATGTGGTGCGCCCACACCGTCGCCGAAAGACCGGCGATCGCGATCGTCGCGGCGACCAGACCCATGTAGCCGAACATCGGCTTACGGGAGAAGACCGGGATGACCTCGGAGATGATGCCGAAGAACGGCAGCGCGATGATGTACACCTCCGGATGGCCGAAGAACCAGAAGAGGTGCTGCCACAGCAGAGGGCCGCCGTTCGCCGCGTCGAAGACGTGCGCCCCGAATTTCCGGTCGGCCTCCAGGGCGAACAGCGCGGCCGCCAGGACCGGGAAGGCGAGCAGGAC